>NZ_JBDWHW010000140.1:0-18787 GCF_039975035.1 Hoeflea sp. | reverse complement strand
TGCCAAGGCACTGGGGCTCCATCAAAACCCACATGCGATCGGTAATGACAGTGCGATCGACGTCCATGAAAGTCTCCTCAAAAGGAAGCTTGAATCATAAATCGCGTGATTTGGGAATCCTGATACTCAACAAACCCTAGTCCGGAAATGTCCTTTTTGGGTGGAAGTTCTTTTTCCATTTCGATTAGAATCGATCGGCATATGGATTCCAGAATTGAGCAGGCCGCAGTCACTGCATCCTCTGGGTCTGTTTCGGCGTTGGTGAGTGCTCTGTCGATTTCGCGTGTCACGGTATCGAAATCTAGAATATTTGCTTTCGACCCGAAGGAGTCGAGTACAGCGCTGTCTCGGGCAATTGTCTGAAGCTGAGATTTTCCGCGTATTACCTGGATGCGGAAACCGTCCGCTTCAAGACACTTGTTCAGGTGCTCAACGACAGCAACGCCCTTATCTGGCTCGGATATGTAGGCTCTCGGATCGGAAACGTGCTCGATTATCCGAACAATATCGTTGCCGGTTGGATCAATGAACATCAACTCTCGCAACTTATCGCGTACCGAGGAGACGCGGGAACCGTCAACTTGAAAAGAAACACCACACTCTCTCATAAACTCTCGGAGCGCATAGGCGGATCGATACACACCGATAGGAGGAGTAGAATCGTTAGCGCCGCCGCCTGTTATTACATCGGCGAGCGCTGTAATAACAAACGACGAGAACCTGTCTTCCATTCATTTTTTCCAAGTTAGGGTCTCGAGAAATAGGGTCGACACGCAATCATGTCGGAGCCTTGAAGGGATCGTACGAAGCTTAAAACCCGGTGTACAAGCGTTCATTCAGTATTGTCAAAAAAAATTGCGAAGACAGCAATTGCCCCTCAGGTCTTCGTATCCGTCGCCCGCCAGTCGGCCAGAAAGCCGAAGGCGTTGCCTTCCATCAGCAGGCCCAGGCCCATGCGGGCTCCGGCGGCGATCGAGATCATCACGATCGGGGCCGAGATTGCCATCACCGAGAAGGCGCTGACGCCCTGGCCGATGGTGCAGCCGAGCGCGAAGACACCGCCGGTGCCCATCAGGAACGCGCCGAGCAGATGGCGGCTCAACTCACGGGCATCGTCGCAGGCTTCCCAGCGCATGTCGTCGGAGCGGAATGCCGAGACCGCTGCGCCGAGAAACACGCCGATCACGACCCCGACGCCATAGTCGGGCAATTCACCGGTGACGGTGATGATCTGCATGATGGTTTCGCCGACCGGCATGACAAACGAGCCGGCTTCGATCTGAACCGGGTAGAGCGCCTGCGCGGCATAGAGGCTGGTGATCACCCAACCGGCAGCGATGCACAGGCCGATGACCACGCCGGCGATCAGCCGGTTGCGGTCGGCGCGGAAACTTGCCGATTTGAAAACCCACCACAGACCCGCCCCGCCGATGATCAGCGCCAGCGGCAGGGATGCGTTCAATCCGGTGGTGCGAGAGATCAGGGCGCCGACCGATTGCCCGCCAAAGGCGGAAAGATCCAGCGACAGCGGATCAAGCAGGGTTGCGCGAATGTGAGCGGTGATCCCGCGCTGGGCGGCAAGCGCCGCAAGCCCGAGACCGGTGAGCACCACAAGGGCGCGCAAATTGCCACCGCCGAGCCGGACCAGTGCGCCGAAACCGCAGGTGCCGACCAGGGCCATGCCGAGACCGAACATCAGTCCGCCGATAATGGCGCCGGCCAGCGGCAGCGGCTCGGTCAGATAAAAGGATTTATCAAGGTCGGCGATGCCGGCCGCGCCGAGCAACTGGGTTGCGATCAGCGCGGTGAAGGCTGCCAGCGCCCAGGCTCTGAGCGGGCGGTCGTCGCCCGCATACCAATGGCGTTCCAGTGCCGCCATGGTGCAAAAATGGCTTTTCCTCGCGGCAAAACCAATGATCGTGCCGACCAGGCAGCCCGAAAGCGCAAGCATCCACTCTGAATCAAGCATGATTGTCGTCTCCTCCTGTTGGCCGGATCCCACCCCGGTCCCATTCTCCAGCTTAGGGACGGGGGCAAATCAAAGCAAGCTGTGCCTCCGGCTCAGCCCTTCGCGGCGCCTGGCCGGCAAAGCAAGTCATAAAGCGAGGCCACGATGGCCGAGACCTCCGAGTCGGAAATCGAATAGTAGATCATCCGTCCCTCGCGTCGCGGTCGGACCATGTGATCAAAACGCAGACGGGCGAGTTGCTGGGAGACAGCGGCCTGCGGCAACGCCAGCAGTTCCTCGAGCTCGGAGACCGATCGCTCGTTTTCCGATAACAGCCACAAAATCAGCAGCCGGGTTTCGTGCGACAGCGCCTTTAGGATATCACCGGCCTTGCGGGCGTGACCGGCAAGCACCTCGATATCCTGACCGGAAAAATCCTGATTCGGCGTCAGTTCCGACGTCATGGCTCCAGCTTTGCAAGCATCTCGTCGACAAGGGCCCAGAAAAACTGATCGCCGGGATAGCCGCGCAACCGGGCAATTTCCTGGCCGTCATCAACCAGAACAAAGGTGGGGGTGAATCGTTCAACCGGGATTTCCGTCAGGTCGGCGGGCAGCGGATCGTGAATGTTGACCCGTCGCAAGGGCGCGCGCCGGCCCTGCTCGGTGTTCGGCCAGGCCGGGGCGACTTCCTCGTTGAACCGCTTGCACCAGGCGCAGCCGGGTTGCTCGAACATGATCATTTCGGCAGCCATCACAGGCGCGGGCAGGAGCAGCAGGATGGTGAGCGCAGCCGCGAGAAATGATGTCATGAGGCTGATCCGATTTCATGAAAAATAGTGTTTGCAATATATATTGTATTTTGCATATCTTGCAATCGCATTCTGGTCGGCTGCACGCCATGAGGAGGCTGAATGTGAGTCATGCATGGCGTGTAGTCACGGCTTCCTGGATGAGCCGTGCATGCTGTGAACCAACGTGCTGGAGTGACCATCAGGGTTGGCTGAGCCGGTGGCGCTGCGAGGGAGGAAGACGCGAATGATCGATGTCGGATATGGAGCTGCCTTTCTGGCGGGGTTGTTGTCATTTTTTTCGCCCTGTGTGCTGCCGATTGTTCCGCCTTATCTCGCCTATCTGGCCGGGATGAGTTTCAATGAAGTCCAAAATGCCAAGGCTGACAACGTGGCGTCACGCCGCATCGCCATGGCTTCGATCGCGTTTGTTCTCGGGTTCAGCACGGTGTTTATCGCGCTTGGCGCCACCGCCAGCCTGATCGGTCAGTCGCTGGCGCGCTATTTCGATATATTGGCGGTGATTGCCGGAATTGTGATCCTGCTGATGGGGCTGCATTTTCTCGGCGTGTTCAGGTTTGCGCTTTTGTACCGGGAGGCGCGTGTCAATGTCGAGCGCAAGCCTGCCGGCATGATCGGCGCCTACATCATGGGGCTAGCCTTTGCGTTTGGCTGGACGCCCTGTGTCGGACCAATCCTGGCGGCCATCCTGTTCATGGCCGCGGCCAAGGAAAGCGCCGGGCAGGGAGCGATGCTGCTGGGGTTGTACGCACTGGGAATTGGAATTCCATTTGTCGTCGCCGGCTTTTTCGCGAGCCGTTTCATCCGGTTTTCGACCCGAATCAAGAAACATATGGCTGTCATCGAGAAGGCCATGGGCGTACTTCTGGTGGTTACCGGCATCCTGTTCATGACCGGTCAAATGTCCAGGATTGCGCAATGGCTGCTTGAGATGTTTCCGGCATTTGCCACGATTGGATAGGAGCAAGACAATGATCAGACGTATTTTTCTCGCCGTTGCGGCCATGGCCGCTCTTTCGGTTCAGACATTGGCTTCCGAGCTTGGTGATGATGGCCTGCACAAGGAAGACTGGTTCTCGATCACCTTCCGCGACGTCGCCGAAGACATCGCCACGGCCAAGGAAGAGGGCAAGCGGCTGGTGATGATCTTTGAACAGCGCGGCTGCATCTATTGCGCCAAGATGCATGAAGTGTTGCTGTCCGATCCTGAGGTTTCGGACTTCATCAAGGCCAATTTCAAGGTCGTCCAGTACAACATGTTCGGCGACGAGGAAGTCACTGACCTGGACGGAGACGTGCTGACCGAGAAAACGGCTGCGCGCAAATGGGGCTATGTGTTCACGCCGACGCTGGTGTTCCTGCCGGAAAACGCACCGGAAGGCATGACCGTCGCCGAGGCTGCGGTGGCGACCATGCCGGGGGCCTTTGGCAAGTGGACCTTTCTCAACATGTTCAAATGGGTCTCCGAAAAAGGCTATGAAGGTGACGAGCACTTTCAGAAGTATCATGCGCGGATTATCAATGAACTGCGTGAAAAGGGGCGTCTTGACGCGGAGTAACGAGTGCCGCAAAATACATTCAAGAAATCATATTTTTGCATTGATTGTGCGCGCGCATATGACTATCCTTTGAATCGGAGAAGATCCGGATCTTATGAGTCCGGACAATGGGAGGAGGGAACGCCAATGATGAGGCGAATGAGATTTATACTGGGGGCGGTTGCGGCATTTGCAATGTCAACCGCGGCGCTGGCCAGCGAGCTTGCGCCTGATGCGGTGGCATTCACCGATGACGGGGTGACCTCGTCGCTGACCGGTGTTGCGGGTGATCCCGCCGCAGGTGCGGAAACCTTCAAGAGCCGCAAGCTCGGTAACTGTCTGGCTTGCCATGCCAACGCCGACATGTCGGGTGAATTGTTCCATGGCGATGTGGGGCCTTCGCTGGACGGTGTGGCCTCGCGCTGGGACGAGGCGCAGCTCAGGGCAATCGTGACGAATTCGAAACAAATCTTCACCGACGAGACCGTCATGCCGGGCTTCTACTCGCTGGAAGTCGGACAGTATGTGTCGGAACCGTTTGCCGGCAAGACCATCCTGACTGCTCAGCAGGTCGAGGACGTCGTAGCCTATCTCGGCACACTCAAGGAATAATCTGGAGCAAAGGAGCTCGAAGCCAATGCAACTGACAAGACGAAAAGTCTTAGGACTGACGGCGGGGGCCGCTGTATTCGCGGTCGCCGGAGCCCGGATTTCACCGGCCTTTGCCTCGGCAGAGGATACGGAAAAGGCGATCATGGAGTTCACCGGTGGTGCGACGGCAGGCGAGGGCAAGATCACCCTGACTGCACCGGAAATTGCCGAAAACGGCAACACCGTTCCGGTGTCGGTCAATGTGGAAAGCGCCATGGAAGGCGATGATCTTGTCGAATCGATCATCATCTTCGCTGACGGCAACCCCAGTCCGGCAGTCGCGACGTTTCATTTCACTGAAATGAGCGGTGAAGCGCTCGCAACCACGCGCATGCGTCTTGCCAAGACCCAGAACGTCATCGCGGTTGCGAAGATGAAGGACGGCTCGGTCTTCATGGACAAGAAGCAGGTCAAGGTAACCATCGGCGGCTGCGGCGGCTGAGCCAGGACAGGATTTACGAAAATGGCATCAAAACCACGCATCAAGGTGCCCAAGTCGGCTTCGGCCGGTGAGGTGATCACCATCAAGACGCTGATCAGCCACGAGATGGAATCGGGCCAGCGCAAGGACAAGGATGGCAATCCCATTCCGCGTCAGATCATCAATAAGTTCACCTGTACCTTCGAAGGGCAGAAGGTGTTCGAATGCGATCTGGATCCGGCGATCTCCGCCAATCCCTATTTCGAGTTCAACGCCAAGGTGCCGGCCAGCGGAACCTTCAAGTTCACCTGGCTCGACGATGACGGGTCGGTCTATGAGGCCGAGGCGCCTATCGAAGTCAAATAACAACGAGAGGGATCCCGAGCGTAGGGGAGGCTCACGCAAGGGACATCCCGGGAGGACGGAGACTGTTATGAAAAGACTTTTGATAGCCAGTGTGGTGTTGGCCGCCGCAATCGCGGGGTCGGGTCCGGTTATGGCTGATCCCGTTGACGACACACTCGAAATCGACGGCGTGCCGATGGTCACGCGAACCGCGGCGCCGGAAGGGCATCCGTTTGATGAGGTGTATTCGGGCTGGCTTTTCCGCGAGGCCGAGACCCGTGACGCAGAGCGCGACAGCATCGAAAACCCCGGCATGATCGCAGTCGAAGACGGCGAAGTGCTGTGGAGCAAGGTTGATGGCACCGCCGGGAAATCCTGTGCCACCTGTCACGGCGATGCAGCTGAAACCATGAAGGGCGTCGGTGCCCGTTTCCCGAAATGGGATGCGGATTCGAAAAAGCCGATCAATATCGAGCTGCAGATCAACAAGTGCCGGACCGAGCAGATGGGCGCGGAAGCGCTCCCCTTCAACAAGGGAGGGCAGCAGGAACTGACGGCCTACATCAAACATCAGTCGCTGGGTATGCCGGTGGAGCTTGATCTTTCGGAAGGCGACATGCAGTCGTGGTGGGAAAAGGGCAAGGATGTCTATTACACCCGCACCGGCCAGCTCAATCTGGCCTGCGCGAGCTGCCATGAAACGGCAATGGGCAAGTACATCCGCGCCGACCATTTGAGCCAGGGCCAGGTCAACGGTTTTCCGACTTACCGGCTCAAGAGCGGCCTGACTTCGCTGCACCAGCGCTTCCGCGGTTGCATCCGTGATACCCGCGCCGATCAGCCCAAGGCGTTCTCGGACGAATTGATGGCGCTTGAAACCTATGTAACCTGGCGTGGCACCGGCCTTTCGGTCGAAACCCCGTCGGTCCGTCAGTAGTCTCTGACCTTGCCGGGGGCATTGCGATGCCTCCGGCAACTGCAGCGCGCCAGGTCTGATCCGCTTGCTGCTGTAACGGTTTGCCACCTGCGCAACACCTGGTTTTCTTGGCGAGGCAGCGTGTAGAGTTCAGCGTTAACGAATTGAAATACAAAGAAAATACGGATTCTGGCAGTTGTCGGAGCGGGATCGCTTGTCCGTTTTTCACGGAATGGAGAATGGGATGCATACCAGACGCGATTTTCTGCAATATGCCCTGAATGCCGGATTTGTGCTTGGTGCCGCCGGTCTGGGCGCCAATCCGACCCGCGCACTGGCGCAGCAGAAGCTGACCCAGGATGACCTGCTGAAATTCGATTCCAAGGGGCAAGTCACCCTTCTGCATTTCACCGATTGCCATGCCCAGCTCAAGCCGGTGTTCTTCCGTCCGCCCGACACCAATATCGGCGTTGGCGCCTATGCGGGCTTGCCGCCGCACCTGGTGGCGCACGAATTCCTCGACTATTTCGGCATCGACGCGGGCAGCCCCTATGCCTATGCCCACACCATGGTGGATTATGTCGACCTGGCGCGGAGCTACGGAAAGCTGGGCGGCCTGGACCGGACAGCGACGCTGGTCAAGGCGATCCGCGCGGATCGCGGCGACGACAAGGTGCTGTTTCTCGATGGTGGCGACACCTGGCAGGGCTCCTATTCGTCACTCAAGACCAATGGCATGGATATGGTCGAGTGCATGAAGCTGCTCAAGCCGGACGCCATGACCGGGCACTGGGAGTTTACATTCGGCGAGGACCGCTTTCTCGAATTGGTCGACGCCATGGGATATCCGTTCCTGGCGTCCAATATCTTTGATGCCGAGTGGGATGAGCCTGCCTTCGAACACACGGCCTATTTCGAACGCGGCGGCGTCAAGGTGGCGGTCATCGGTCAGGCCATGCCCTACACCCCGATCGCCAATCCGAACTGGATGTTTCCGAAATGGTCGTTCGGTATCCGGCCCGAGGTACTGCAGGCCAATGTCGATACAGCCCGCGCGGAAGGCGCCGAAGTGGTGGTGTTGCTGTCCCACAACGGCTTTGACGTGGATCGCAAGCTCGCCGGCGTTGTCAGCGGACTGGATGTGATCGTCACCGGCCACACCCATGACGCAACCCCGATCGCGCTGGAAGTCGAAGGCACGATCCTGATGTCGTCGGGATCGCACGGCAAATATCTGGGCCGCATCGACCTCGACATCAAGGATGGCAAGGTGGCCGGCTACAACTCGACGCTGATCCCGGTCTTTGCCGACGTGATTACGCCGGATCCGGAAATGGCGGCCAAGATCGACGAAGTTCGCGCGCCCTATGAGGCGGAGACGCAACGGGTGATCGGCCGCACTGACAGCCTGCTCTACCGGCGCGGCAATTTCAACGGAACCTGGGACGATCTGATCTGCCAGGGCATCATGGAAGAGCGCGACACGCAGATTGCGCTTTCGCCGGGTTTCCGCTGGGGGACGACGCTGCTGCCGGGATCCGACATCACAATCGACGATCTCTACACCGAGACCTCGATGAGCTACCCGTCGGTTTACCGGCTCGAGTTCACCGGCGCCCAGCTCAAGGAGATCATGGAAGATGTCTGCGACAACCTGTTCAACAAGGATCCGTTCCTGCAGCAAGGCGGCGACATGGTCCGGGTTGGCGGGTTTACCTATGCCTGCGCTCCTGATGCGGAAATGGGTAGCCGGATCTCGGATATGCGGCTGACCGGCAGCGGCGACCCGGTCGAAGCCGGCAAGACCTATACGGTCGGCGGCTGGGCCTCGGTCAATGAAGGGGTCGAAGGTCCCGCGATCTACGATCTGATGGAAAACTACATCACGAAGAAATCGGTGGTGTCACTCGATCCGGACGCTGCTGCGGTCCGGGTGATCAGGTGATCCCGAGCTGGACTTGAATTCGCGGGCTGATGAGCCCCGGCGATGATGACGGAGACAGATATGCAAATGCTGGACAAGCGCCACGGGAGGATCTCATGGTAGACGAAACCGATCCCAAGGGAACCAAACAAGCTGCGTCACGGCGCAATTTCCTCAAGGCCGGACTTCTCGGTGGTGCCGCGGTGGCGGCCAACGCCGGTGTCGCGCGGGCGGCGGGCGATCCGCTGATCACCGAGATCCAGGACTGGAATCGCTATCTCGGCGATGGTGTCGACGCTGCCCCTTATGGCAAGCCATCGGAGTTCGAGGCGCATGTGGTGCGCCGCGATGTGCCGTGGCTGACGGCGGACCCGGTCTCGTCGATCAATTTTACGCCGCTGCATGAGCTTGACGGCATCATCACGCCCAACGGGCTTTGCTTCGAACGCCATCATGGCGGCACGGCGGTGATCAACCCGGCGGATCACCGGCTGATGATCAACGGCCTGGTCGACACACCGCTGGTGTTCACCATGGAGGACCTGAAACGGTTTCCGCGCGAGAACCGGGTCTATTTCCTCGAATGCGCCGCCAATGGAGGCATGGAGTGGAAGGGCTCGCAGCTCAATGGCTGCCAGTTCACCCATGGCATGATCCACTGCGTGGTCTACACCGGCGTGCCGCTGCGCTATCTGCTCGAAGAGGCGGGGATCAAGACCAACGGCAAATGGCTGTTGGCGGAAGGGGCTGACGCTGCGGCAATGACCCGCTCGATCCCTATGGAGAAGGCGCTCGATGACTGTCTGGTTGCGTTCAAGATGAATGGCGAGGCGTTGCGCACGGAACAGGGCTATCCGCTCAGACTGTGTGTTCCCGGCTGGGAAGGCAATATGTGGGTCAAATGGCTGCGCCGTCTCGAAGTCGGCGACGCGCCCTGGGAACAGCGCGAGGAGACCTCGAAATACACCGATCTTCTCGCCGATGGAAAAGCACGCCGCCACACCTTTGTGATGGATGTGAAATCGGTGATCACCAGCCCGAGCCCGCAAGCGCCGGTTATCCATGGCAAAGGACCTCTGGTGATCTCCGGTCTGGCCTGGTCGGGAAGCGGCACGATCAAGCGCGTTGACGTGACGATTGACGGCGGGCGCACATGGAAAACGGCGAGGATTGACGGGCCAAGCCTGCCCAAGGCGCTGCACCGCTTCTATCTCGACATCAACTGGGACGGGTCGGAGATGCTGCTGCAGTCCCGCGCCATCGATGATCAGGGACTGGTTCAGCCGACCAAGAATGAGTTGCGCGCCGCACGCGGCGGCAATTCGATCTATCACAACAATGGCATCCAGACATGGCACGTCAACAACGACGGGGTGGTTGAAAATGTTGAAGTTTCCTAAGTCTGCGGCGATTGCCGTTCTCGCATTTGCAGCCTTTGCCGGTCCTTCACTGGCTGAAGGCGACATTGATGCCGGCGAAAAGGTATTCAAGAAGTGCGCGGCCTGCCACGCGGTCGGCGACGGCGCCAAGCACAAGGTTGGCCCGGAGCTCAATGATGTGTTCGGCCGTACGGCCGGCGGTGCAGAAGGCTACAAATACTCCAAGGCGATGATTGAAGCCGGTGAAGGCGGCCTGGTCTGGGATGCGACAACCCTGACCGAGTATCTGATCAAGCCCAAGGACATGGTCAAAGGTACCAAGATGTCTTTTGCCGGGCTGAAGAAAGACGACGATATCGCCAATGTTCTGGCCTATCTGAAGAGCTTTTCGGCTGAGCAAGCGGCGGCAGCCGAGGCCGTTGTTGAAGATCAGCCGGTCGAGACCGCAGCGGCGGCCGCTGCCGAACCGGCCGCCGAAGCCGCGCCTGTCGAGGCGATGGCGGTTGAGACAAGCAAAGGCGCCTTCGGGCTTGGCCGCGTGGCAATGCCGGAGGAGATCGCCGCCTGGGATATTGATATCCGCCCGGACGGCAAAGGTCTGCCTGTGGGCAAGGGCACCGTGGCTGAGGGCGATCCGATCTATGCCGAGAATTGCGCCGTCTGTCATGGCGATTTCGGCGAGGGCGCTGGACGCTGGCCGGTGCTGGCAGGCGGTCAGGGCACGCTGCTCAAGGATCGGCCCGTCAAGACCATCGGGTCGTACTGGCCTTATCTGTCGACCGTGTTCGATTATGTCCGCCGCGCCATGCCGTTCGGCGATGCGCGATCGCTTTCCGATGATGACGTCTATGCGCTGACGGCCTATCTGTTGTATCTTAACGATGTCGTCACGGATGAGGATTTTGAGCTTTCCAACGAGAATTTCACGTCGATCCGGTTGCCCAATGAAGACAATTTCATCCCGGACGACCGGTTGAGCGAGCCGCATTACGCCAAAGGTGTTGAGCCTTGCATGACAGATTGCAAGCCGGGTCCGGTTGAAATTACCGCCCGCGCCCAGATCATCGACGTGACGCCGGAAGGCGAGGGCGACGAGAATTCCGGAGGCGGAATCGATTGACAGCCGGGCGCTCGATAGCGCCCCGAGGAGAGATGGAATGGCCGATCATGGCAGGCACCACGGACGCAGCGGGATGTTGCGCCGACTGGTGCCTGTCATTTTTTCCGGGCTGGTGATGATATATGGCGCTCCCGGCAAGGCCGGGGCAACCGAACCCGAAGACCTGTTCAAGCCCTGCGCCGTCTGTCACGAGATAGGAGCGGGGGCGAAGCACAAGGTTGGACCCCATCTTGACGGCGTGTTTGGCCGCAAGGCGGGTAGTCTCGCGGACTTCCGTTATTCGGCCGGCATGCGCGCGGCAGGCGAAGCCGGTCTTGTCTGGACGTCTCAAGCACTTGACGAATATCTCGAGAAGCCGCGTGACTTCATCAAGGGCAACCGCATGTCCTTCAGGGGGATGGCGGATGTCGATGGTCGCTTGGCGCTTATCTCCTGGCTTGAAGTGGCGACCAGGCAGGAGCCGGCGCAAGATCCCGTGGCTGCTGAAGCCTCGATCTCCGGCCCGGTTCGGGGCTTTGCCGATATCGTGCTGCAGATGGAGGGCGATCGCGAATATGGCGAATATCTCGCCGGCGAATGCGTCACCTGCCATCAGGCCTCCGGTCACGCGGATGGCATTCCCTCCATCGTCGGGTTGCCACGCGGCTATTTCGTCAGGTCGCTGTTTGAATATGCCACCAATGTGCGGTCCAATGAAGTCATGAAGCTGCGCGTCTCCAATCTCACCAATGAGGAGATCGCCGCTCTGGCGGCCTATTTCAGCTCGCTTGATCCGCAATGAAGCCTTGAAATGTAAACCGGGAGGAAATCATGACACGCCTGACACGACGCCAATTCGGATTGTTCACCGGCGCGAGTGCGTTCACACTCACGTTCCCGACCTATTTGCGCGCGCAGGGCAAACCGCGTGTGGTTGTCATCGGAGGTGGCGCCGGCGGCGCAACCGCCGCGCGCTACATCGCCAAGGATTCCGACGGCGCCATCGATGTCACGCTGATCGACCAGTCGGAGATGTTTACCACCTGCTTTTTCTCCAATCTCTATGTCGGCGGCTACCGTACCCTGGACTCGATCACCCACAGCTACGACACGCTGCAATCGAGCTATGGCATCGGCAAGGTCACCGGATACGCGACCGGTGTGGACCGTGCGGCGAAAACCGTGATGATGGCCGACGGATCGTCCGTTGCCTATGACCGGCTGGTGGTCGCGCCGGGCATCGATTTCATCTGGGATTCGGTGGAGGGCTATTCGGAGGACTTGTCCGAAGTTGCGCCCCATGCCTGGAAGGCCGGGCGCCAGACGGAATTGCTCAAGGCCGGGCTCGACGCCATCGAGAACGGCCAGCAGATCCTTATGGTGCCGCCGCCCAATCCGTATCGCTGTCCGCCCGGACCTTATGAACGTGCGTCGATGATGGCGCATGTGCTCAAGGCGAAGGGACTGACAGATTCGAAGGTGATCATTCTCGACCCGAAAGAAAAGTTCTCCAAGCAGGGTGTTTTTCAGGAAGGCTGGGAAAAGCACTATCCCGGAATGATCGAATGGTACGGTCCCGCCGTGCATGGCGGCATATCCAGTGTCGATGTCAAGGCGGGAACAGTGGAGACCGACCTTGATACCTTCAAGGGCGCGTTTCTCAACATCATCCCGGCGCAGAAGGCGGGCGTGATTGCCGCGTCGGCAGGATTGACCAATGACAGCGGTTTCTGTCCGATCGATCCCGAGAGCATGCGCTCGGTGATCGATGAAGCGGTCTTCGTCATCGGCGACGCCTGTATCGCCGGCGACATGCCGAAATCGGGATTCTCGGCCAACAGTCAGGCCAAGGTTGCCGCCATGAACGTGCGCGGTGACCTGACCGGCTCCAAGGTGTTTCCCGCCAGATATGCCAACACCTGCTGGAGCCTGATCGAGACGGACGACAGCGTGAAGGTCGGCGCCCAATACGCGCCGGGAGACGGCAAGATCGCCTCGACCCAGGGGTTCATCAGCCAAACATCGGAAGACGAGGTCATCCGCAAGGCCAATTTCGAGGAATCGGTCGGCTGGTATGCCGGGATTACCGCCGACATGTTCGGCTAACCCGGTTTGGGTTGGCGAGGGTTGTCGGGTAATCTGTCTTTGGCGTGTGCGTCATCCGCGCCAGAGACAGGAGGATGAATTGAATACCCCCAAATTGCGGCTGAAGCTCAGATTTGAGAATGGTCTGAGCCTTGGTCCGGGCAAGGCTGATCTTTTGCAGGGCATCGCTGCGCACGGATCGATTTCGGCCGCCGGACGACGGATGAAAATGAGCTACAAGCGGGCCTGGATGCTTGTCGAGGAGATGAATGCTGCCTTTCAGATGCCTCTGGTCGAGAGCAACCGTGGCGGACAGAAGGGCGGCGGCGCCCGTCTCACCGAGGCCGGTGAAGCCGCGCTGGCTCATTATCGCGAACTGGAGGCGATCACTCTCAAGGAGGGGGCGAACCACATCTCCGGCATCACGAATATGCTCAAAAACGTGTCCGATTGAAATGCGGCTTGCAGATTCGAGCAGCATAGGGATATGTTTTATAGAACATATCGAATCCGGAGGTTTTCAATGATCGCAGTGATCCGCCGGCTTGTGCTTGCCGCCGTTGTTTCGCTTTCCGCCACGCTGGCCGTGCCGGTCGTGACGGCGGCGGAAGAGATCACCATATTTGCTGCGGCCAGCATGAAGAACGCGCTGGACGAGATTGTGACCACATGGAATGCCGAAACCGGGAATAGCGCTGTGGTTTCCTATGCCGGCAGTTCGGTGCTGGCCCGGCAGATCCTGGCGGGCGCGCCTGCAGATGTGTTCATTTCC
Source organism: Hoeflea sp. (assembly GCF_039975035.1). Lineage (GTDB taxonomy): Bacteria > Pseudomonadota > Alphaproteobacteria > Rhizobiales > Rhizobiaceae > Hoeflea. The sequence continues at coordinate 4,898 of NZ_JBDWHW010000140.1, read as the reverse complement.
GCTGCGGTGAACTGGATGGACACGCTTGAAGAGGACGAACTGATCAAGCCCGGAACGCGGGTCGATCTTGTGGGCAACGCAATCGTGCTGGTGGCCCATGGCAGCGGCAGGGCCACGGCGACGATTGCGCCGGGCTTTGATCTTGCCGAAATGCTGGGCGAGAGCAAGCTCGCCATGGCGCTGGTGGATTCTGTGCCGGCGGGCGTTTATGGCAAGGCCGCGCTGACCAGTCTCGGGGTCTGGGATGCGGTCGAGCCCAAGGTCGCGCAGGCCGACAATGTGCGCGCAGCCCTAGCCCTTGTCGCCACCGGCGAGGCGCCGCTGGGCATTGTCTACGCCACCGATGCAGCGGCGGAACCCGCAGTCAGCGTCATCGGTGTTTTCCCCGCCGACTCTCATCCCTCCATCATCTACCCTGCTGCAGTTATAGCGGAGTCGGACAAGCCCGAAGCAGAGGCTTTCCTGACCTATCTTTCCGGTGCTAAGGCTCAGGCGGCCTTTGAAGGTCAGGGGTTCACAGTGATAAAGAAGTAACCGGATGGTGGATGGATTGGAGGGTGGGTTTTTCACCGCCCTGTCAGCGGATGAATGGCGCGCGGTAATCCTGTCACTGCGGGTTTCGTTCTGGGCTACGCTGGTTAGCCTGCCGCTGGGCGTCGGCGTCGCCTATGTGCTGGCGCGTCACGATTTCCGCGGCAAGCAGGTGCTCAATGGTCTGGTGCATCTTCCGCTGATCCTGCCTCCGGTGGTCACCGGTTACCTGCTGCTGCTGACATTTGGACGCAAGGGACTGGTCGGAGCGATGCTCGACCAGTATCTGGGGATCGTGCTGGCATTCCGCTGGACCGGGGCGGCACTGGCCGCTGCGGTGATGGCGTTTCCGCTGATGGTTCGCGCCATCCGTCTGGCAATCGAGGCGGTTGATCCGAAACTTGAACAGGCGGCGTCAACGCTTGGCGCATCGCGGTTCTGGGTGTTCATGACTGTCACCCTGCCGCTGATCCTGCCTGGCGTGATTGCCGGGGCTATTCTCGCCTTCGCCAAGGCGATGGGCGAATTTGGCGCCACCATCACCTTCGTTTCCAACATTCCGGGCCAGACGCAGACCCTGCCATCGGCGATCTACAGTTTCCTGCAGGTGCCCGGCGGCGACGCCAAGGCCATGCAACTGGTGCTGATTGCAGTTGCGATCGCGCTCACGGCACTGTTCCTGTCGGAGTGGATTGGCCGCACCGTGGCGCGAAGGATTGCCGGATCATGACGCTTTCGGTCCGCGTGTCGCACCGGTTCGGTGGTTTTTCGCTGGACGCGGAGTTCGAGGCGCCGGCGGGCGTCACGGCGCTTTACGGTCGTTCCGGCTCGGGCAAGACATCGGTGGTCAACGCGGTCGCCGGGCTGTTGCACCCTGACGCCGGCCATGTCGCGCTCGACGGACGGGTGCTGTTTGATTCAGACCAGGGCATCTTCATGCCAGTGCATCAACGCCGCCTCGGCTATGTGTTTCAGGAAGGCCGGCTGTTTCCGCATCTCAGCGTCCGGCAAAATCTCGCTTACGGGCGCTGGTTTGCGCCAGCTGGTCCCGGCGCCGGGTTTGATCACGTGGTTGGCATGCTGGGGATCGGCAAGTTGCTCGACCGGCGGCCGGGCAGGCTCTCAGGCGGTGAAAAGCAGCGTGTGGCGATTGGCCGGGCGCTGCTTGCAAAGCCGCGATTGCTGCTGATGGATGAGCCGCTGGCAGCGCTCGACGAGGAGCGCAAGGCCGAGATCCTGCCGTATCTGGAACGTCTGCGCGATGAAACCGAGATCCCGGTGCTTTATGTCAGCCATTCCATGGCGGAAGTTGCGCGGCTGGCGACGACGCTGGTGCTGGTGGAGGCGGGGCGGGTGGTTCGCGCCGGTCCCGCCGCCGATGTACTTTCCGATCCCGACAGCGTGCAAGCGCTGGGTATCAGGACCGCCGGCTCATCCATCCATGCAACGGTGGCGGCACAGGAAGAGGACGGGCTGACCCGGCTCGATATGTCGGCGGGTGAACTGTTTCTGCCGAGGGTTGAGGCGCCGGTGGGCACGCGGTTGGCGATCCGCATTCCTGCCCAGGATGTGATCCTGTCGCGAACCCGGCCTGAGGGATTGTCGGCGCTCAATGTGCTCCCTGCGACGGTGACTGCGGTGCGGCTGGGCGACGGTCCGGGGGCAATCATTCAGCTTCGGGCCGGCGACGATCTGCTGCTGGCGCGGATCACCCGGCGGTCCGCCCTGGCGCTGGAGCTTGCGCCCGGAATTGCCTGTTTCGCCATCCTCAAAACCGTCGCCGTGGCCCAGACGAATGTCGGTGGCGCCGGATAGGCTGGTTGTCGTCAACGCAGGCGGATGGAGCCGATCCGGGCGTAATCGCGATAGATCGTGGCAAACCGCAACTCGCCATGATGCTGCGCGGCGAGTTCGGCCATGACGTCGCCGAGACTTGCCCTCGGCGTGACATGAAAGCGCGCAAGCCAGGCTTTCAGGCCCTTGCCGAACCAGCCAGGAAGCGCGGACTGCTGGCCGAAATCGACGACATGCAGTTCTCCGCCGGGCGCCACGGCCTCAAGCGCCTGTTGCAACGCTGCTTCCCAGCCGGGGATCATCGACAGGCTGTAGGAAAAGAACACCCGGTCGAAGTGCGAGACACTAAACAACATATTCGCGTCAAAACGGGTTGCGTCGCCCTGGGCCAGCATGACGCGTTCGGCAATACCGGTCTTCGTCACCGTCGCATCGGCTGATTTGAGCATTTCGGCTGAGATGTCGACGCCATAAAGCCGTGCATCGGGATAGCGCTTGGCGGTCAGGACCAGGTTGCGCGCCGTGCCGCAGCCGATTTCCAGAACCGATCCGCCGGAGGGCGGTCTGAGAGCAGCGATCAGATCGTTGCGGCCAAGCAGATAATAGCGCCGCGTCAGATCGTAGATGTGGCGCTGGTGACGATAGATGCCATCCATCACCGAGGCACTGGCTGAGACGGCGCTCATGCCTTTGCGTCACGTTTGACGTGCAGATGAAAGCCGCCATAGATTGCCGAGCGGTCCCGGCTGCCGAGCTCCAGGCTTTGGGTCTCCCGGTAATTCCATTTGTCGAGAATGCCATGGGGAACACTGCCCGGCAGCGGCGAGGCGGCTGCGGCGGTGCGGTAGATGACGCGGGCGCCGGGGCTCGCCGTGCGGGTGATCTCTGCCCATAACTCAGACAGCTGGCTGTCGGTCATCCAGTCCTGGGCGTCGAGCAGCACGAAGGCGTTCACCGAGGCCGCCGGCCGGGCGGCGAGAAGCCTGGTGATGCTCTCGTTGACGACGTTCACACGGTTGGCGTTGCGGCGAATGGTTTCAAAATTGCGGGCTTCGAGATATGGCGGCAGGCTTGCAGCCGCGCCGGGCTGGTAGCCGCGCCCAAAGGCCTGCCAGGCGAAATAATTGTCCTTGAGCGGAAAACCGCAAGCCAAACGCTCGGTACGTTCGCGCAACGCGCCGATCATGCCGTCGGAGGCGTCGCCGGCCAGAGCCTCGTACTGTGCTGGCGGAATGCCAAGCCCGAATAGCGATGCCCGCAATGATGTCAGGAGTTTGAAGCTGCGGCTGTCGAAGACGGGCTCGATCCTGGTCTCGAAGAATTCGCGCTGCTTTTCGATACTGTCCATGCGCAGCAGCTCGCGCGGATCAACGCGATAGAGTTTTGCGATCACGTGGGCCACGGAAATGAACCGTCCAAGCAAACCGGTGGAATAGAACCCGCGCGAGAACTTGGAGATGCGGCGGCGGCCGTTGACTTCCCGCCCGTCCCAATAAGCACGTGTCTCGGCATCAAGATGCGGGCGGATGTGGCGCTCATAAAGCGCGACATTGGTTTTCAAATTGGCGTGGCGGAACAGATTGGCAAACGAGGTGTGGTCGGGCAGATGCGAGGCCGCAGCCAGCTTGAGTTTGCCTAGCGCTACATGCGCGGGGGAAAGGTCCACCGCAATGATTTCGGCCGGGCTGGCTGTCAGATAGGACATGACATTGCAGGAGCCAGAGGCGATGGTAACCATGGTGTCGGTCGGCTTGAGCGCCAGCGCTTCCATGTCGATCAGCGGATCTTCCCAGATCTGCGGATAGACCAGACCGCGAAAAGCAGCAGAGAAGACGCGTTCGAGGATCCCGGTCGAGGACAAGGCGGTGTTGCGTACGACCGCACCGTCGATACGAGCGCCGACGGCGGTGGTTTCAATCATGGTCATTGTGATGACTCCGAGGGAGAGAAGAGGGGGCGGGCTGTCATGATACGAGTCATGCGGCCTGGTCCTGCTTGCTTGCTATCTGCTTGAGGGGGCCGCTCTTGGCGACCTGTCCGGCCTTTTCGGAAATGCGGCGTGACCAGTCGATGATCTCCATCCGGCCATCAGAATGCTCGACCACGGCGGTGCAGCTTTCCACCCAATCGCCGGTGTTGATGTAGCGGATGCCTCCGCGCATCTCGTTGGCGGCGTGGTGGATGTGGCCGCAGATGACGCCGTCGGCGTCGTGCTTGCGGGCTTCTTCGGCCAGCACTTCCTCGAAATCCGAGATGAAATTGACAGCACTCTTGACCTTCAGCTTGGCCCAGCGGGAAAACGACCAGTAGCGCAGCCCGAGCAGCTTGCGGCTGCGGTTGTGCCATTTGTTGGTCCACATCGCCATGCCGTAGGCCATGTCGCCGAGATGGGCGAGCCAGCGGTGGTTCATCACCACCATGTCGAATTCGTCGCCGTGGATGACCAGCAACCGCTTGCCGTCGGCGGTCTCGAACACATCGCGTTCGCGTACTTCGATGCCGCCGAAATGGACGCCCTGATAGTCGCGCAGCATTTCGTCGTGGTTGCCGGGGACATAGATGATGTTTGTGCC
>NZ_JBDWHW010000139.1:0-4492 GCF_039975035.1 Hoeflea sp. | reverse complement strand
CGTATTACCGCGCCGGTGTTCTCGAAGAAGCGGTCGGCGTGCTGGATCCGTGACACCGGGTCGATGATCCTGTCCGGCCGGTGATAATAATGCTCCGGCAGCCCATCGATCTGTTCGCAATTGAAGACGGTATAGGTCTTGAGAAACGGGATATCCCGCTCGACCTCGTCGCCGCGAGAGTCGGTCTCGGTCTTCATGAAGCGGCTGGCATAGACGACGGTCGCCCCGGTTTCGCCCTTGCGCACCTGTGCTCCGATCTGCCCGGCCTGCCGGTAGGTCATCCAGAGTGGCGCTTCGAAGCCTCGGGCGAGACTTTCCGACCAGAGCAGCAACACGTTGATGCCAGTGTAGGGTTTCCCAGTGTGCCGGAGCGGTCGCGTAATCCGGCCCTCCAGCCTGCCTGCGCTCCAGGGGTTCATCCAGGGGCGGACGCCTCTTTCGAGATCGGCGACAATCGTCTCGGTGATCCGCGCATAGATATCGATGCGCAGGCTTTTTTCTTTCCTTTTCATTCTCAGACCTCCTGGTTTCAGGACCGCGCCGATCGCGGTCCGTCACGAGGTCCAACAAAGGCGGGGCTCAAGGCCGGAGCGGCACCCGAGCCGAGGCCCCGGTGCCCGCAGCGCGGCGGGGTGGCGAAGGGCCGGAACGACGAGAAGGACGGCAAAGCCGTTGCCGCTGCTGCCGGCTCCGCCAGGACCTTTCCCGGGACGGACCATGGTCGGTGCCTCCGCGCAGCGGAAAGGCGGCGCAAAGCGCCGCCGGTGAGAAGTGAGAGGGTGACCGGTCAGTGGACCGAGTGACCGCCGGTGTAGGGGTCGTATTCGAAGAGGATGACGATCTCTGCGTCGTCGACTTCGTCGGCGGGGAGGACGCCGTATTCGTCGTCGGACTTGAAGATGACGATCGGGGTCATGAGGGTGCGGGCGAGGTTCCAGGCGTGTTTCTGGGCGAGTTCGTTATGCCGATATCGGCATAATTCCCTTAATGCCGCCATCGCGATTATGCCGCACCGGGGGTGTCTTTCCCCGGCGCAGCGATATTTTGCGACCCAATGGTCGGCATAATCTCGCCAGACCACTTGCCAGCGTGAGGCTCGTGGCTGCGGATTCACTCTGCTCATTTCCGAGCGGAGGAAAAACCTATGTCCAACACCATGCGTAAATCTCCTGTTCCCGAAGACGAAGCTGTCCCCGACCTGGTGCGCCGCTATGTCGATACGATGCGCGAGGAGCTGTTCAGCTGCACAACCATTGCGAGGCACGAACGATGCCTCAAAATGCTTTGCCGCTCACTTGACGCTGAATGTATCTCGCTTAACGATCTTGATGTGAGGACCGCGCGAGAGCTGGTAAACCGAATCGCCTGCAGATCAGGCCTTCATTCATAGCCGAACGGTTCGTGGGTTTTTTGGTGGAGCAAGGTCTTTCAAAGCCGCCCGTTGCTGCCCAAGCGGATGATGCGCGAATTCGGCTGCGGTGCGATTATGAATCCTATTTGCGACAAGAGCGCGGGCTGAGGGATGCGACGATCAATTCGTCGTGGCGATGGGCTGTCCGTTTTCTAGACTTTCGCTTCGGAGCCCACGCTGACGATCTGTCGGCGATAAAACCAGAGGACCTGGTCCAGTTCCTCCAACATCTGATCGCAAACCGCAGATCACCGCTGAGCGAATGCAGACCGCCATCTCATCTCAAGAACTTCTTTCGGTATTTATACCGAGCCGGCATGACGCAAACGGACATCGCTGCAGCGATCCCCAATATGCGGCGATCATTTGCTGGACGGCTTAGGCGGTACCTGTTGCCCGAACAGGTGGAACTGTTGTTGGCGGCAATCCGGGCCGGCTCGCCGCGAAAGGTCAGACGCAGGAACTATGCGATGATCTTGCTGCAGGCACGGCTGGGTCTGCGGGCGCCGGAGGTTCTCGCCATTCAGGTCGACGACATCGACTGGAGAAAGGGTGAGATTACCATTCGTGGGAAGGGCGGACTTCATGACCGTTTGCCACTGCCGCCAGACGTAGGTGAAGCACTGGTTGATTATCTACGCTTCGAGCGCCCTGCCGCCTCGTTGCGGATCCTCTTCATCACGGCAAAAGCGCCCTATCGTGCCTTCCTGGGCCGAAATGTTCTGGTTAACATCTTGAGACACGCCATCGCTCTCACCGGGCTAACGCCGCCGGCTCCTTTTGTCGGCACCCATATGCTGCGGCATAGCCTTGCGTCGCATATGGCGCGGCAGGGCGCATCGCTTGGTGAGATCGGAGATCTTCTGCGCCATAGATCTCCGGCTTCGACGCTGATCTACGCCAAACTTGACATTGAGAGCCTACGCTCGATCGCGCAGCCCTGGCCAGCCAGAGGAGATGTGTGATGACCGATCTCTCGTTTGAACTTGATCGTTATCTGGCTATTCGCCGCAGCCTTGGTCACAGGTTGAAAGCGCCAGAAGGCATCCTGCGGCGGTTTGTCGGGTTCGCTGCGGCTCAGGGTGCCAATCACATCACGACGCAGTTGTTTCTGCAATGGCATGGAACGTTCGGCGTCGCATCACGCGAGACATGGGCACAACGATACACCGCTGTCAGGCTCTTTGCACGCTGGATGCACGGACTTGATTCAACGCACGAGCTAATGCCCGCAAGGCTGATGCCCTATCGTCATCGGCGCACAAGGCCATACATCTATAGTGAGGAACAAATCCGCAGCATTCTGCGGGAGGCGAGCGCACTGCGGTCAAGAAATGGCCTGCGCGGAGCGTCCTACTCCGTTCTTTTTGGATTAATCGCTGTCACCGGTTTGCGTGTTAGCGAAGCCCTATCGCTCAACGTCAGTGAAGTCGATCTCGACGCTGGGATCATTACGGTTCTGCGCGGCAAGTTCGGCGGCGAACGTCTCGTGCCAATCGAGGAGACTACAAGGCATCGGCTCTGGGAATACGCATCAGCACGTGACCGTCTGTTTGGCCAGCAGTCAAAACGGTTCTTTCTGGACGACCAGGGTGGGCTCCTTTCCAGCACAGGGGCACGCTACAATTTTGCAAACATCTGCCAGAAGATCGGATTGCGCGAACCGCAACCGCGCCATGGTCACGGGCGGGGACCTCGCATCCATGACCTTCGTCATACCTTCGCAGTCCGCACTCTGATCGGCTGGTACCGAAGCGGCATGGATCCTAACCGGGAGATGATCAAGCTGACGACCTATCTTGGGCACACGGCGCCGGCCTGGACATACTGGTACATTGAAGCAGTGCCGGAACTACTCGAGTTGGCCAGCAAGCGTGCAGATACTTATGCAAGCGAGGAGGACCTGTCATGACCGCTTCGACACTCGCGACACTCGTCCAACACTTCTTCACAGCCCGCCTGTGCGCGCAAATGCAGGCAAGTCAGCATACGATCGCCAGTTACCGCGATACCTTCCGATTGCTATTGCGGTATGCGAGCTCCGAGCTTCACAAGTCGCCAACCGCGCTTGCCATCGAAGATCTCGACGCCAATCTGATCGGGCGCTTCCTTCTCCACATTGAGACGGCCCGATCGAAGGGTGCGAGGAGCCGCAACACGCGTCTCGCTGCGATCCGATCATTCTTCCGGCATGCGGCATTGCACGAGCCGGCGCTCTTGCTCCACTGCCAGAAGATACTGGCGATGCCAAGCAAACGGTTCGACCGTCGTGCTGTCGCATTCCTCGACAATACCGAAATGGAGGCTCTCTCGTCCGCTCCGAACCGATCGACCTGGACGGGTCGGCGCGACCACGCTTTGCTAGTTCTGGCCCTGCAAACGGGTCTCAGGGCATCCGAAATCGTTGGACTTAATGTGTGCGATATTGTCTTCGGCGTGGGTGGTCACGTCCGATGTCTTGGCAAAGGGCGCAAGGAACGCTGTACGCCACTGCGGCGGCGTGCGACGATCAAGGTGCTGACCGTGTGGTTGAGGGAGCGTGAAGGGAGCCCAGATCAACCCGTCTTTCCAACAATCAGTGGTCGCAGGCTCAGCCGGGATGCGCTTGAAAAACTCGTGAAGCGGCATGTGGATTGCGCGAAACGCAGTTGTTCGACGCTCGCAAATAAACGCGTCACACCTCATGTTCTGCGCCACAGCACAGCTATGGATTTGCTGAGGCATGGGGTCGATCAATCGGTCATCGCACTATGGTTGGGTCACGAAACCATCGCGACGACGCAGATCTACATCCATGCCGATATGCAACTGAAAGAACGAGCACTGGCGAAGCTGCCCGTGTCAAACATTAAATCGGGCCGATATCGGCCCGATGACCAACTCCTCGCGTTCCTCGAAGCTCTTTGATTATGCCGACCATTGGGTCGCAAAATATCGCTGCGCCGGGGAAAGACACCCCCGGTGCGGCATAATCGCGATGGCGGCATTAAGGGAAAGATCGTGCTGCATCTGAGGGCTCCATCGTTGGAGCGGGCCAATCCCGCTCTTGATGGCTCCGTCAGTGTGCGGATTAGCGGACGC
>NZ_JBDWHW010000138.1:0-13596 GCF_039975035.1 Hoeflea sp. | reverse complement strand
CCAATGGTGGCCTGGTGGTGCGGATCTGGTGGAAATCATGGGTCACCTTGATCTGGTACGGCACCATCCTGATGGTGATTGGCGGGGTATTGTCCCTGTCTGACCGCCGGCTGCGCGTCGGCGCACCCAACAGGGCCCGTTCCAGCAAGGCGGCAAAGAAGCCCGCCGAGGCCACCGCATGAGACCGCTTCGCCCGCTGCTGGCCGCTGTGGCGCTGATGCTGGCCTTTATCGTTCCGGCTGTCGCTTACAATCCGGACGAGGTGCTTGATGATCCGGTGCTGGAGGCACGCGCCCGGGCGCTGTCGCTCGAATTCAGATGTCTGGTGTGCCAGAATCAGTCGATTGACGATTCCGACGCCGAGCTTGCCCGCGATTTGCGGTTGCTGGTTCGCGAACGCCTGGTGATCGGCGACAGCGATCAGGAAGTGATCGACTATGTCGTTTCCCGCTATGGCGAATTTGTGCTGCTCAAACCGCGCTTTTCCCCGCAGACATTGCTGTTGTGGAGTGCGCCGGTGGTGCTTCTCGTCATCGGCGCCACGGTGATGGTGATCAATGGCCGCGGCCGTAGCAGGGCAACCTCCGCGAGCGCCGGCGACGGGCTCAGCGGTGCGGAACGCGACGAGCTCGCGAAACTGTTGAAAGACCGTGATCAACAATCCTGATAGGAATGCTCCGACGATCAAAGGCAAGGAGCAGATGATGACGGCACATACGATCAAGGCTAAGTTTGAAGGCCATTCCGGCGCGAAACTCGCGGCAAGGCTGGACTTTCCCGCTGGCGCGATTCGTGCCTGGGCATTGTTTGCGCATTGCTTCACCTGTTCCAAGGATACACTGGCGGCCAAGCGGATCTCGGGGGAACTGGCGCGCGCCGGCATCGCCGTGATGCGGTTCGATTTCACCGGTCTGGGTTCAAGCGACGGCGAATTCGCCTCGACCAATTTCTCGTCCAATCTCGAAGACCTGCGCGCCGCCGCCGAATGGCTGGCGGAGCATTACGATGCGCCGGAAATTCTCGTCGGGCACTCGCTCGGTGGCGCCGCGGTGCTGGCGATAGCCGGAGCGCTTGCCTCGGTAAAGGCGGTCGCGACCATCGGCGCGCCTTCAGAGGCCAGCCATGTGATCCACAATTTCAGCGCCCATGTTGACGAGATCAACGCCACGGGCGCGGCCAAGGTCCAACTTGGCGGACGCCCCTTCACCATTCAGCGCCAGTTTGTCGAAGACCTCAACGCCACCCGCCTGGCCGACAAGATAAGCAGCATGAAGAAGGCGCTTCTGGTGCTGCACGCGCCGCGCGATGCAGTGGTCGGAATTGACAATGCAAGCGCGATTTTCACCGCAGCCAAGCATCCAAAGAGCTTTGTCTCGCTGGATGGCGCCGACCATCTGCTGACCAGTGAGGCTGACGCCAATTATGTGGCGGGGATCATTGCATCCTGGGCGTCGCGCTATCTGCCCGCGGATGCGCCGCACAGCCAGAATGAGCCGGTGGAAGATGTGGTGGTCGGCGAAACCGGACAGGGCAGGTTCCAGGTTGCCGTACAGGCCGGACTGCACAGGTTCCTGGCCGACGAACCCGCCGATGTCGGCGGTTCGGACACCGGACCGTCGCCTTATGATCTTGTGTCTGCGGCGCTGGGCGCCTGCACCGCCATGACGTTGCGCATGTATGCGCGGTTCAAGAAGATCGACCTCGGACTGGTGACGGTCACGGTGCGGCACAACAAGATCCATGCCCGCGATTGCCTCGGGTGCACCGGCGAGGAACGCGATGGCGGCGGCAAGATCGACCGCTTCGAACGGGTGATTTCCATTGATGGCGGAGCATCGGAAGCGCTGACAGACAAGATCGTCGAGATTGCCGGAAAATGCCCGGTTCACCGGACGCTTGAACATTCCGCGAAAGTAATCACGATTGTCGAGTGAGGCGCCGAAACGCCGTTTATGGCAATGCCATGGCGGCAAACATTACAAAGGTTTAATAATCCGGAAAGCTTGCAGTAACGCGAACAGCCCTATGTGTAACTCCCAGAGCCGCAAAATCGGTCGGAACTAACATAAAGAGGTTGAGACATGTCGAATACGCCCCGCAAGCTTTCCAAAGGGTTTCTCTCCACGACGGCGATCGCCGGTCTCGCGGCGGCGATGCTCGCCACCGGCGTACCGGCGACGATCACCGGTGCTTTCGCCGAGGCCGTACGCGTTGAAGCACCGCAGGCGCCGAGCTTTGCCGATGTGGTCCAGGCCGTATCGCCGGCCGTTGTATCGGTGCGCGTTCAGGCCGAAGTCAGCCCGGTCTCCAATGACGGTCCGTTCAACTTCGATTTCAACGGCAAGGGGTTCGAGGATCTTCCCGACGATCATCCGATGAAAAAGTTCTTTGATCAGTTCAGCCGCGGGTTCGGCGATCAGCGCGGTCAGGATGACCGGCGCGCGGAGCGCGACCGCCGTGGTCCCGACAGCAAGCGTCACCCGGGCCGGGTCCGCCCGGTCAGTCAGGGGTCGGGCTTCTTCATTTCCGAGGATGGCCTGCTTGTGACCAACAACCACGTTGTTGAAGATGGATCGGCTTTCACCGTGATCATGGATGACGGCACCGAACTTGACGCCAAGCTGGTGGGCCGCGACAGCCGCACCGACCTTGCCGTTCTCAAGGTCGAGGAATCCCGCAAGTTCACTTATGTCGACTTCGCCGATGATTCCAAGGTTCGCGTTGGCGACTGGGTCGTGGCTGTGGGTAATCCGTTCGGTCTCGGCGGCAGCGTGACTGCAGGTATCGTGTCTGCGCGTGGCCGTGATATCGGCGCCGGACCCTATGACGACTTCATTCAGGTGGACGCAGCCGTCAACCGGGGCAATTCCGGCGGGCCGACCTTCAACCTCAACGGCGAAGTCATCGGTATCAACACCGCGATCTTCTCGCCCTCGGGCGGCAATGTCGGCATCGCGTTTGCCATTCCTGCCTCGACGGCGCGCACCGTGATCAACGATCTGATCAAGGACGGTTCGGTTGAGCGTGGCTGGCTCGGTGTGCAGATTCAGCCGGTGACCGCCGACATCGCCGAATCGCTCGGCCTTGCCAATGCGGAAGGCGCGCTGGTCAACGATCCGCAGAAGGATGCCCCCGCAGCCAAGGCCGGGATTGAAGCCGGTGATGTGGTCACCGCCGTCGACGGCGTGACCGTCAAGGATCCGCGTGACCTCGCCAAGAAGATCGCGGCGATGGATCCGGGCAAGTCGGTGGAAATCACGGTCTGGCGCAATGGCAAGAGCCAGGACATCAAGGTCGAACTGGGTTCGCTGCCCACCGAAGTGGCCGCTGTCTCCCCCGACCAGGACGCTGCACCGTCCGCACCTCAGGCAGAAGCCACGCTAGACAGCTTCGGACTGACTGTGGTTCCCGCCGAAACCGGAACCGGTCTGGTTATCACCGCGGTTGAGTCGGACAGCGCCGCCGATGAACGCGGCCTGCGCGCCGGAGATGTGATCGTCGCGGTCAATAACCAGGAGGTTACCAACGCATCCGACGTGGTGAGCATCATCGATGCCGCCGCCAAGGATGGCCGCAAGGCGGCCCTGTTCCAGGTGGAAAACGACAGCCGCTCGCGCTTCGTCGCTCTGCCTATCGACCAGGGCTAAACCCGGCCTAACCGAACCCATCCGGGACATGCTTTTGTTGTCCCGGGTGTTTGAACGCGGCGGGCTTCCCTCAAGCTCCGCCGCGTTTTCATTTCGATGCCGGGTGATTTCCTCCGGACAATCAACCCGTCACTACGCCCGGCATCCTGACGAACGCGCAAAGACTGCTGTAGAATTTTGAAAGAATGCGTGTTTGCGATTGTGCAAATGCATCCATTTGAGCGCGACATGCATTAGGATCACGCCATGAAGATTCTCATCATCGAAGACGATCTGGAAACGGCAGCCTATCTGTCAAAGGCCTTTCGTGAAGCCGGGATCACCGTCGACCATGCCAGCGATGGCGATTCGGGGTATTTTCTCGCCTCGGAGAACAGTTACGACGTGCTGGTGGTGGACCGGATGCTGCCCCGGCGCGACGGATTGTCAATCATCAGCGAGTTGCGCGGCAAAGGTGACGACACGCCGGCGCTGATCCTGTCGGCGCTGGGCCAGGTCGATGACCGGGTCACCGGCCTGCGCGCTGGCGGCGATGATTATCTGACCAAGCCCTATGCTTTTTCCGAACTCCTGGCCCGGATTGAGGTTTTGGGCCGCCGCAAGGGCGGGCGCGAGCAGGAAACGACCTACCGCGTCGGCGATCTTGAGCTCGACCGGCTCAGCCATGAGGTTCGCCGCGCCGGACAGCCGATCCCGCTGCAGCCGAGGGAATACCGCCTGCTGGAATATCTGATGAAGAACGCCGGTCAGGTGGTGACCCGCACCATGCTGCTCGAGCATGTCTGGGACTATCATTTTGATCCGCAGACCAATGTCATCGACGTTCACATTTCCCGGCTCAGATCGAAGATCGAGAAGGATTTCGGCGAACCTCTGCTGCGCACGGTGCGCGGCGCCGGTTACATGATGAAAGCCGGAGGTTAGTCGCGGATGTCCCGGCTGCGCGCCATGCTGTCGACAACGGCGGTCCGCCTGTCGGCGCTTTATCTCGGCCTCTTCGCGCTGTGCGCGGTCGCCATGCTGTTTTACGTCACCGCGATTTCCGAGGGGATGCAGCGTGACCGGACGCAATCCGCAATTGCCAATGAACTTCGCATTGTCGCCGGCGCCTATCGTGGCGGCGGCGTTGCCGGCCTTGTCCGCATCATCGAGCGGCGCTCGCGCCAGCCTGGCGCCAATCTGTATGCCATCGCATCGCCGGTGGGCGATCTGATCGCCGGCAACATTGCCGCGTTGCAGCCCGGCGTGCTTGACGAGGAGGGCTGGACCACGCTGCCGTTCCGCTACCAGCGCATCGGCGATGCCGCCGATGACGGGCATCGCGCCCTGGCCCAAGTGGTGTTCCTGCCCAATGGCATGCGGCTGATGGTGGGCCGGGATCTGGGTGAGCGCGAACAGGTGCGCGGCCTGGTGCGACAGGCGCTGGGAATTGCGCTGGCGATCATGTTCGCCGGTGCGCTGGCGATCTGGTATTTTGTCGGCCGCCGGGCCCTCAAGCGGATTGATCACATGTCGGAAGCCAGCAAGAAGATCCTTGCAGGTGACTTGTCGCAACGGCTTCCGGTCAATGGGTCGGGCGATGAGTTCGACCGTCTGAGCCTGTCTCTCAACACCATGCTGGGCCGGATCGAGCGGCTCAACGAGGGGCTTCGGCAGGTGTCCGACAACATCGCCCACGATCTCAAGACACCGCTGACCCGGCTCAGGAACCGCGCCGAGGCGGCGCTGGCGGATGACGGCGGGGCACAAGCCCACCGTGAAGCGCTTGAGCAGATGATTGCCGACAGCGACCAGCTGATCCGCACATTCAACGCTTTGTTGATGATCAGCCGGGTGGAAGCCGGGTCTTCAACCGCACAGATGAGCGAAGTCGATCTTTCCGGCCTGGCCGCCGACGCCGCCGAGCTCTATGAGCCGGCAGCCGAAGAGCAGGGCATCAAGCTGACTGCGGATATTGCGCCTGGCATCACGATTCGGGGCAACCGGGAGCTTTTGGCCCAGGCGCTGTCGAACCTGATCGACAACGCGATCAAATATGCCGATGAAGGTGCGGTTCCACAGATAGCCGTCACGCTCACCAGCAATCTCAACGAGGTGAGGCTGGCCGTGAGCGATACCGGTCCCGGTGTTCCCGCCGACAGGCGTGAGGATGTAGTCAAGCGCTTTGTCCGGCTCGATGAAAGCCGTTCAAAACCCGGTACCGGGCTCGGATTGAGCCTTGTACAGGCGGTGACGGCGCTGCATGGTGGGACATTGCAGCTCAATGACGCGTCGCCAGAGTCAGAAGACAATCCCGGTCTCGCCGTGATCATGGTGCTGCCGGGGGAGAAATGACTGATACACCAGGCCCTGGACCGCTTGCCGGACTGACGCAAAGCCCGATCCGGGCACCATCCGCCAATGCCGCGAAATCGGTCGCAGCCGACCTCAAGCCGCTTGCCGCCGATCATCCCGAAATCGCCGCGGTGCTCAAGAGCGATGGCGCGGCGCGCGACTTCCTGCTCGCAGCCCTCGCGCTGTCGCCCTTCCTGCGCGAAACCGCGATGAGCGATCCGCAATCGCTGGCGCTGGCGCTGTCCAGACCATGCGCCGAGATCGTGGCGCACACTCTGTCTGCCGCCCGCGACTGCTGGCGCGGAACCGAAGATAGACTTGCAAGCGAAGCCGACCTGATGCGCGATTTGCGCCGGGCCAAGCGGCGCATCTCGCTGACGCTGGCATTGAACGACCTTTCCCGTCAGATCGATGCGCGGGCCACCACTGTTGCCTTGAGCGATCTGGCCGATGCGGCACTGGGCGCCGCCTTCGATCATCTGCTGCGCGCCGGCCATGACGCGGGCAAGCTCAAGCTGCCGGACCCGGACGCGCCATGTGAAAAATCGGGCCTGATCGTGCTCGGCATGGGCAAGCATGGCGCGCGCGAACTCAACTATTCCTCCGACATCGATATCGTGGTGTTTTTCGATCCCGATGCCGGTGTGGTCAACGACAGCGATGAAGTGACCGAGGTGTTCGCCCGCATGGTGCGGCGGCTCGTGCGGATCATGCAGGAACGCACCGGCGACGGTTATGTGTTTCGCACCGATTTGCGGCTGAGACCGGACCCCGGCTCGACTCCGCTGGCCTTTCCGCTCTATGCGGCGCTCAATTATTACGAAAGCCGCGGGCAGAACTGGGAGCGCGCGCCCTACATCAAGGCCCGGCCAGTGGCCGGCGATCTTGAGGCGGGCGAGCGGTTCCTCAAGGAACTGGTGCCTTTCGTCTTCCGCAAATATCTCGATTTCGCCGCCATTTCCGACATTCACTCGATCAAGCGGCAGATCCACGCCCATCGCGGTTTTGGCGACATCGCGCTCAAGGGCCACAATGTCAAACTCGGACGCGGCGGCATTCGCGAGATCGAGTTCTTCGTCCAGACCCAGCAATTGATTGCGGGCGGACGGATGCCGCGTCTCAGGCTGCGCCGCACCGACGAGATGCTGGTGGCGCTGGCGCGTGCCCGCTGGATCGATCCAGCCACAGCCCGCACGCTGGCCGAGAGCTACTGGTACCTGCGTGATGTCGAGCATCGCATTCAGATGGTTCGCGACGAGCAAAGCCACACCTTGCCCGAGAGCGAGGCAGAACTCGCCCGCATTGCGCTGATGATGGGCGAGGAGAACACCGCAAGCTTCGGCAAGACCTATGTCGCCGTGCTGGCGCGCGTCGAGCAATGCTACGCCGATCTGTTCGAGAAAGAGCAGGGCCTGTCCGGCGGCATCGGCAATCTGGTTTTCACCGGCGAAGATGACGATCCAGGCACGCTCAAGACGCTGGCCGAACTCGGTTTCGAGCGCCCGTCGGATATCTCGCGCATCATCCGCACCTGGCATTATGGCCGCTATCGCGCCACCCAGTCGGTGGAAGCGCGCGAGCGGCTGACAGAACTGACGCCGGAGCTGCTCCGGGTGTTTGGCGCCACCCGGCGTGCCGACGAAGCGCTGATCAGGTTCGATGCGTTCATTTCCGGCTTGCCGGCGGGAATCCAGCTGTTTTCGCTGATCGGCAACAATCCCGGACTGATGTCGCTGATGGTGACGATCATGGCATCGGCCCCGCGGCTGGCCGAAATCATTGCCCGCAAACCGCATGTGTTTGACGGCATGCTCGATCCGGGACTGATGGCGGAACTGCCGACGCGTGATTATCTCTCCGAGCGGTTGCAGGCTTTCCTCGAGGGCGCCCGTGCCTATGAGGAAATCCTTGACCGGTTGCGCATCGTGGCGCTGGAGCAAAAATTCCTGATCGGGGTGCGGTTGCTCACCGGGGCGATTTCACCCGAGCGCGCCGCGCGCAGTTTTTCCCATCTGGCCGACCTTATCATCGGGGCGGCGCTCGAAGCGGTGCGCGAAGGCATGGAAGAGGCCCACGGCAAGGTGCCGGGCGGACGTGCGGCCGTGCTCGGCATGGGCAAGCTCGGCAGCTATGAGCTGACCGCCGGCTCGGATATCGACATCATCTTGCTGTACGATCATGAGCCTGACTGTGACGAGTCGGACGGGCCCAAACCGCTCGATCCGGTGCGTTATTACACCCGCATGACCCAGCGGCTGGTCGCCGCCCTGTCCGCACCCACCGCCGAAGGCATTCTCTACGAGGTGGATCTCAGACTGAGGCCGTCCGGCAACAAGGGGCCGGTGGCGACCTCGATCCGGGCGTTTTCCAAATACCAGGCCGAGGAAGCCTGGAGCTGGGAACACATGGCGCTCACCCGCGCCCGCGCTGTGGCGGGAGAGGACAGCCTGCGCGATGAGGCGAGGGCGTTGATCGACGAGGTGCTTGCCAGACCGCGCGATGAAGCCAAGCTGCTTGACGATCTCACCGAAATGCGCGGCCTGATCGAACAGGAAAAGCCGCCGCGCGATATCTGGGACGTCAAGCTGATTCCGGGCGGCCTGATCGACATCGAGTTCATCGCCCAGTATCTCTCGCTGAAGGCGCGCGCCGCCGGTTGGTTGCCGGCGCGAGAGGATGACGAGGCGACCGGACTGCTCACCGGATCAGATCCCGCTTTGGCGCCACAACAGGGGCGGCTGGGCGAATGCACCAGCACCGATGCCACGCTGAAGATCCTCGGGCCGGATGCCTTTGGGGACGAGATCACCGAGGAGTTGCGCCGTGCGCTGGCATTGTGGAGCGGTCACGCCCAGATCGTGCGGCTCTGCGCGGAAGGACGTTTCGATCCCAGGCAAGCGCCAGCAGGCCTCATCGAACTGCTCACCCGCACCGGCGAGGCCCCGGATCTCGCAACCCTGGAAGCCGACTTCAAAACCACATCGAAGCGCGTGCGGGCAATTTTCAAACAGGTGACATCGTAAGCGTGCGTGCTGACGCGGCAAATGCCTTAGCGGACGAACCACATCCGCTTCAGTGTGGCATCGCGTTTGATGAAGTGATGATACAGCGCAGCACCCGCATGTCCGGCAAACAGCGCCAGCAGCAATTTGGCGCCGATGCCGTGCGGAATGCGCGATGTGAAGTCGGCAAAATCGGGAAGTGGGCCGCCCGCGCCGCCAAAGATGATATCACCCGCACCGGAGAGCACGAACATGGCGATGCCGCTGGCAGCCATGGCGAGCACGACGAGATAGAGCAGCCCGTGAACGGCCTTGGCCATCTTGACTTGCCAGGCCGGATCGCCACCGAGCGGTTCGCAATGGGTGTCAAAACGCCACCACCAGGCGATGCGGACGAGCGTCAGAATGAGAATGGCGATGCCCATGGGCGCATGAGCCGTCAGAATGCTGGCCTTTTGCCCGGCGTCGGTAGCCTCGTCCGCCAGCATGCCCGAGATCAAAAGAGCGATGATCAGAATTACGCTGAGCCAGTGGATGGCCACGGCGACTGCGCCATAGGCGGTGGGGCTGCTTTTCATTGACATTGCGACTATCCTTTCCTGCCGGGCGTCGGTTGGAATTGGCGGGCGCGGGACGCGCGATTTCCGGCTTGAAATGGTCGCCAATCCGAAATATAGTTTACACGGAAATGTTTACATGGCAACTAAAAAACCACTTGCACGCCCACGGTCCCTTGGGCAAATCCTGACCTTCGCGACCGCGGCTACAGGCGCGATGTGCCAGGACATGTTGGCCAGGCACGACCTGACGCTGGCGCAATGGGTGATCTTGTCCGCGCTTTGGCGACGGGACGGGATGCTGGTCAGTGAAATCGCCGAATACAGCGGCAACAACGCGCCCGCGGCGTCGCGCATCATCGACCGGATGGTGGAGCGCGGCCTGGTCACGCGGCAAGCTGCCAGCGATGACAAGCGCGTGGTCCGGGTGCATGTCACCGACGTTGGCAGGAGCCTGGAGCACTTGCGGGATTTCCACGAACGGGTCAATGCGCGGCTGCTTGATGGTATCAGTGCGGAGGAGGCCGAGACGCTGACCTGCTTGCTCAAGCGTGTGGATGCAAATGCGCGGCGCGCGACCGGTTCGGACCAGTGGCCCAAGACCACAGACCCGTTAAACTAATAGCTGATTTGTCACGGGGTCGCATCAACTGAAAATAAGAAAGGTCTAATGTTAATCATCACCATTGTTAACAGCTTCACGCGCCAACGGTGACGGATAATCATGGCCAAATTACACCATGCCGCCTGCCGCAGACGCGCGCCATCAGCCAGGTCCGCGCCGCCTGAAGAATGCCCAAGCTTCGGGAGTTTCGTTGTCTTGGATCATCTGGATCTTAATGAAGCGCGGGCGCCAAAACGCACGCCCTTTTGATTAGGCAGTGAGAGGGATCCCTGCGGCCAGTGCGATGGGATGTGCCGCGCCGGGCGTGGGAATATTCCAGCGGTATTCGGCGTTTTGTCGAAACCAAAGGGAACCTCTGTCGCATAAACGCGTTTTGACGGTTCTTGTCCGGTTGCGCCGCAGCCGGAACAGAGTTCTACTCAAGCGCGCCTATAGACACGCTTGCTGATGCTTCTTTCACGACCAATCCACTGGATTTGCCCCATGCGCCGCTATGCCTGTCCCAACTGCTCCAACGAAGTGCATTTCCGTAACAGCGAATGCGTCAATTGCCAGTCGCGGCTGGGGTATGTGCCGGCATGGGACCAGATGTTCTATTCCAGGCCGGACGAAACGCAGTGGCACGATGGCGCAACGGTTTACAAGGCTTGCGCCAACCGGCAGGAGATTTTTTGCAACTGGCTGGTCGAGGATGGAGTTGAGGACGAGCATTGCCTGAGCTGTCGACACACGCTGGTCATTCCTGATCTGTCGGCCAATGAAAATCGCGACCATTGGGCAGCCCTTGAGGAAGCCAAGCGACGGCTGTTCTATTCGATCGAGAAATTCGGGCTGGGGGTCGGCGATCTCGAACATACGCCGGAAGCGGCTTTGCGATTTCATTTCAAGGCTGACACGCTGTCTGCCGATGGCAAGGCCAAGCGGGTTCTGACCGGCCATGAGAACGGTCTGATTACCATCAATGTCGCCGAAGCCGATGATCCCACTCGTGAAAAATACCGCAAGGCGATGGGTGAACCCTACCGCACCCTGATCGGGCATTTCCGCCACGAAGTCGGCCATTACTATTGGGACCAGCTTGTCGCCAACGGCCCGAAGCTGGAAGCCTACCGCGCCATCTTCGGCGATGAACGCGAGGATTATGGCGAGGCGCTCAAACGTCATTATGAAACCGGCGCGCCAGCCGGATGGGAAGCGAGCTTTGTGAGCTCATATGCCTGCGCTCATTCCTGGGAGGATTTTGCCGAGACCTGGGCGCACTACTTCCATATCGTCGATGGCCTGGAGACCGCCGGATGGTATGGGCTGGACGGGCATACGCCGGACTCGGGTCTCAATCGGGCGCCCGGCGGCTGGTCCGATGCCGGCCCCTATGGCGCGGCTGATTTCCGCCCGCTGATGGATGCCTGGGTGCCGTTGACGGTGGCGATGAATGCCATGAACAGATCCATCGGCCTGGGGGATTTCTATCCCTTCGTTCTCTCTGACACGATCTTCTCAAAGCTCGAATTCATCCACGATCTGATCCATCGCC
Source organism: Hoeflea sp. (assembly GCF_039975035.1). GTDB lineage: Bacteria > Pseudomonadota > Alphaproteobacteria > Rhizobiales > Rhizobiaceae > Hoeflea. The sequence continues at coordinate 1,897 of NZ_JBDWHW010000138.1, read as the reverse complement.
GCGGATGAAACGTTCACATCCGCGAGCCCAGGCTGTTCAAACCGCCGCGCGGCAGGGATCCTGATCCGGCACGATCAGGTCCGCATTGGGGCAGAACGGATGATTATGCAACACAGTAATGTGACAGTAAGCCGGTTTCGGTCGCAATGTAAAATATGATTTGAACGGTAATACAGCTCACACGGCGAGGTGCGAAGCGACGGATTACCCTATGGTTTCCGTGGTTTGTACATGCCAGAAATTGTTATGGTGAACAGAATTGCTGGTCTTGGAGGCAAGCCGCAATCTGGTCCAAAATCATGTGTATGTGAACCTTCGAGAAGCCCATGGCATGATTGATCGGATAGTTGCCCTGCGCCGGGCGCGGGCAAGTTTGCCGATTGGAGACGGTATGACTAAAAAAGTGGTCGTCGTGGACGACAATGAGTTTGATATCTCCATGTTGCGCCGCGGTTTGAACACCGCCGGTGCGGATATCGATCTGATCGAGGTAAATGACAGCGGCAAGGCTGTGAGTGTTATCTCAAGCGAGGAACCTGTCCTGGCCATTCTGGATGTGAGCATGCCCGTGCTGGATGGGTTTGAGGTTCTGTCCGCGGTTCGTGCGCACGCACGGCTGACTGAAATACGGGTGTTGATGTTGTCGGGATCGACGTCGGTCACCGACAGGCACAAGGCTGAACAACTGGGCGTGAACTGGTACCGGGTCAAGCCTGAAACCCTTGACGGTTATCGTCAGTTGGGGACGGAGATCATTGACTTCGTCCATTCGTGAGCAGGTAATTCTGCGTCCGGCACGGGTGTACCGTCAGGCCAAGCGACGGCTACAGGCGTCACTTCGCAGTATCCGGGCGCGCTTTGCCTGAGGTCATGATGGCGTCGATGGTCCAGCAAACTGTAGCGCCTTTGCCCAATAGGTTCGGAATGGTTCCCCCGGCGCCATGGCAGTCAGGCGGCCGCCGAGCTTTGCTCTGATTGCGGACATTCCACAGGCACCCGAACGCTGACGATGGTGCCAACGCCTTCGGTTGATCGAACCTTCATGGCGCCGCCATGCAATTCTGCCAGGCTGCGCGAAATGGCGAGGCCGAGGCCGGATCCGCCGGTCGACTTGGAAAACTGGTTCTGCACCTGCTCGAAGGGCTGTCCGATGCGAACCAGCAGCGCCTTGGGGATGCCGATTCCGGTGTCCTCGATGGTCAGCGTCACCGCGCAGGAGGTCTGGCGTGCGCGCACCAGAATGCGGCCGCCCGGCTCGGTGAACTTGACCGCGTTGGACAGCAGATTGAGCAGAATCTGTTTCATGGCGCGGCGATCGGCATTGAGCGACAACCGCGCGGAAATCTTATGCTGTACCTCGATGCCCTTCTTTTCCGCCTGAATCGCCAGCAGTCGCAGCGTTTCCTCGAGCAGCGGCGCCAGGTCGAAGTCCTCGCGTTCGATCTGCATCTGCCCGGCCTCGATCTTGGCCATGTCCAGAATGTCGTTGATCACCGTGAGCAGATGGATGCCGGAATTGTGGATATCGTCGGCATACTCGGTGTATTTGTCCGAGCCCAGTGGCCCGAACATGCGTGCCTGGAGCACTTCGGAAAAGCCGATGATGGCGTTGAGTGGAGTTCTCAACTCATGGCTCATATTGGCCAGGAATTCGGATTTGGCCCGGCTTGCGGCTTCCGCCCGTTCCGTCTCGATCTGGTAATCCTGATTGAGCTTGGAAAGTTCCGCCGCCTGGCGCTTGAGTTCCGACTGCGAAGTGGTCAGATCGCCAATGGTCGCCATCAACCGCTTCTCGCTGTCGCGTAGCCGTTCCTGATTGCGCTTGAGCGGGGTGATGTCGGTGCCGACCGAAACCTGGCCGCCATCGCGGGTCTGGCGTTCATTGATCTGCAGCCAG
>NZ_JBDWHW010000137.1:0-15248 GCF_039975035.1 Hoeflea sp. | reverse complement strand
CGCTGTAAGCGAGGGAACCGGCGCGTCCTCGGACGTCATGATCTTGACGCGGATGCGCAAATTCTGGCGCGGCGAAAGCAAGTGATAGACCACGTCGAAGCGCTCGGGCCGGGCCGGCCAATCGACGCCGCAGATATCGATGAAGCTGACAAACTGGCACTGTGCGTCGTCGCGCAGGAATGTCATCAACTCGATCAGCGTCACCGGCGAAGCAAGCAGCGTGAGTTCGTCATGGGCGATCTCGGCGCTGTCGAACAATTCGCCTTTGACTTCGCCCAGATAATCCGAAAGTTCCTTGAGAGCCTGGCTCATCATTCGCTCTCCTAGCGTTCTATCGTGCCGGTGCGGCGCATCTTCTTTTGCAGAAGCAGCACACCGTACAACAATGCCTCGGCAGTCGGCGGGCACCCGGGAACATAGATATCCACTGGCACCACCCGATCGCAACCGCGCACAACTGAGTAGGAGTAATGATAATAACCGCCGCCGTTGGCGCATGACCCCATCGAGATCACATAACGCGGCTCGGGCATCTGGTCATAGACCTTCCTGAGCGCCGGCGCCATCTTGTTGGTGAGTGTTCCGGCAACAATCATCACGTCGGACTGGCGCGGTGAGGCCCGCGGCGCAAAGCCGAATCGTTCCGCGTCGTAACGCGGCATCGACATCTGCATCATCTCGACCGCGCAGCAGGCCAGACCGAACGTCATCCACATCAGCGATCCGGTGCGCGACCAGTTGATCAGCTCATCCGTAGACGTGACCAGAAATCCCTTGTCGGCAAGCTCATTGTTGATCTCGCCGAAAAACACATCGTCGCTGCCGACCGGCTTTCCGGTATTGGGGTCAATGATACCCTTGGGCGCAGGCGCCACCATCGGTGTGTTGCTCACTCCCATTCGAGAGCTCCCTTTTTCCATTCGTACACAAACCCGATCGTCAGCACGCCGAGAAACACCATCATCGACCAGAAGCCGATCCAGCCGATATCGCCGAACGATACCGCCCATGGAAACAGGAACGCCACTTCGAGGTCAAAAATGATGAACAGGATCGAAACCAGATAAAACCGCACATCGAATTTCATGCGCGCGTCATCGAAGGCGTTGAAGCCGCATTCGTAAGCGGAGAGTTTTTCCGGATCTGGATTCTTGTAGGCAATCGCGAAAGGCGCGATCAGCAAAGCCAGACCGATAACCAAAGCCAGACCGATGAAAATAGCAATCGGCACATAAGCGCCCAGAAGTTCCGTCATGACGTCCGTTCCTGTATCCGTCACAGTCGAAGCCCCTGCCTTAACCCGAAGGTCTGGAGCCGGCCCCTCACCTGTGCGGCTGATCATGTTGCAACGCGGCGTGGTTAGCGCAGCCCGGCACCCTGCGCAAGAGCGCGCGAAGGAATTGAGTCCTTAGTACCAGCTTTCGCGCCGCATTGTCGCACCTGACGATAAATACCTTGCGAGGATTTTCAACAGCTTGCGATTTTGTCCCGCCGATTGACGTTAAAACAGAATCACTCACGCGCCAAGACTAGTCCGCGACCATGGCATTGCGCTCACGAAAGTCAGTTGAAAAAGACCGTCAAATGCAGCGGCGAGTCCTTCACGCAGGCGATCAAGGCCTGGTGGCCGTTTTTGTCCCGCTCATCGGGCAATCAGGTCGTTGATGAAGAGGGGTTGCCGCTTATCGCGCCCGGCGGGCTGGCAGGGCAAAGGCCCTGCGTTTTGAAAAATGGCGCGAGTGACGGGACTCGAACCCGCGACCTCCGGCGTGACAGGCCGGCACTCTAACCAACTGAGCTACACCCGCGCATTTTTCAAACGAAACAGTGGGTGACCGCCGTTCCGTGAGCGGCTGATTACGGCGTTCGCCGAGAGGTGTCAAGCAAGTTTGCGAAGGAAAAACGACAAAGTTCCAACTTGTTCGAAAACCCGCCCCTCTTGATGGCCATGAGACAGGTGCGAAGCGGCGCCTGGACAACTTTGATGGGGGGCAATCAAGATTTTGTCTTGCGGAACCGCCGCGAACCCCCTAAAGCAGGCGCCACCGATCTGAGGGCGATTAGCTCAGTTGGTAGAGCGCCTCGTTTACACCGAGGATGTCGGGAGTTCGAGTCTCTCATCGCCCACCATCGTTTCCCGTTGAAATGAACAAGCAGCCTTGAGCTGCGCCGCGATTGGTCCAGCGCGTTGTCACAATTCCGGGCGCATGGTCGGGTGACGTCATCTAACCGCGTTCCGCAAACAAGCATTGCGTCCGGTCCCAAGGTCAGGACTGTGTGGGTAAGGCAATTCGGAGCACAAACCACAGCGCCCGGCCAATGTGTCAGGGGCTGGCCTTGCAACAACGAAACCGATTGGGTTGCGTCTTCCCGCATGACCGGCCGCACAACCGCCTTGCCGCGCCAACCGGATGGCCCAGATCAGCTCTGTCAACAACCATCCGGTCTATAAGCTGCCGCTCATACAGCCAGCAAAGCACCGTCCTGATCGATTGCGCGCACCGCTGCATCGGGGAACAGGCGCGCCATCTGGCGAATTTCCGTCGCGCTTTGCAGCACTGCCGCCGTGGACAGTCCATCTGCAACTGCTGCCGAGCGATGAATGACACTGACCCTTCGCCAATTCGCCGCTGCGGCCATGCCGGTGGCGGGGTTGAGAATATGTCCGGCAGGTCCGGTTCCAAACACTGTTCCGTTCGGACTTGAGGTCGCTACCGCCTTGTCACGCAGATAGATGGTGGCGTCGGCCGGGTCATCCTCGTGATCCGCCAGCCCGATCGCCCAGCCGTTCCCGGTTGGCGAGGCGCCAACGGCGGCAATTTCGCCGACGGAAATCAGCCCTGTCTCAAGACCTCGCGCCTTGAGCAGGCTGACAACCCGGTCGGTAATGAAGCCCTGCGCGATGCCGTTGAAGGTCAGTGCCGCGCCTGCCACGAGCCGGATACGGTCCAGCGAGACCTCGACCTTGCTCCATCCGGTCGAAGCCCGGGCCGCGGCCAGGTCCTTCTTCTCCGGAGTGCCTTGCGCGCGTGCATAGGCCATCCACAGCGGCTGGACGCTTGGATCGAACAGTCCCGAACTTGCCTGATGCAGCGTGGAAACAAGTGAACACAGTTCAAGCATGTCAGGTCCCGGCTGCTCCAGCACACCGGTGGCATTGAGCCGCCCCAGCGCGCTGTCAGCGCGATAGAGGCTGAATTGCTGCTCCAGCCGCTCGATCTCGCTACGCGCCGCGACAAGCAGGCTCTCGGCCTCCTGCGCAGGCAACCCCACCAGACGCAGGTCTGCATGGGCCCCCAGAGCGATTCCCTGCCAGCGCGCGCCCGTCGTCTCGGATGCGATCGCATGCTGGGCACCGAGCAGGCAGCCTGCCGTAATGCTGATAAAGCGGCGGCGGTTGAGGTTCATTGGATCGCTCCTGTAACCGGATTGGATGTTTCGGCATCAAGCCCGACAGGGCCAAGAACGTAAGCATCAGGGATTTCTGCCAGGCGAACCACCATGCCGCCATTGTCGGCCGCGAAAGCTGTTGCGGCTTGTTCTTCGCCGAACGGAATGACTTCCGGGGTTCCCATGCCCCCGGTTTTGCGCGACCCGATCACGAACCAGGCCTCACCGGCATCAATCCATGTGTCATCCCCGGGAAAATCCCACTCGGTGGCTTTGCCCATATCATTGACATAGACAACAACCGCGTCTTGCTGCTCTTCCGGCGAGCGAAGGAAGGCGATGCCGTCACGGACCTGGCTGAACCAGATCGGATGCGGGTTGTCTGCCAAATGGATCTGCGCCTTGGGTCCGGTGTGCTCCAGAATGGTCATGTTGCAATAATGCCCGACCGATTCCTCCGTCAGCGCCACCGGCTGCGGAATCTCGATCCTGGCTTCCTGTTCGCTGCATGCCGCAACGGTGATCGCCACGGCGGCAATGGCTGCCAGCCTGACAAGCGTGTTCATGGCCTGATCCTCTTGAGAATGAAGGTTGCAAACCCCAGTGCGATGACGGTCCAGGCGACTGGGCTGAGCATGGTCGCAAGACCTGACAAGGGCAACGACGCCCCCACATTGCCACCCAGATTGCTGCCCACTGCGGCCGCATCGATGGCGCTCATGTTGTACAGCCGGAACGCATCCGCCGGATTGAACACCAGCAACCAGGGAAAAACATCGCGGGCGAAAAACCCGTCCTGGCTGGCCAGCAGGCCACCGAGCAGCGCCAGATCATAAAGCACCACGGCAAACAGCCAGATCGCAATGGCCAGCGCCGCCGCGGTTCCGGTCTGTCGCACGCTGGCGCTGGCGATATAGCCGATGGCTATGAAGGTGGCGCCGAGCACCATCGAGCTTGCAATCAGGCGGCCGACGCCGCTCAATGCGCTGCCATCACCGCCGCCATTGGCGAAAAAGGCCACCAGCCCGGCAATGCCGTAACCAAAGCTCACGGCAATGCCCAGAACCGCGACGTGGCCCAAAAACTTGCCGACAAGCACGGCGCCGCGGGAGACCGGGCTGGCGAGCACCAGCTGCAGCGTGCCGCGGTCGATTTCCCCGGCGATGGCGTCAAACGACAGCAACAACGCAATCAGCGGCACCAGATAGACCGAGAGCGTCGACAGGCTGGCAACCACCACGGTGACCGCGTCGGTCTTGACCTCGCCGCCGGGCGCGCTGCCCAGCTGGACGAGAATGAGCGCGAACGCCAGAAGGATCAACGACGACAGGATAATCCAGCGGTTGCGCAGACCGATGCGGATTTCCGTTGCAGCTATGGTCACAACGCCGTGCATCACAGCCCTCTTTGCGGAGCTTCGTCAGCCCCGATCTTCGAGAAATACCGGTAGACTTCGTCCAGCGTCGGGGCGGCGACATCGACATCTTCGACCTGCGCGCCAAGCCCGCTGATCTTTGACAGCATGCGCATCTTGTCGCCGCGGTCGCAGAAGACCTCCACCGAAGCGCCGTTGATGCGTCCGCCGCCGATTTCCGCATGAACCCTGTCGATGGCAGTGGCCGAGGTTCTGACACGGATCCGGATCGGCAGATCGGCTTCGTGCTGAAGCTCTGCCAGTGGTCCGTTGGCAACAAGCCGGCCTTGGCGCAGGATCGCCACCCGGTCGGTCTTGGCTTCCAGTTCGCTCAGACCGTGGGAGGACAGCAGCACCGCACCGCCCTGCCGCGCGACGTCGGCGATCAGGTCATAAAAATGCTGCCGCGAAAGCGGATCGAGGCCGGAAGTCGGCTCGTCGAGCAGCAGCAAATCCGGCTTGCCGACCAGCGCCTGCGCCAGACCAAGGCGTTGCCGCATGCCCTTGGAATAGGTGTCGACGCGCCGGTCCGCCGCCTCGACGAGCTCGACCTTGTCGAGCACGGACTGCACATCGTCGAGCGCCGCTCCCTTGAGCCTGGCGTAAAAGCGGACGACCTCGCGACCGGTCAGCATTTTCGGGAATGCAACCTGTTCAGGCAGATAGGAAACCGTGCGCCGCGCCGAATCGCTGCCCGGTTCAAAACCGGCAATCGAAATCGAGCCGGCGGTTGGCTTGATGAACCCGAGGATAAGGCGGAACAGCGTGGTCTTGCCCGCGCCATTGTGGCCCAGCAGCGCAACCTGTTCGCCCGGCGCCACACTGAGCGAGACATCCGTCAGCGCATCAACCGCCTTGAACTTCATGCTGACATTTGAGGCTTTGACGATTTCGCTCATTGCAGGTTGGCTTTCCAGTTGCGCGCGGTTTCGGGCAACTCATGCGGTTTCATCAAGGGCCGGTCATCGACAATGCCGCCGGGCAGCAATGCCGGAAATTCGCTCTGCGCCCAGCGCACCAGTTGCACCGCCGGGCTGCCAAGCAGCAGCTTCGCCGAGGGTTGCGTCCACAACACCTGATCCATCGCGTCATTGGGGCGAAACGGCTGGTCGGCGATGCCGTCGCCGTTGACGTCGTAAGCCGCGTGATCGCTCCAGTAATTGCCGGACCAGACATGGTCCTTGGTGCTGACAAACTTGATCTGGGTGCGGTTGCCGACAAAGGCGTTGCCGGAAATCTCGTTGCGCGCCGATCCGCCAGTGAAATGGATGCCGATCTCGCAGCCTTCAATGCGGTTGTCCTTGATGCGATTCTTGTTGGCGTTGTAAACGAACAGGCATTTTTCACCGCCGCCGACCACGGCATTGCCTTCGATGACGGCATTGTTGGCGTAATTGAGCATGATGCCATGATCGCGATCATCAAGCGAGATGTTGTCGCGCATGGTCACGCGTTTGGAAAACATGATGGCGTAACCGAGATGGTTGCCAATCGAGATGTTTCCCGACACCTCGCTGTCATCGGCATTCATGTAGTGAATGGCAAAGCGCAGTTTTTCGAAGCGGTTGTTGGTGAAAGTATTCTTTCGGCTGGTGTTGACGAAAATGCCGTCCCGGCCCTGGCGTATCGTGTTGTCCGATACCGTGGCGCCGGGCGCGTTCCAGACATAGACGCCGTTGCCGCGCCGGTTCATCAACCGGTCATCGCCGCCAATGATGGTGTTGCCTTCAACAAGCGCATCACGCGCGCCATGGATGTCGACACCGTAGAGATTGTCTTCGATCTGATTGTTGCGAACGATGGCGCGCACAGCCTTCTTGGTCATCTGCACGCCACTGTCGATGGTTTGATGCGACGTGCCTGAACCCGTCAGTTTCAAACCTTCGATGATCACGTCCGGCGCATCGATGGTGATCACCGAGCCTGTGCCCGTGCCAACCACATGGGCATCGCCTTGGCCTTCAATTTCAAGCGGTTTCGTCAAGGTGATACCGCCCCGATAGGTTCCGCCGGACAATAGCAGCCTGTCGCCCGGCCGGGCCAGTTCGACCGTCCGCACCAGTGCATCTGGGCCCGGCTCGACGCGGATATCGGCGGAATACGCCATATCCGCGAGGAGCGTGGTTCCAAGCAGCACTGCAAATGTGCGGGCGGTCAGGTTCATGTTCTTATGGTCCTAGATGTTACGCAGGTTCGACGAGCATGCGACCGCGCATTTCCATGTGCAGGGCATGGCAGAACCACTGGCAGTAGAACCAGTGAACGCCCGGACGGTTCGCAGTAAACGTGACCGACGCTGTCGCCTGCGGCGCCACTTCCATCGCAACGCCGTAGTTTGAAATGCAGAAGCCGTGGGTCACGTCATCCACATCATCAAGGTTGGTCACGTACACCGTGACTTCCTGACCCTGTTTGACCGTGAATTTTTCAAGGCCGAACTGCGGAGCAACCGATGTCATGTAGACGCGGACCTTGTTGCCGTCCTCGATGACAACGTCGTCATAATCGAGGTCCACGCCGTCGGCCTTCGCCTGGGCATAGGCATCGGCGAACATCGGATCTTCGCGTGACCAGACATTGACCGGATTGACGATGTCTGCCCGTACAATGATGGCGTCATGCGGCTCGGCAAAGGTCGGGCCGTCGTGAACCACCTTCATCTCATCGCTCGAGATGTCGATGATCTGCTCGTTCTCCGGCTTCAGCGGGCCAACATTGAGGAACCGGTCCTTGGAGAACTTGTTCATCGATATCAGCCATTCGCCATCGGCCTCGGCGGTTTCACCCATCGAGGTCGAGTTGTGGCCCGGCTGGTAATGAACATCGACCTTGGAGACGATCGGGTCGACATCCTCACCGGCAAAGGCGCGAACAGCCTTGTCGATGTCCCATTTGACGATCTGGCTGTCGAGGAACAGCGTCGTGTAGGCAAAGCCCTTGCCATCGAATGCGGTGTGAAGCGGACCAAGTCCCAATTCAGGCTCGGCGACAATGCAGGAGCGCGGATCGGCGTCGTCTTCGAACAGGGCGTCGACCTTGGTCACATCAATCACCGAAACCGTCGGCGACAGCTTGCCATTAATCATGATGTGTTTCTTGTCCGGCGCGGCGTTAACACCGTGCGGGCTGTTGGGGATCGGGATGTAACGGGTGTATTTCTTGTTCTGTCCCTTGCGGCCATCGATAACCGGAATGCCGTTGAGAACCTGTACGTCGCCGGCGGCAACTCCTTCCTCGATGGCTTTCAGGTTGAACACCACCACATGGTCGAGCTCGTTTGCGGTCATTTCGGCAAGGTTCATGCCCATCTCCGAGTTGTAGCTCGTCGAGAACGCATATTTGCCCTGGTAATCACAATCGGTGTTGTCGAGGTTACCCGACACGATCACCTGCCAGGACACCTTCATTTCATCGCCGTCGATGGCGGTGAAGATATTCACGTACTGCGACGGATCATCCAGTATTGTGCCGTCATTGACCAGCGGTGCTTCATGCTCGCCATTGGCGAAGACGTAGCCGGTTCGCGGGAATTTCTGCGGCCGCATGCCGTGGATGTCCTGCGCGTTCGGAATCTCGATGATCTTGTCACACTTCATCACGTCGCAGCGGACGCGGGCGACGCGGGTGTTGGCCTTGTCCTGCATGAACAGGTAACGACCATCATAGGTGCCGTCGGTGAACGACATATGCGGATGGTGAAGGTCGCCATTGTCATAGGTCTTCATGCCCTTGGCGGCGAGAAACGTCTTGGTTTCTTCGGTCAGACCTTCGGTGAGCACTTTCAGGCTTTCATTGGTCTGACCCCAGCCGGTCGCCGAGCAGCGGTTGAACACCGGAACCCGCATCAGCTCGCGCATCGACGGAAATCCAAGAATGCGCAGTTCGCCGGTCTGGCCGGATGACCAGAAACCATAATAGGGGTCGAGTTCGCCCGGTTCGAAGTTCAGTTTCGGCGATGCAGCGTGTGCCTTGGTGACAAGCGCACCACTGAACAGTTCAGAGCCCAGGCCTGATCCGGCCAGAACGGCTCCACCGGCTGTGGCGGTCATCAAAGAGCGCCGTGACAGGCCTTTTCTTTTGGTTTCTTCGGCTGACATGTGTTGTCTCCTTTTAGGTTGTTGACTGTGATGTCGGATTGGTTCCCACGAGCGGCTGTCCCTTGCCCGTTGCTGGCGGTGCAATCGGGTCCATGCCGTTGCGCTTGCGGAATTTTTCCCGTTTGGCTTCTTTCTTGATGCACACCGGGCACTTGGTCGCACTTTGGTAGAGAACCTGGCAGTGCAGACACTGAAGGCACTCGTTGGGATTGATGTTTCCCTCGGGATGGATGGCCTGGACCATGCATTCCTTGGCGCAGCGCTGGCACGGATCACCGCATTCCTTGTAGCGCTTGAGCCAGTCGAACATTCTCAGCCGCGCCGGGATCGCCAGCGCCGCACCGAGCGGGCACAGATAGCGGCAGTAGAAACGCTCGATAAACAGGCCTGCGCCGAGCAGCACGACCACGAACAGGATATACGGCCAGCCACGCTGGAATTTCAGAATGATCGCGGTCTTGAACGGCTCGATTTCCGCGTAGCGCTCCGCCATTTCGAGCGAATAGAGCGACAGGCCGAACAGTCCAAGAAAGATCATGTACTTGATTGGCCACAGGCGCTCGTGCAGGCCCCACGGAACTGCGTATTGGGGGATCTTGAACAAACGCGCGATCTTGTTGGTCAGTTCCTGCAGCGCCCCGAACGGGCACAGCCAGCCGCAGTACACACCCCTGCCCCAGAACAGCAGCGACGCCGCCACCGAGAACCAGAGGATGAAGACCAGCGGATCCATCAGGAAGGCGTTCCAGGAGAAGCCCGCCATCACCGCCGAGAAGAATGCCAGCACATTGACCACCGACAATTGCGCATTGGCGTACCAGCCAAGCCCGACAAGCGTGAAGACAAGAAAGCCGACGCGGAACCAGTAGGTGAAGCGCTCATACTTCGTCACCTGCATCTGGAAGAAGAAAATCCCGGTCAGAAGCAAGAGAGCGCCCACCAGCACGACGACTTCCACGCGCTTTTGCAGCCAGATCCGTTTCCACAAATGGCTCAGTTCGCTGGTATTCGATACCGCGACGTCACTCTGGATCTGCGGGTTTGTTGCAACCGGAGCGTCAACCGCCAGCTTTTCCGTGTAGCGGTCGGGAATCCGGTAGCCGAGATCAAAGGTGATGAAGGTCTTGTCGATGGCGCCAACGGCGCGTTGCACCAGCAATTGCAACCGGAACGGTTCGGTCGGATCGAATCCGGTGTCGGCGGGGATCTTGAAAATATCAAGTTCTGTGAAGGATGGCGCATCCTCCGTCGCCAGTTTGCCGATGCGCCTGTGCTGCTTGTCGTGGAACCGGACAGCGGTATCGCCCTGGATCAGCTGAATCCGGTCGAAGATGCCGCCGCGCACATAGCCCGACCCCTTGAAGGAGTATTTGCCGCGACCGACCACCAGAATGGCCTGGTCGCCTTCGTCGAGCCATTCCTGCAAATTTGCGTATTCATCGTCACCGAGCAAGGAGCGGCCGATTTCGGGTGCACTGACCAGCGCCACCTGCATGTCGATGAAAGTATCTTCAGGCGCGCCCTTTTCCGGGCGCTTGATGGCACGGGCGTCGCCGGTCTCTTCAAAGGCGGCGTTCACCTGTCCGATATCGAGCCGCAAGCTGCGGATCGACCCATCGCCGGCCAGCGTCTGCCAGTCGGAAACAGAAACATCGTCGCCGCTCGGCACCAAAAGCATCTTTGTCGGCCCGGAGCTCGCCAATTCAGGTTCAAGCCCGCCCAGACCAAGCGACCGCGCCACTTTCAGCCCGGCCCGCACGATGGAATCGTCGATGACGATGATGGTCACGGTGGCGCCGGAAACGATATCAAGATCATGCGCCGAGCCGCCGGCAGCGGCCTCGGCGATCAGATCGAGTCCGGCATATTTTTCGGTCACCGCAGTGATCTTCGATTCAGGAATACCGACGAGCACGATAGGTTCGGAATGCTTGACCAGCCGGACTCCCGTCACCATCGCATTGTCATCGACACCCATCAGCGTGTGGATCGGCTTTCCGGAATAGCCGGTGGTCGTGACGAAATCCGAGGTCAGAAATACATACCCGACGACCTTGCCGTCCTTCAGTGCCTCGACCACCGGAAGATCCGAGCGCAATTGACCGTAGTCTGTGGCGCCGGGAACGATGTCGCTGACGCTGACCTTGTCCAGAAATTGGGTAACCAGAGGTTCGGCCTGCGCAACCGAGGCGCCAAACACAAAGCTTGCGATCATCACGAATGCCGCAATCACCCAACTACGGCAACTGATTGGCTTGGCCATCATTTTTCAACTCACTTCATCATTAATATTGCGACCATAGATGCTCGCGAACGCCTGGTCTTTGACATTGCGCAAACTTGCGGATGATAAGCGTCCGGAAACGTCGAAAAATACTATATAAATCTATGTAAATATACGATTTATCTTGAGCGCCCCGATCTCCTCAAACCAGTTTGTCCTCTCCCGGTTAGCAAGGCAGTTTGGACGATCTTTGTTTCTTCGCATCCTATGCCAACCCGAATCGGAAAGTACGAATGGTTCGGGCGATCATCTGTCGTGGCGACAGCGATTCGCTAGGCCTTGACGGACCGGCGCGGCGACATCAGCGCAGGCGCGAAAACAACGGCGAACCCACAGAACGCGGTCATCCACGCGAAGGCCGCGACATGCAAAAACAGGTCCGCATGACTGTCGATCATGGTTGCCAGAATTCGCGAGACCACTGCGCCCAGCACCGCCACGAACATGATGGTGACTGCGGGACCGGCACGCAGTCTCCGGCCCGTATGTGACAATGACGAACGCACCATGATCACCAGCGTCATGCCGCCAACAGCGCCGGCTCCAAGCGCATGCACTCCTGCAAGCGGAGAAATCGATTCGGGCGCAAGGATGGATGCTGCAATCAGCACAAACCCGACGGGAATAAACAGATAACCCGCATGCAGCATCCAGACCAGCGGATCGCGCAAGGCGCGTTCGCCGGCCCAGCGTCCGATCCGGAGGAAGTGCAGCAGAGCGGCAATGGCCATGAATGCCGCCGTCACCCCGGAGTCAGGGACCGCGGTCCAGAGCATCAACGCGCCTATTCCGACAGCAATCGAGACCATGTCGAAGCGCGAAAAAGCAGCCGGCAATCGCCCCGGATTTTCACGCACCAGCCAGTTGCGCGTAAAACTGGGAATGACACGGCCGCCAACCAGCATGATCAGCGTGATTGCGGCAAGCCCCGCCAGTCTGCGGCTGATATCGGAAACGCCGTTGTAATGTGCTTCCAGGTGAAAGCTGATATTGGCCAGTGTCAGAATCAGCAACGGCAGCAGCACTTTCAGGTTGCGCCAATTGGCCCCTGCGATGATTTCACGGGCGATCACAAAGGCCACGGCGACCAGGAAGGCACAATCAACAGCCAGCGCCGATTGCCATCCGATGTATGTTGAGAAGGTTACGGCCAGCCGTCCCGCCAGCCAAAGCAGGACCAGCGCCAGCAGTCCGTTTCCCTGCAATGGCATGCGGCCGGTCCAGTTGGGCACCGCTGTAAACAGGAATCCGGTGACGATTGCCGGCAGAAAGCCGAAATAGAGTTCATGCACATGCCAATCGACCGGCGCGAACAGCGTTGCCAGCGCCAGTTCGCCATAAAACTGCGGCAGCCACAGCAAAATCGATAGCCCCGAATAAAGCGCCCCGAAAAGAAAGAACGGACGAAAACCATAACTGAGAATAGCCGGTCCGGTGTATTTGCGAGTTCGTGGAATTGCCATCATGGGATCCGTTGTCAGTTAATGGTGAGAGCCGCCGTGTTTCGGTTGCCTTCGCGCACCCGAGTCCCTAACAGTCTGGCAAACCCGATCATTGCATTGTCGCAAGCTGGAGGAAAGATTTGCGCCGTCTTGATACTTCACTTCTCGCGGATCTGCCCCCCTTTGCAGGAATGAGCAGGGCTTCCCTCGATGACATGATTGCGCGTGCCACCTCGTTCCGGCACCCGAAGAACAGCTACGTTTTCCGGGAGGGCGAAGACGCCCACTCGTTCTTTCTGCTGCTTGATGGCTATGTGCGTGTGGTCAAGGTGACACCCGACGGCGAACAGGTCATCGTCAGATACATTGCCACAGGCGAATTGTTCGGCATCGCGAAGGCGATCAGTCGCGACACCTATCCGGCAAATGCTGTGGCTGCGGTGGACTGCGTGGTGCTCGCATGGCCATCCAGATCCTGGGACGCCATTGTTGCGGAACACCCGGCTTTCGCCACCAACACCTACGCCATGGTGGGCAACCGGTTGATTTCCACGCAGGACCGGGTTGTCGAACTGGCCACCGAGCGAGTCGAACAAAGGGTGGCCAATGCCCTTATCAATCTTGCCCGCGAGACCGGACGCAAGACTGATGAGGGCATCGAGATTGATTTCCCGATCTCGCGGCGGGACATATCCGACATGACCGGGACGACCCTGCACACGGTATCCCGCCTGCTCAGCGGCTGGGATTCGAAAGGCTGGATCAAGGGCGGACGCCAGAAGATTACCCTGGTTGAAGGACACCAACTGACCACGCTCGCCTCCACACGCGACTGACGCCGCACGCTTGGAGCAGGCACGGCGCCCGCGATTCGCTCACGGTGATCCGTCCGCGTTCAGATACCACTCGACGAAAAAAGCTTCGGCCAGATCGAGATTGCCTTGCGCGCCTGCGCTCAGCCCCTCCTTGATCTCGCCAAATTCATGGCCTGCAATGCCCAGGACATGGGATTGCGGCCGTTTGCCGTAGAGCATCGCCGCCAGCGAAAGCACGGACAGCGGCGACAGGCTGTGACTCGAAAGCTCAGCTTGGGTGCCGGCTTCAATCTTCGTGAAAGTGAACGGTGCATCGCTGCCGATCAGCGCGTCGGCGAAAATCACCTTGTGCGCACCGGCCACGGCCAGCGCGTGATCGGGAGTAAGCTGGTAATCGGTATCGATATCCAGACCGGGAAGATCGCGGCTTTCGATCCGAGCGGAAAATGCAGGCCCCAGGCCATCGTCGCCCCGCCCCGGATTGCCATACCCAATAAGCAGCACCCGCATCAATACGACTGTGTCCTGCTGTCGACCAACCGGCCATCAGCGTCAAACAACTCGACTTGCAGCGGCATCTGGCCCAGGGCGTGGGTGGCACAGGAAAGGCAGGGGTCGTAGGCGCGGACCGCGACCTCGATGTGATTGAGCATGCCTTCGGTGATCTTGTCCTGGCCGGAGAGGTATTGTGTCGCCACATTCTTGACCGCCCGGTTCATGCCCTCGTTGTTGTGCGTCGTCGACACGATCAGGTTGCAATAGGTCACCTGGTCATTTTCATCGATCTTGTAGTGGTGAATGAGATTGCCGCGCGGCGCTTCAAGGACGCCGATTCCCTCCTCGCGCCGGTCCCCGGTCGCCACAAGGTCGGTACCCTGCAGATCCGGATCGTTGAGCAGATCGCGGATTTTCTCGACGCAATGCAGAACTTCGATCATCCTCGCCCAGTGGCTGGTCAGCGTCGAATTGTTCGGCGCCCCGCCGGTCACTGCCTTTAACGCCTTGTGCGCGTCATTGGCCAAGGGCGTGTCGATGAAGTCCGCCGTATTCATCCTGGCAAGCGGGCCGACACGGTACCAGCCGGCTTCCGGCCCCAGTGACTTGATGAACGGAAACTTCATGTAGGACCACGACCGCACATCCTCGACCAGCAAGTCGTGATAATCAGAACAGTCCACACCATCAAATATCGTAGCCCCGGCGGGATCGATCGCGCGCATCCGCCCGTTGTAGAGATCAAGCGCGCCATCGTCTGAGCGCACAAGCGCCATGTGATTTGAGGGAAACGAACCGAAAGTCCCGACGAGATCGGCATGCTCCAGCGTGTAATTGCGCGCCAGCGCCAGCGCGTCGCTGGCCCATTGCTCCATTTCACCGATCTGGCGCAGGAACGCATCCCGCGTCTCGATCGGCAGATTGCGGTTGATGCCGCCGGGAATCGCGCCGGTGCCATGAATTTTCTTGCCAGCTGTCGCCTCGATGATTTCCTGACCGAATTTCCGCATCATGATGGCGCGGCGGCCAAGTTCGGGGTGCTCGCGAAGCACCTCGAATATGTTGCGCTTTTCCGCCGGCGCACCGAAGCCGAACAGCAGGTCGGGTGCCGCGAGGTGGAAGAAATGCAACACATGGCTCTGCATCACCTGTCCGTAATGCATCAGCCGGCGCATTTTCTCCGCCGTCGGTGGCAATACGTCCACGCCGCAGATCATGTCCATCGCCTTGGCTGCGGCCAGGGGATGGCTGACCGGGCAGATGCCCCAAAGCCGCTGCACGATGGCCGGGACCTCCCACAGCAGGCGTCCG
>NZ_JBDWHW010000136.1:0-10764 GCF_039975035.1 Hoeflea sp. | reverse complement strand
TCGTCACCGGGTTGGCGGTCTTGCCCATGCGGATGATGTCGCCGCCGACCTCGTAGATCTTGCGGTGCAGCGGTTCCTGAAAGTGGTCAGGCTTGAGAAAGTCCGAGACACGGTAGAACGCATCATTGTTGACCAGCATCGCGCCCAGCAGCGCCTGCTCGGCCTCGATGTTTGACGGGGCCTCGCGAAACAACGGACTCTTTTCGGCTCGGGCCGGAATCGGTTCTATCTTGCGGGCAGCGTCATTCATTGTCTGGCGGTCCTGAACTGGGGGCGGGCAGTGACCGGCGTAGCAATAGTCACCGGCCATGTCAGCACATGACCAGTCCAAATTGCATGCGATTCGCCGAAGCGTTCATGTTGTGCACGTTGTCCACACTTGTCCACAGCAAGGGGACGGCAATTTGCCCGCAGCGGCAAGAAATCGTCAGGCGGCGGCTTGCTTCAGGAGCCGAATCGGGAGTGCGGCTCAAGGTGTCGCTGTGCGGGCGGTGACGTTCATGATCATCCGGCTCATGGTTACAATGATACCGATGCTGGAGGTTGTCTTCAGGTGACGGCCGCGCGATTCTGCGCCGGTAGGAGGGATTACCGGGGCAGCTGCATGTTACCGCTGTTGGCGTCAGATGCTGATCGGTATCACTTATGGTGATCCGGGACATCTTCGCCTTTAGGATTGACCGCCGACAGGTTTTCCTTTGACAGCAAGTACTCGCTTTCAAAAGCGATATGACGCCGCATGGCTTCGAAAAAGCCGCGCAGCATGTAACCGATCGCCTCGATATTGACATCAGGCTTTCCGGCTCCCAGATCGTGCAGCGCTTCGGTCAGTTCCTCGGCGAAGCACTCGTCCTCGCAATGCTCGAACCGCAAGCGCTCGAGCGTTGCATCCACTTTTGCATCGCCCTTGAACCATTGGGCGATCATCGGAAACACCACATCCTCCTCGAAGCGATGGACGCCGCGGATCATCGGGCCGAGGGCGCGGGCGGCGTAGATGCATTTCTGCCTGTTGACGCTGTCGGGGAGGGAATCGGCGATCTCTTCAAGCCGGTCGCACAACATTAGTTTCTCCCTGTGCGCCTTGCGCAGGGCCGATATCGGATTTTCTCCGGGCGCCAGCCTGATTGTGGCATCATCCGTCATCAAGAACCAATCGCGGTAAGTGAGCTGTTTTTATCTGACCAGTCTAATTTCCCTGAAAATGAGACTATGGTCGGCTCCCGCTTGCGTCCTTGACCTGGATCAAGGCAAATTGATGCTGCATCTGCGAATGCTGAAGTTGCTCGGTCGGGGCTGGTGGCTTGTCTAAAGGGGGCAGGCGTGCTGGATGTTTGACCGGGTCCGATTTGATACCCCTGGGGGATACCAACCATGAAATACGCTTTCGAAACAATCGTCGTGGGCATAGGCGCCTTCCTGGCGTTGCTCGGCGTGGCTTTCGCCAAGGATGCTGAGTTCGAGGCCCATATGTGGGTCTTGTTCTTCGTGCTTCTGGTGAGCACCGTGCTGTTGCTGCGGCGAATCAAATTCTCACAAGTCGCCAGTGAATCTGCCGACGACAAATCCGGTTATTTTGACGAGGTGGTGCGCTACGGCATCATCGCCACCACCTTCTGGGGTATTGTCGGTTTTCTGGTCGGTGTCATTGTCGCCTTCCAGCTGGCCTATCCGGATCTCAATATCGAACCCTGGTTCAACTTCGGCCGCACGCGTCCGCTGCACACCTCCGCGGTGGTCTTTGCCTTTGGCGGCAACGCACTGATCGCGACATCGCTTTATGTGGTCCAGCGCACCTCCCGCGCACGGCTGTTCGGCGGTGATCTGGCCTGGTTCGTGTTCTGGGGCTACCAGCTGTTCATCGTCATGGCGGCAACCGGTTATCTGCTGGGCATCACCCAGGCCCGCGAATATGCCGAGCCCGAATGGTATGTCGATCTGTGGCTGACGCTCGTCTGGGTCGCCTATCTGGTGGTCTTCATGGGTACGCTGTTCAAGCGCAAGGAACCCCACATCTATGTGGCCAACTGGTTCTACCTCGCCTTCATCGTCACCATCGCCATGCTGCACATCGTCAACAATCTGGCCATTCCGGTGTCGTTCCTGGGCGCCAAGAGCTACTCGGCTTTCGCAGGGGTTCAGGATGCGCTGACCCAATGGTGGTATGGCCATAACGCGGTCGGGTTCTTCCTCACCGCCGGCTTCCTGGGCATGATGTACTACTTCATTCCCAAGCAGTCGGGCCGTCCGGTCTATTCCTACCGGCTGTCGATCATCCATTTCTGGTCGCTGATCTTCCTGTATATCTGGGCCGGTCCGCACCATCTGCACTACACGGCTCTGCCGGATTGGGCGCAGACGCTTGGCATGGTGTTCTCGATCATGCTGTGGATGCCGTCCTGGGGCGGCATGATCAACGGTCTGATGACGCTGTCTGGCGCCTGGGACAAGATCCGCACCGATCCGATCATCCGGATGATGGTGATTGCGGTTGCCTTTTACGGCATGTCGACCTTCGAAGGCCCGATGATGTCGATCAAGGCGGTCAATTCATTGAGCCACTACACCGACTGGACCATTGGTCACGTGCATTCCGGTGCGCTCGGCTGGGTCGGCATGATCACCTTTGGAGCCATCTACTATCTGGTGCCGAGACTGTGGAACCGTCCGCGGCTGTACTCCATGCGCCTGGTCAACTGGCACTTCTGGCTGGCCACGCTCGGCATCGTTGTCTACGCGGCGGTGCTGTGGGTTGCAGGCATCCAGCAGGGCCTGATGTGGCGTGAATACAATGATCAGGGCTTCCTGGTGTATTCCTTCGCCGAATCCGTGGCGGCCATGTTCCCGTATTATCTGCTCCGCGCCATTGGCGGACTGATGTACCTGACCGGCGGCATCATCATGGGATGGAACGTGTATATGACCATCCGTGGCCATGAGCGGAACGAGGCCCCGATCCCGGGCAGCGTACCCGCCATGCAGCCGGCAGAGTAAGGAGACAAGACCATGTCACTGTTAAATAAACACGGTATCATCGAGCGGAATGCGACGCTGCTTATGGTCGGCTCGCTCGTGGTGGTCTCCATCGGCGGCATCGTCGAGATCGCACCGCTGTTCTATCTCGAGAACACAATCGAGAAAGTCGACGGAATGCGGCCCTACTCCCCGCTGGAGCTGGCGGGGCGCAACATCTACATCCGTGAAGGCTGCTACACCTGCCACAGCCAGATGATCCGTCCCTTCCGGGACGAGGTCGAACGCTACGGCCATTACAGCCTTGCGGCGGAATCGATGTACGACCATCCGTTCCAGTGGGGATCGAAGCGGACGGGGCCAGACCTCGCCCGCGTCGGTGATCGCTACTCGAACGAATGGCATGTCGAACACCTGACCGAGCCCCGCTCGGTGGTGCCTGAATCGATCATGCCAAGCTACTCGTTCCTGAAAACCACTCCGCTCAAGGTGGCCAATGTCACGGCCGACCTGCAAGCCAACCTGGCTGTCGGTGTGCCTTACACCGAGGAGATGATTGCGAACGCGGAAGCCGACCTGGCAGCGCAAGCTGATCCCGAGGCGGATACCTCGGGTGTCGAGGAGCGCTATCCCAAGGTCAAGATCGGCGATTTTGATGGCAACCCGGCGCAAGTCACCGAGATGGATGCGCTTGTGTCTTACCTGCAGATGCTTGGTACGTTGGTCGATTTCTCGACCTATGACGAAGCTGCCGGTTACCGATAGGGAGATGGTGTAATGGAAACCTATACTGCAATGCGCCATTTCGCCGACAGCTGGGGGCTTGTCTTCTTGTTCGTCGTGTTCGTTGGCGTGGTGCTCTTCATGTTCCGCCCCGGCGCCAAGCAAGCCGCGGCCGAAGCAGCGCAAATCCCGTTGAAGGAGGACTGAGACATGTCCGAAAAACACATTGATGAAGTGTCCGGGGTCAAGACCACCGGTCATGTCTGGGACGGCATCCGCGAGTTGGACAATCCCATGCCGCGCTGGTGGCTGTGGACCTTCTATCTCTGCATCATCTGGGCGATCGGCTATATGTTCTTCTATCCGGCCATTCCGTTGATCAACGGAGCGACCAAAGGCTATCTGGGCTATTCCAGCCGGGCGGATGTGGTTGCGGAACTGGCTGACGCCAAGGCCGCGCAGGGCGCCCTGCTCGAAAAGATCGCGGCTACCCCGGTCGAGGATATCGCCGGCGACCAGGAATTGCTGCAATTCGCCATTGCCGGCGGGGCTTCGGCCTTCAAGGTCAATTGCGCGCAATGCCACGGCTCGGGTGCGGCAGGCTCGAAGGGCTATCCCAACCTCAATGATGATGACTGGCTCTGGGGCGGGACGATCGACCAGATCTACCTGACCATTGCACACGGCATCCGCTACGAGGCCGACGATGACACCCGCATATCGGAAATGCCGGCCTTTGCCGATATGCTGGAGCCTGCGCAGATCAACGAGGTGTCAGCCTATGTGGTGAGCCTCAGCGAGACGCCGCGTGACCCGGCCATGGTCGAACCGGGCAAGGAGATCTATGCGGAAAACTGTGCCGCCTGCCATGGCGACACTGGCGAAGGCATCATCGACTTCGGTGCGCCGCGCCTGTCCGACGGCATCTGGCTCAAGGCTTCAACCGAAGCCGAGATCGCGGCGCAGATCCGCAACCCCAAGCATGGCGTCATGCCTGCCTGGGTCGGTCGTCTGGGCGAGCCGACAATCAAGCAGCTCGCCGTCTATGTCCACACGTTGGGCGGCGGACTTTAAGACCTGACCCTGGTCGTCAATCCGGGATCTGACCCGACGCCAAACAAATCCCCGCCGGATGCAAGTCCGGCGGGGTTTTTCGTTGAGGTGACAGAGAGCGTTGATTCCGCGTTGTGGTGGGACATTGCATGGCTCCGCAGTTGCCGGGTGTTGGCTTTGGGTCCTGATTGGACATGGGGACCTGTCCGGCTTTCAGGCCTTGGCCGAGCTTCAGTCCACGAATTCCTGTCGCAATGCAGTCGCCCTCACTGTCGATTCCGGGATGCGCGTTCAACATCGCGTCGATCCAATGCAAGGCCGTGAAAATGAAACAGCATCGACAGTTCAGCGGGAATTTGTGGCTTAATCTTAATATAATAAAACGGTGATACTCCTGCTGTAGGTTCGCGCTGGAGTATTGACGAATGTCGAGGATTGTTTCCCTGCTCAACGGTATGACAGGACGGATTACGACGCGGCTGGTCATTGTCGTTTCAGTATCAATTCTGATTACTGCCGCGCTTGGATATTTCAAACTCTCCCAGGTCACAGAGACGAATTCTTCCATCCGGATTGACCGGGCGGCGCGCGCTGCTGCTGCGCTCTTTACGGAAAGGCTAAGTTCAGAGTTCTCCACCATTCGCGACCCGGTAGGCAGGCCACTGGCTATTCGGCTCAAGGGCGACACAGCCGACATGTCGCTCTCGTTTCGCGATGTGCACGATCCACTGTTGAAGGAAATTGGCCTGATAAATCAGGGTGCTGCCAACCTGTTCAGGCTTAATCCGGAAACCAGGGCGTTTGACCGGTTTGCGACGACCTTCCGCAAACCGGATGGCTCTATTCCTCCTCCAATGTCAATTGGAAGCGATCATCCCGCCTATTCGGACATCATCAACAACCAGCCCCATCTTGGTGAAGTCCCCGTAATGGGGCGGTTAAGGCTGGCCTATCTGACCCCGATTCAAACAGCAAATGGCATGATCGCAGGCGCACTCGCTGTTGATGTCGGATGGGTAGATGATCTGGTTATGGCGAGGAATGAGCTGCGAACACAGATCATAGTCGCTGCCATCCTTATTCTTGTTCTCGTTGCTGCGTTCGGCGTGATGAACATGAGCACGGAACTCAAACCGCTTCGCCAGCTGGCAAAATACGCTGATGATCTGGCCGCCGAAGCACCAGCAGTCGCCGTGCCGTTCAGGAGCAGGCAAGACGAGATTGGGGCTCTGGCGCAAGGTCTTGAACGGGTTGTCGCACTCCAGAGCAAACTTGCTCATCTGGCCTATACAGACGAACTGACCGGGCTGGGCAACCGCAGTCGCTATCTTATCGATCTTGAAAGATCGCTCCGGAAAAGTCTGTCGGGCAATCAGAAGTCGACGCTGATGCATCTCGACCTTGATAATTTCAAACAGATCAATGATGCGTATGGGCAAGAAACTGGTGATGCTCTGCTCAAAGCCGTGGCAGCGCAAATCGTCAACACAGTGGGAGAGACATCGAAAATTGCACGCCTTGCATCAGATCAGTTCACTGTCCTGATCAGCGACAAAAGCTCCGTTGTCCAAACCGCGGAGCTTGCGGAAAAGCTTGTATCAGCATTGCGTCAACCGTTCCAACTCGCCGCAGGCGAAGTGCGCCTGGCCGCATCAATTGGAATTGTCCTACTGCAACATGACGCCGAAGATGCTGATGAAGCGCATCGGAATGCGGGCCTGGCACTGCGCAAGGCAAAAGCAGGCGGTGGCGACCAGTTCCTGTTTTTCTCTTCGGACATGAATGATGCGTTGCAGGATCAAATCCGAATGGATCGCATGCTTCAGATAGCGATTGAAGAACGCGAGATCGAAATTCATTTCCAGCCACAAATCATCCCGTCAACAGGCTGTTTGGCGGGGGTCGAGGCGCTGGCCCGCTGGACCCATCCTGCCGAAGGACCGATTTCGCCCGGAAAGTTCATCCCGATTGCCGAATCCAGCGGGCAGATTGTCGGTCTGGGAACACTGGTCCTCGATCTGGCGTGCGAGCAAGCGGCGAAGTGGCGTGATGAGAAGTTCGATTTCAAACATATCTCGGTCAACGTTTCCCCCATCCAGTTGTGGCAGCCCGATTTCATTGATGTTCTGAAGGCTGCCCTGGAACGCCATAAAGTGTCAGGTCGGCATATCTACATAGAGATCACGGAAAGCGTGTTTGTCGATCACAGCGAGAGCCGGATTGCCAAAGTGCTTGCCGGAATTCGTGCCCTCGGCGTCAAGCTGTCTCTTGATGACTTTGGCTCGGGATACTCGTCACTGGGCTATCTTAACCGTCTGCCGTTTGATCAGCTTAAAGTGGATAGGAGTTTTATCACGGACATCGACACGGATCAGCGCAAGCAACAGGTCTTGCAGGGTGTTCTTGGTCTCGGCCGCGGTCTCGGTTTCAACATTGTTGTGGAGGGGGCCGAAACACTTGAAGAGGTCACGGTGGTCGAACAAATGGGCTGCGACGCCATACAGGGATTTTATTATGCCAGACCTGCTCCCGCATTGCTGATCCCGGAGATGGTAAGCAAGATTGCTCACTCGAAGGCAAGCCTGAAAATGCGCTCGGCCTGAATGAAAATCAGCGAGAGAAGCCCGCCACATTGATCGCTGCGAGGCAGAATGCGGGCTGCCATCGTTGGCTTCTGCCGGACCGCTTTTGCGTCAGGCGCTCGCCTTGCCCGCACCGACCGCGAATTCATACTTTTCGCCGGTTGCTGCCCCAACTCTCTTCATTTCACTCCAAACGTCAGCGAAGCCCAGTAGCTTTGCCAGTCGGCGTTGCGGTCCGCGGGGGCCTCGATCATGTGCACGCTCGCAACCAGATAGGTGCCGGGAGCGGGGAGGCTGAACGTTGCGCGGCCGGTCTCGTCAGTCCGGGTGATCAGCCTGGCTGCTGTCGCGCCAGCTTCGCCGCGCCGGAACAGCGCCACCTGGGTGTCCTTGAGCGGTTCGCCCTCCCACAGCAGGCTGAAATTCATCTCCGCACCGGGTGACAGCGTCATCGGGTTTTGCCCGGCGACGAGTTCGAGCCGCATGCCGGTGGCGCGGTCTTCACCACCCGGCGCATCGCCGACCGACACAAGCGTCTTGGCGCAGCGGGTGTAGAGTTCGCTGATCTCGTCGTGCGGCAGCCCGCGTGCGTCGTGGCGTGCGAGGATCGTGTTCAGCCCTTCATACTCAAGATAGGTGGCGAATTTCTCCCGGTCCTGAAACCTGATCCGTTCGGCCACCGAGACATAGGTGAAGATGTTGAGCCCGTCCGATCGCGGCGTCAGTTTCAGCGCAGGCAGGTCTCCGGTTGTACCGTAAACATCGGTCTCGCCTTGCCGGTCATGGTGCTTGAATGCGGCAAAGCGCGAGGGAATATAGGGAAACGGATCACCCTTGAAATCCGACCCGATACGGATGTCGGCCTGGATTTCGGCGCCGTGATCAATCGCGAATGCCTGCGGTTCGATCCAGAATTCGTGCCCGGAAACTGGACTAACGGCCAAGGTCAGTCCAATTAGGGCGGTCGCCCGTATAAGAGATTGCTGTCGGTTCATTTTCATTCTCCACTGAGGTTCTCGTGATGCATCTGTTCTCCCGCCCGATAAATCAAGTGATTGCAGGCGTTGCATTGGTTGCGATGTTCGTTGCGGCAGGCATCGGAAGCCTACGCGCCCATGAAATCCGTCCGGCAATCGCCGATCTTGTGTTTCCGGGAGACGGCACGGTACGGCTCGACATGTCGCTGATCCTGGAGGCGGCGCTGGCTGAAATCGGCGCGGAACATGGCGACACCAATGACAGCCCCAATGCGCAGCGTTACGATGAATTGCGGCTGAAAACCGAGACCGAGCTGGCCGCGGAGTTCGACCGGTTCAGAACACGGTTTCTCGAGGGTGTCAGGCTTGAGGCAGATGGAGCCGGTATCCCGCTCGAAGTGATCAATGTCGATCTGGATCCGGTCGGCGATACCGATTTTGCCCGGCTCAGCCGGTTGGTGCTGTCCGGACCGCTGCCTGCGGGCGCTGAAAATGTCACGTTCTCGTTTGATCCCGCCTTCGGGCCGAGCGTCATCCGGACGCCCGATGCCGAAGGCGATTACAGCTATTCCGCCTATCTCGATACCGGCGGTCCGAGCCAGCCGATCCCGGTGAAAGGTGGTCTCAGCCTGAGTGCGGGCGAGATCTTCTACAACTATATCGGCATCGGCTTCACTCACATCGTTCCCAAGGGGCTCGATCATATCCTTTTCGTTGTCGGCCTGTTCCTGCTGTCGCCGCGGCTCAAGCCGCTTCTGGTGCAGATTACCGCGTTTACCGTTGCTCATTCGGTGACGCTGGCGCTGGCCATGCTGGGGTGGATCTCGTTGCCCGCCAGCATCGTCGAGCCGCTGATCGCGGCCTCCATCGTGTTTATTGCAATCGAGAATCTGGCGACCACGCGGTTGAGCCCGTGGCGGCCGTTCGTGGTGTTCGGTTTCGGTCTGCTGCACGGCCTCGGCTTTGCCGGAGTGCTCAGCGAGATCGGCCTGTCGCCGGCGCATTTCGCCGGCGGACTGATCGCCTTCAACATCGGCGTTGAGGCCGGGCAACTGGCCGTGGTCGCGGCCTGCTACGCGCTGTTCGGCGCCTGGTTTTCGGACAGGAGCTGGTACCGCGCGCGCATCACCATGCCGATGTCGCTGGCGATCGCCTGTGTCGCCGCGTGGTGGTTTGCCGAGCGCACGGGTTTGATCGCCTGACGCGAAAATATAATCCCGGGATGACGCGATTTGGCGCGCATCGGCGATTTAGCGGCGGCTAATCTGGCGTGTCGCTCCGCCTGGGTGCGATTTCCTGTGGAGTTCGCCAATGCCGCCATACCTGTCGATTTCCCGCCGAACCCGGCGCACGCCGTTTACCGATCGCGTCACTGCGGCAGGGGTGTCGGCCTATACCATCTACAATCACATGCTTTTGCCGACGGTGTTCACATCGGTGGAAGAGGATTACCGGCATCTCAAATCCGCCGTGCAGGTCTGGGACGTGGCCTGCGAGCGGCAGGTGGAAATCCGCGGGCCGCAGGCAGCAGAACTGGTGCAGATGCTGACCCCGCGCGATCTGTCGGACATGATGGTCGGGCAGTGCTATTATACCCCGATGGTGGACGAGACCGGCGGGATGCTCAACGACCCCGTCACCGTCAAACTGGACGAGGACCGCTATTGGGTCTCGATCGCCGACAGCGACCTGATGTTCTGGATCAAGGGACTGGCTGTCGGCTACAGGCTTGCTGCCGATGTGATTGAGCCCGATGTCTCGCCACTGGCGATCCAGGGGCCGGGGGCCGATGATCTTGCCGCGCGGGTGTTTGGCGAGGAGGTGCGGTCGATCCGGTTCTTCCGCTACAAACGGCTTTCGTTCAATGGCGCCGATCTGGTTGTCGCGCGTTCGGGATATTCCAAACAGGGCGGGTTCGAGATCTATGTCGAGGGCGGGCAGCACGGCGAGCCGTTGTGGGACGCCTTGTTCGAAGCCGGACGGGATCTTGACGTGCGTGCCGGTTGTCCCAACCTGATCGAACGGATCGAAGCGGGGATGCTGTCCTACGGCAATGACATGACCCGTGCCAATACGCCGCATGAATGCGGTCTGGGCCGGTTTTGCGATACGCGCTCGGCGATCGGATGCGTGGGGCGCGATGCGCTGCTCAGGGTCGCCCGCGAGGGTCCGCTCAAGCAAATCCGCTATCTGGAGATGGGCGGAGAGGCCTTGCCGCCGTGCCCGGAACCGTGGAAAGTCAATGCTGGCGGCGAGTTTGCCGGCGAGGTCACCTCGGCTGCCTGGTCACCCGATTTCGGGGTCAATGTGGCAATCGCCATGATCGGCCGCGACTGGTGGGACGAGGGGACGCTGCTGGAAGTCGCCACGCCGGCGGGCAACCGGATGGCCCGGGTCAGGAACAGAAGCTGGTTGTAGCGGCTTGATCTTGATCAAGGCGTGTGCAGGGTGTCGGG
>NZ_JBDWHW010000135.1:0-21606 GCF_039975035.1 Hoeflea sp. | reverse complement strand
GCCGACACCGGTGTCGGCCTACCTGCATTCGGCCACCATGGTCAAAGCCGGCGTCTATCTCTTGATGCGGCTCAATCCCGTGCTCGGTGACACCATCTGGTGGGAAACCATCCTGCCGGTGTTTGGCGGAACCACGCTGATTGTCGGCACGCTGCTCGCCATCCGCCAGACCGATCTCAAGCTGATGCTGGCCTACACCACGGTGTCTTCGCTCGGCCTGCTGGTGATGCTCACCGGCTTCGGCTCCGAGTATGCCATTGCCGCAGCCGTGCTTTATCTGGTGGCGCACTCGCTGTTTAAGGGTGCACTGTTCATGGTCGCCGGACTGATCGATCATGAGGCCGGAACTCGCGATGTGACCAGGCTTGGCGGCTTGCGCAAGGCGATGCCGATCACCTTTATTGCCGCCATGGCCGCCGCCATCTCGATGGCCGGCCTGCCGCCGCTCATCGGCTTCCTCGCCAAGGAGGAAATCTATGCGGCGCTGTGGGCGATGGATTCCTGGTCGCTGGCCTTTGTCGCCATTGCCGTCATCGGCAACGGGCTGATGTTCGTCATCGGGTTCGCGGTCGCCATCAAGCCGTTCTTCGGCCCGACCGTTAAAACCCCGAAGGCTGCCCATGAAGGGCCGGTTCTGTTGTGGCTCGGGCCGCTGACGCTGGGTGTGACGGCGCTTGTCGCGGGGCTGTGGTCGCCGCTCACTCATCGCTTCATTTCCTCGCCGATGGCCAGCGCCGTGGCGGGGGAGGCGGAGACCGTGTCGATCTCGCTGATTCCGCATTTCGGTCCGCCACTGATGCTGTCGCTGCTCACCATTGCGTTCGGCATGATCGTCTATCGCCTGCTGGATCGCGCCCGCGCGGCGATGACCTCGCTTCTCGCGGCCATCGGCTGGGGCCCGGATCGCGGCTTTGACCAGCTGATTTTCAGCCTTGTCCGGCTTTCGGTTTCGGTCACCCGTTTTGTCCAGCCGGGACGGCTTGATATCTACATGACCGTGACATTCCTGATGATCGCGCTGGCGCTTCTCGGACCGATGGCCTGGTATGGCGAATGGCCGGCCATGCCGGTCTGGCCCGCCGGCGTGCAGCTTCACGAACTGGTGGTCATTGCCCTGGTGCCGATCGGTCTTTTCGCGATCATCTATGCGCGCGACCGGCTCACCGCAATCGTCTCGCTGGGTATCCAGGGCTTTGCGGTGGCGTTGATCTTCCTGCTGTTTGGCGCACCTGATCTGTCGTTTACCCAGTTCATGGTCGAAACCCTCGCCGTGGTCATTCTCGCCCTTATCATGACAAGGCTGAGACTGACCGCATCCGATCATCGCCCGACCGGACAGAAGCTTTTCGACATGACCGTGTCGCTGGCCTGCGGCGGCGGCTTCATGCTGTATCTGCTGTCGGTCACGCAGCAGCCGTTCAACACGGCGCTGAGCTACTTCTTCTCGGCCTACTCGAAAATCGTCGCCCACGGCACCAATGTGGTCAACGTCATCATTGTCGATTTCCGCGGCACGGATACGCTTGGCGAAATCGCGGTGGTGATGGTCACCGGCCTTGCCATCCTGTCCCTGATCCGCATCAGGGTTCCGCGCTTTACGGGTGCGGTTGCTGACAATGATCCGGACCGCAATGACGTTGCCGGTCAGGGCATCGGGCAGAGCAGGGAGGCCAAATAACATGCGTACGGTGATTTTCCGCTCCATTGCGCCGTTTCTGACCAGCCTGATGGTGCTGTTTTCCATTTTCGTGCTGCTGCGCGGCCACAATGAACCCGGCGGCGGCTTCATTGGCGGCCTGATCGCGGCTTCGGCGCTGGCGATCTATGGTATTGCCTGCGGTGTCGCGCCGGTGCGCCGGGCAATCTATTTTCATCCGATGGCGATTGCCGCCTTCGGCTTGTTTATGTCGGCTGGCGCGGGCGTCCTGTCGGTCTTCGCTGGCGTTCCCTACATGTCGGGTCTGTGGATCTATCCGCACCTGTTCGGGGTCGAGCTGGCCCTGTCGAGCGTGCTGGTGTTTGACGTCGGGGTCTATCTGGTTGTCGTCGGCGCCATCAGTTCGATCGCGCTGGCGCTCGAGGAAAGGGATCGCGACTGATGGAAGCCATTTTCGCTGTTCTGGTGGGTATGCTGTTCACCGTCGCCATCTATCTGTTTCTGTCCAAGCACATCATCCGTATCCTGATGGGGGCGGCCATTCTTGGCAACGCCGTCAATCTGCTGATCTTCACCGCTGGTCGGGTGACGCGTGAAATCCCGCCCATCATCGGTGACGGGGCCAATACCCTGACCCCGGCTGCGGCAAACCCGCTGCCGCAGGCCCTGATCCTGACCGCCATTGTGATCTCGTTTTCGTTTTTCGCGTTTCTGCTGGTGCTGGGCTTTCGCGCCTACCAGGAGCTGGAGACAGACAACTCCGACGAGATGCGTGTAGCCGAACCGGTGGGCGAAGCTTCGCCACCGGCCGGTTACTGAGGGGAGGCCGGAGATGGCTGTCAACAGTGAAGGCCTGCGCGACTTTTCCGCCGTTTATGTGGTGCAGCCGGTTTCCTCAGCCGATTGGCTGGTCATCGCCCCCGTCATCTGGTGCATCCTGATTGGCGCGGTTCTGCTGATGCTGCGCAAGCGCACAGATCTGCAGCCGCTGATCGCCATTCCGGCGCTGGCTGTGCTCGTGCTGATGACGGTTGGGCTTGTGTGGCACGTGATCGGCAACGGCACGGTCAGCATGACCATGGGACGCTGGCTGCCGCCGTTCGGGATTTCCTTCACGGTGGACCTGCTGGGGGCGTTTTTCGCCGCCACTTCGTCGATGGTGGCTTTTGCCGCGGGCATTTATGGCCGCAGCGATGTCGATGATTCAGGCCGCCGCTACGGCTTCTATCCGTTCCTGATGCTGATCATGGCCGGCATTCTCGGGGCGTTCCTGACCGGCGACATCTTCAATCTCTATGTCTGGTTCGAGGTGCTGCTGATCTCGTCCTTCGGGCTCCTGGTTCTGGGCTCGGAGCGGGCGCAGATCGACGGCGGCACCAAATACGCCTTTCTCAACCTGATCGCCACCACGCTTTTCCTGGTGGCCACGGGCTATCTTTACGGCCTGTTCGGCACGCTCAACATGGCCGACATCGCCGTCAGGGCAGCCGAACTGCGCGGCACCGCGCCGCTGATGACGCTGGTCACGCTCTACCTGCTGGCTTTCGCCATGAAGGCCGCGGCCTTTCCGGTCAATTTCTGGCTGCCTGCCTCCTATCATACCCCCAGGATCGTGATCTCGGGACTGTTTGGCGGCCTGCTGACCAAGGTTGGCATTTATGCGCTGCTGCGGATTCTCGGCATGCTGTTCCCGTTCGAGCGCGAGGAACTGTCCTTCATCATCGCCATTGCCGCCGTGCTCACCATGGTTCTCGGGGTCATGGGCGCGCTGGCGCAGAACGATATCCGGCGCGCGCTCGGCTTTCTGGTGATTTCCGGGATCGGCGTGATGCTGGCGGGCCTGGCGCTTGGCAGTCCGGCCGGTCTCTCCGGCGCGATCTTCTATGCCGCCCATTCGATGGTGGTGATGACCGCGCTCTATTTCGCCGCAGGGATCGGCGGACGGCTCGGAGGCAGCTTCCAGCTGACACACGCCGGTGGCCTCTACACCAGGAACGCCTTGATTGCCGCCCTGACGCTGCTCTTGTTCCTGTCGGTGGCGGGGTTGCCGCCGTTCTCGGGGTTCTGGCCCAAGATCATGCTGGTCAAGGCTTCGCTCGACATCGGCGCCTGGTGGCTGGCCGGCGCAATCCTGGTCACCGGTTTTCTCACCACCATCACTGTCGGACGGATCTGGGTGCTGGCCTATTGGCGCCCCGCCGCCGAGCCTGACGAGATGACGCTGAGGACGATAGGCGAGATGCCGGCTGAAACAACTCCGGCCAACCCGCTGTCGGTTGGCGCGACGGCAGCGCTGGCCGGGCTGGTGCTGCTCACCGTTGCCGCCGGGGTCTGGCCGGAACCTGTCATGGCGCTCGCGCAGGACGCCGCGCGCGGATTGCTGGATCCGTCCGCCTATGTGCTGTCGGTCTTTCCCGTGGAGGCGTCCCAATGAGCCTGTTTCTGGTCAATGTTCTGCTTGCGCTGACGTGGGCGGCGGTCACCGGATCGTTCACATTCCTCAATTTCGCGTTCGGTTTCGTGTTGGCGGTTTCCGCCCTGTCGCTGATCCGCGAGCAGGTCGGCTCGATCGGTTATTTTTCCCGCGCCCGCCGGGTCATTTCGCTGCTGCTGCTGTTTGTGTACGAACTGGTGTTGTCGGCCTGGAAGGTCGCGGTGGTGGTGTTGTCACCGCGCATGGACCTCAAGCCGGGAATTTTGGCCTACCCGCTCAGGGTCGATCGTGATTTCGAAATCACCATTCTCGCCAACCTGATCACGCTTACCCCGGGCACATTGTCTGTCGATGTGTCGGAGGATCGCCGCACCCTCTATGTCCACGCCCTCGATGCCTCTGATCCCGACGCCACAAGGCGCGATATCGCCGAAGGTTTCGAGCGCAAGATCATGGAGGCGTTCCGATGATCAGCGTGGCGACCATCTTCGTTTCCGCAGTCAATCTGGCGCTGGGCATTCTGTGCCTGTCGTTTCTGATCACCATCTATCGCATCGTCAAGGGGCCGACACTGCCTGACCGGATTCTGGGGCTCGACATGCTGGTGGCGATCGCCATCGGCTTCATCGCGGTGATCGGCATCAAGACCGGATACACGCTCTATGTCGATGTCGCCATCGCGCTGGGGCTGGTCGGCTTCCTCGCCACGGTCGCATTCGCCCGTTTCGTGCTGTCTCGCGGCAAGACCGAGGACGATATCCTGGCCGAAGCGCGGCAGGCGGCCTCCATCGCGCGTCGCGAAGCCAAGGCCAGGTCAAAGGCTGCGACGCCGGACGGCAAGCCTGATGTTGTCGTGCATCCGGGCGCCGGCCAAACCGCGAAGGAGCCGCGCCAATGATTGAAATCGCCACATTGATTTCCGCCGCACTGCTGCTGGTCGGAGCAGCGTTCACGCTGGTCGCCTCGATCGGGTTGCTGCGCCTGCCCGACCTTTACACGCGTATGCATGCCGCCTCGAAGGCCGGGACAATGGGATCTTGCCTGATTCTGATTGCCCTGGCCATTCATGCTTCCGATTTCGGCACCGTCTCGCGGGCGCTGGCCGGCGTGGTCTTCTTCCTGCTGACAGCGCCGGTTTCATCGCATCTTCTGGCCAAGGCAGCCTATGCGGTCGGCTACGGATTGCACTCGTCCTCGGTGAGAGATGAAATGGCTCCGAAAGATGAACAATAGTGTTATGTCGAACCAATTGTATCTAAATTACAACTTAAGAATTCATGCGCGGCAGGCTTGCGCGTCTAAATTATAATTCGGTAATATGTTTTGATTAGTCTTGTTAAGACACCGGTCATGCTATGAGATTTAGTACTTGTTTGAACTTGAAATTCAGGTAAGTCAATTCTCGCGGACTGCCAAGAGGATCATGCGTTTTTTGTAACCATCTCTATTCCGTTCACAAGGCAGCCTGTTCGAGTAAAAAGTTAGGACCACACTATGACAGAAGCAAACAAGGACAATGGCGCCGATCTCTTGATCGAATTGACCGCTGAAATTGTCGCAGCCTATGTGAGCAACAACTCTGTTGCCGCAAATGATCTTCCAAATGTGATTTCCCAGGTGCACGCAGCTCTTGGTGGGGCGACAATGCCCGTGGAAGAAGTTGTCGAGAAGCCGAAGCCGGCGGTATCTGTGCGTCGTTCGATTCAGAATGACTATCTGATCTGTCTGGAAGATGGCCAGAAGTTCAAGTCTCTCAAGCGCCACCTGATGACCCACTACGGTCTGACGCCTGAGCAGTACCGTGAAAAATGGGAACTTCCGGCTGATTATCCGATGGTTGCTCCGGCCTATGCCGAGGCGCGATCGCGTCTTGCCAAAGAAATGGGCCTGGGTCAGAAGCGCAAGCGCAGCAAGTAAACTTGCCGCCGGAAGCTCCGGTGATCGCACGCGGTTTGGACGTCAACTCACGATCCGCGTGATATTCCCGAAGCCGGCGCAAGCAGTGTGGAGAGTTCTAACTCCTCCGCAAGTTTTCAAAAACCGTGGCTCCGGCCACGGTTTTTGATTCCGGCGCTGTCGTCGGCTGAATTCGCATCTCGCTGGCGCGCTGCGGACCATTTTACCGCTCCAGTTGGCCTGCCGATGCCCGGTGCGCATCAATATGGTTGGACAGTGGCGCCAGATATGAGGAAAAAATTCCTTGTAAATCAGGTGCATTTGAACAAAAACACTGATAAAACAACGATAGGATGCAGCCGGTGGCTGGCTGCACGTCCTCACTGTCTGCATATCATGTAAGAAAATATTCCTATAAAAGGAGGTTTTCATCATGGCAGATCGAGACGGACAAATTGACAGGCCCGACCAGTCCAACACCCATCGAGACCGGCTTTGGCCGCCTTGCAGGGGCAGCAGCAGCAACTTGGGCCCTCGCACCGGAGTGGTCCTGAACGAAAGCGTTCTGGCTTTCGTCGCCATTGCCGATCTGACGGTGCTGCGGGAGCCGCCGGCGTCTGTCCGCCGGTCAGGACCAGCGACGCGCCACGCACGCATGCCGGGCCGTGTCGGCATGGCGGCAAGCCGCGACAATCCGGTTGATATCTTGCGGTGTCGCATTGTTTGGCGACTGGTGGCGGAATTGTTCGCTATGGCCTGCGAGGCAGATCTGCCCGAGGGCGCGGCGCGGCGAAGGCCCCGCTGTCATGTCCGCCAGATCGCCATCTATCTCTCCCATGTCGTGCTTTCGGTGCCCTACAGGACCGTTGCCACAGCCTTTGGCCGTGACCGCACCACCATCGTGCACGCCTGCGCCGTGGTTGAGGATCGCCGCGATGACACCGGTTACGATCGCTTTGTCGAGCGGTGCGAGCGCTGCATTGAGGCCGTCTTCGCGCCGTTGGGGTGTGATCATGCGGAACCCTGACGCGCGGCAGGCGCGCAAGGCGATGGCGGCCCTCCTGGGTTTCGTGGCGAGACGGCCCGCGACCGGCGCGTTGCCCTCTGACCGGAATGCCCGGATTGGTCTTGAGCGAGACGACGGCGGCCGCCGGTTGGTGGATGCAAGCCTGCTGATGGCTGCTCTCTCACATGGCCTGCTGGTGGGCGTATTGTCGCAGGACCGAGCGGAGGGGAGGGCCAAGGGAGAGGCGCTGCAGTCCTATTCGCCGACGCCCGAAGGCCGGGCAGCGCTCAGGCGCTGGCTTTGCGATCCCGACAGCGCTTTTCAGGACCAGCACCGGAGCCTGGTTTCGAGGTCCGACCCGAAGCATGGCCGGGTCACCGTCAATGCCTGCGAATCGCCGCTTGCGGCGCTGGCACGGATCAAGGCCAAGGATGGATCGCTGTTTCTCGATCCATCCCATGTCGACGCCGGCGAGCGGTTGCGTTCCGATTTTATCCGGGGACAGATGCAGCCATCGCTCGCCCAGCGTTGGGAACCGGTCGGCAACGGACGCCAGTCCGGCGCGCCGGGCGGCGCCGCGGAGATGTCCGAGGCGGCTTTGTCAGCGCGGCTCAGGGTGGAGCGCGCGTTGACGGATGTCGGACCGGAACTCTCCGGTGTGCTCCTCGACGTGTGCTGCTTTCTCAAGGGATTGACCGAAGTCGAGCGCGAGAGAGGATGGCCGGCCCGTTCTGCCAAGCTGATGCTGCGCACCGCGCTGGCGTCTCTTGCCCGGCATTACAGCGCGCCCCGGGGCAAAGGCCTCAGGCGGCCGCCCGCGCCGCCGCCGCATGCGCCTTGATGCGCATCACCATCGAGCGCAGGCCGTTGGCGCGTTGTGGCGACAGGTGCTCGCCCAGTCCCAGCCGCGTCAACAGTGCCGCCTCGTCGAGATTTTCGACCGCTGAAGCCTTTTCTCCCGAGGTTGCCGCCAGCACGATGGCCACTAGCCCGCGCACGATGTGGGCGTCGGAATCGCCGCGGAAGATCATCACCGGATCGCCGGGATCGCCTGCTTCGGTCTCGGCCACAAGCCAGACCTGGCTGGCGCAGCCCCTGACCTTGTTGGCGTCGGTGTGCTCGGTCTCGGGCATTTCGGGAAGCGCCTTGCCGATCTCGATGAGATAGCGGTAGCGGTCTTCCCAGTCGTCCATATATTCGAAATCGTCGAGAATGGTTTGCAAACTGGTCATGTCGGGGTCCTGTGACTGATCAGTCATATAGGCGAAATCGGTCGAGAGTGCACCCCGTGGCAGGGCAATTCCGCAGTGTTCAGGCAAACAAATGCTTCACATCGTTGTGGGCGACTTGCCGCTGCCCGGAAAAGAAACTGCCACCGGGAGGAGGGGCTGTTGCCGGTGCCCGGGAAAGAAAAAGCGCCACCGGGAGGAAGGGCTGTTGCCGGTGCCCGGAAAAGAAAAAGCGCCACCGGGAGGAAGGGCTGTTCCCGGTGGCGGCGCATCAGATGCGGCTTGAGGTGGCAGTCTTGTGCATCATGGCTTCGGCAGTGGATCCTTCTGGTCTTGGCACCCGTGAAGCGACGTTGGGGGTGCAAGCGGGGAGGAACCGGCCCCTAGTTGGTCTGAGGCAGGGAACCCGTCACCAAATCGGTTTCATCGTTGGCGAATTTGGAGTCGAGGAACTGATAGGCGATGCGTGCACCTTCCTTGGCGCGGGTGCCCAGCGCTGCGAAGGTCTCGCTGCCGGTTTCGCAGATATCGGGTTTGCGCACGCAAATCTGCTTGATGTCCTCAAAGGCCTCGACGGCGGCTGCGACGCTCTGTCCCACCTCCAGCGGCGGCGCGGTCTCCAGCGCCTCCCGCGATCCGGTGTCCAGAAACGGCAAGGCGATCAACACCAGCGAGAACCAGAAACTTCCCTTGATTAAAAACCACATGAATGAGCCCTTCCTGTTGTCCGCCAGCTTTGGACGGAGATGCCCGGGTTGTCCCGGACTTGGCGAGGATCATGAAACAAAAACTTCAAGGCCAATTTGAAGTGGAGGCGGCATTTTGAGCCAAATTTGCCGAAAATTTTAACAATCGCGCCGAATCCGCCGCTCGCCTGCTGCAAGGCTGCTTTGGCGGAAGGCTCCGGGCCTGGCACCGCTGTGGCAGAACCTGGATGGAACTGGAATTTCCGCACAACAGCTCCCACAGCCAGGAGTCGCATTGGCGCGAAAGCCCTCGTTAACCATGTTTCCCGAAGCCGGCATTTCATCTCCGCGGTCGGTTGAAATCAGCCGGTTTTGAACTCTCTGCCGCGTCCGGCTTATTCTTTCCTTAAGTTGGCGCTGGCACAGTCGGATCAACAACAAACGACTGCGGCGTGTATGGAATCGGCAGTGACGGAATTGGATGATCTTATCGACAGAGTGAAGCTCGCTGGACGGCAAACAGCCGAATCCTGGCTGCGAACGCCCGCGTATGACACCCTGCAGACGCAGGACGGCAACGAGGCACGAGTTCGCGCCATGACGGCCTGTCTTTCCAGTGCGATTCTCACCCCTGTCATTGCTGTTCCGGCTTTGCTGACCGCGTTTACCTGGCCGCAAGCCATCGCCGGCGCCCTGACCGCTGCCGCCATGCCGATCGCCATTGCCGGCGTGCTTGCTTCCACCGGATCGCCGCGTATCGCAGGACGCCTCGCAATTGGCGCGGCGGCGCTTGCGTTGGGCGCGCTGGCGGTGTTGAGCGGTGGCCTTGCCTCGCCCTTCCTGCCGCTGCTGGCGCTGATTCCACTGGAAGCGGCGATCCAGTCGAAACGGCCGTCCGGGCTTGGGCTGGGGACCATCGCCGCGGTTCTGGCCCTGCTCGGTGTCGCGATGGCCGGCAGCGCCTCGATTGCCGGACCGGCGCCTGAAGGCGCATTCCTCGCCACCGGTCTGTCGTTCGGGCTTTATGCCCTGGTGCGCGGCCTGGCGATGTGCCTTCAAAGCGCGCCGGAGCCGCAACAACTGGCGGCAGTACCGGATGCGCCAGGCATCGTGACGGACCTCGATATTCTTGACGGCCTGCCGGGGCTTCTCACCCGCCACACCGTGCGCGGCGAGGTGATCCATATTACCGGCGCCGACCGGTCCGACTTCGCCCGGCGTGTCGGTGATCTGTCGGGCAAGGGCTTCGTCAATCGCATCCATGTCGCCGATCGGATCGCCTTCCTCGACGCGTTCGACCGGCTGCGCCTTGGTGACAGGCGCCAGCAGGTTGAAATTCGTTTCGAAAGCATCGGCGCAAGCGCGCAATTCGTCCATGCCGCCGTTTCGTTGTCGGCCGAACACGGACCGGATGGCGCGATCACCGGTGTTCTGGCACAGACCCGCGATATTTCCGCCGAGGTTGCCGATCGTCTCAGCGCCGACGCGGTTGTCGAGGAAGCCGAAACCGCCAACGCCGCCAAGACCCGCTTTCTGGCTGCTGTCAGCCATGAACTGCGCACGCCGCTAAACGCCATCATCGGCTTCTCGGACATTCTGGCGCGCGAGTATTTCGGCGCATTCAGCAACGAGCGGCAGCGTGAATATGTCGGTCTGATCCACCATTCCGGCGAGCACCTGCTGTCGCTGGTCAACACCATGCTTGACATGTCCAAGATCGAGTCAGGCCGCTACGAGGTCTTTGTCGAGCCGTTCGCGGTCGGCGAGGTGATCGACAGCTGCGACGCCATGCTCAAGCTGCAGGCCTCCAACCGGGGCGTGACGCTGACCCGCCGGCTTGCCCGCGGTGTGGGCGAGATTGTCGCCGACAGGCGCGCGATGCACCAGATCCTGATCAATCTGGTCGGCAACGCCATCAAGTTCACCGAATCCGGCGGCGTCATCAATGTCGATGCGGCCATCGAGGGCGACCGCTTCAGGCTGGTTGTCAGCGACACCGGCATCGGCATTCCCGCCGAAAAGCTCGCCCGCATCGGCGAACCCTTTGTGCAGGCGCAAAACGGCCTTGCCCGCCACTATGAGGGCACCGGCCTCGGCCTGTCGCTGGTCAAGGGTCTGGTCGATCTGCACGGCGGAACATTCTCGATTGCCAGCACCGAGGGCGAGGGCACCGTGGTGACCATCGATCTGCCCGCCGATGGATCGGGCGCCAACTGCGAAACCGGTGAACATGACAGTGTCACAGCGACGGCCTTCCCGCCGGTCTTGCCCAGACCCGCCAGAAAAGAACTGAAAAACAGGAATGAAGACCATGTCGAGACAGCGCGCAGCGCCTGACTTGTTGGAAGATGAAACCCGGTCCGGCAACGGCATTCTGGGGATGCTCGGCCAGATCGTGTCGGCGCACCCGTCGCTTGCCGGCGGGAGTGTTGCCTTCAGCGTGATCTTCGGCTTTGTCGCCGCCAATGCGCTGTGGCACCAGCCGGGCCAGCATCCAGCACCGATCCTCAAGACCCGCGAGCTTTCGGCTGCTGCGGCGCCGGTCACCTCGACCGGACCTGCGACCCAAATCCCGGGCGCCGAAGACGTGCCGGCAAGATCCGTCACCACGTTCCGCATAGAACGCAGCGACGAAACCCCGACCGCCTCGATCCCGGTCCCCTACGAGGCGCCGGTGTCCTCGCCGGCTCCGGTTGCGGCAGCCAGGTCCGCAGCCGATCCGGTGTTGAGCCGGATCCAGGCGATTCTGAGCGACAAGGGACTGTACAGCGGCGAGATCGATGGTCTGATGGGTCCGAAATCGGCTTCCGCGATCCGCACCTGGGAGAAAAACAACGGCTATTCCCAGACCGGGGAGGCGACGCCAGCGCTGCTTGCAATCATGGAGACTGCAGCCGCACCCGTCCGGGCCGCGGAACCGGCGCAGCAGGCGGCCGCACCGCAGTCGGTCAATCTGGCGCGCCTTGAGGAAATCCCGACGCCCGCGCCGAAACCGCATCTGGAGCCGGTGGTCACCGCCAAGCGCACAGGCGAACCGGTAACCGTGCCCGCCGAAGCCGTGGAAGGGCCGAGCGAACTGGTGCGGCGGATCCAGTCGGGCCTGTCCAACATCGCCTATGCCAATATCTCGGTCGACGGCGTTGCCGGCGCCCAGACCCGCGCGGCGATCGGAGCCTTCGAGAAGCACTACCGGCTTCCCGTCACCGGTCAACCCAACGAGACCGTGCTCAACAAGCTCATCGAGATCGGCGCGCTGTGAGGCTGAGAGCCGGCATCTTCGTCGCGGCCCTGACACGCCGCGTCTTCGCAGATGGCGGCATGGCGGTGGTTGAACGCCACGGCGCGGAAGAAGCCGGCGCGATCTTCATCCGCATCCGCCACCGCGACGGCACAGAAAGCCTGGCCGCACCCGCGCCGCAGACCGTGTTTGACGACGACCATCCCGACGGTCGGCTGTTCGAGATGAGACAATCCCGCGTCGCCGAATCCGAAATTTCC
Organism: Hoeflea sp.; assembly: GCF_039975035.1. Lineage (GTDB taxonomy): Bacteria > Pseudomonadota > Alphaproteobacteria > Rhizobiales > Rhizobiaceae > Hoeflea. The sequence continues at coordinate 9,200 of NZ_JBDWHW010000135.1, read as the reverse complement.
GAAACGCTCGCCCGCGAATCCCGCTTCGATTCCGACATCTGGGTGGTGGAAATCGAAACCGACACCCCGGAGCAATATCTGGATCTGGTCGAGGGATAGGGTGCTGCTCGCCCGCTGGTTCGCCGCCGTCCGGATTGCAACAATTTTACCGGTTGCAGTCGGGAGATATTATTCTTTTGCGTGCATCATCGAAGCCTGCAACCTGGGTTTTCGATGATGATAACAAGATTTTCGACACTGGTAATTGTCTGTTCAGCCGCAGCCTTCGCCGCGCCGGCGACGATCAAGACCATTGCCTCGCGCGCCCAGGCCGTGCGCAGCGATGATGACGGTGCCTGCGTCATCAAGGGCAACATCAGCGTCAACACTGGCGAGCGCATCTACCATGTACCCGGGCAAAAATACTATCTCCCGACCAGAATATCGCACCGGTTTGGCGAGCGCTGGTTCTGCTCCGAAGCCGACGCCCGCGCGGCGGGCTGGCGAAGAGCCAGACGGTAGAGCCGCCTCCGTCATCGCGACGGCACCGAGAGCCAAGCAAGCCTGATAGCCAGCATCAAAGCCTTTCTTTTCTGTCATGACCAGAAGCGCGATGTGCGACAGAACCGCGCCTAGCCGGGCGCTGTACGGTCCTTCTGTAGCAACTGTCTCGCCATAATCGGTGCGACGAGCAGCAGGCCGATCACGGTTGCGGTCAGATCGGGCGCAACCAGCAGGATGGCGGCCAGAACCAGCGCGACGCGCTCATACCAGCGGAGCGGTGCGAACAGCCAGTTGGATACAGCCGCAGCCAGCGCCCAGATACCCAGCACGGTGCCGCTGAATGCGAGGGAAAATGCAGTCCAGGTGAAGTTATCGGTGACCAGTAACAGTGCCGGTTGAAACGCAAAGACGAAAGGCACCAGCGCCTTGCCCATACTGAGCCGGAAGGCGGTATTGCCGGCCTTGAACGCATTGGCATTGGCAATCCCGGCACCGGCATAGGCCGCCAGCGCAACTGGTGGCGTCACATCGGCCAGGACCCCGTAATAGAAGACGAAGAAATGGGCGACCAGCGGCTCAACCCCGAGCAGGCCGAGGATCGGTGCCGCAACGGCGACCATGATGATGTAGTTCGCGGTCGTCGGAATGCCGCAGCCCATCAGAATGCAGACAATGGCCGTCAGGATCAGGGTGAAGAGCAGCGTCAGAGTTGGCACGCCCATCAGCTCGAAAGGCAGGAAAGCCAGAAGGCTGTGGATCGAGCCGGCCCAATCCTGCGCAATGCCTGTGACCATATAGGCGATCTTGAAGCCGACGCCGGTCAGCGTGACAACGCCGATGACGACACCGACCAGGGCAGCGGCCGCTGTGACCGACAGCGACTGCTTGGCACCCAGGATGAAGCCTTCCCATACGCCATGGAATGTGCCGCGCAGACCGTCGATGATGCCGCCTGCACGAACCTGCTGAATGACAAGAACACCGATGCAGGCTGTGATCGACCAGAACGCGGCGGAAAACGGCGTGCGTCCGGATAACAGGATGGCGACCAGAACGATGAGCGGAACAACCGACAGCCAGCCTTCTTTCATGACTTTCCAGGCATTGGGCAGTTCGGCGGCAGACAGGCCGCGCAGGCCAAGCCGCCGGGCTTCCAGATGGACCTGAACCAGCACGCCGAAAAAATGCATGAAAGCGGGAACCAGCGCAGCCGTCAGAATGGTGGTCAGCGGCAGACCCAGATACTCGATCATCAGGAAGGCGACTGCGCCCATGACCGGCGGGGTGATCTGACCGCCGGTGGAGGCTGCGGCTTCCACGGCGGCAGCAAAGTGGCGGGGATAACCGATGCGGATCATGGCGGGGATGGTCAGTGCGCCTGTGGTCACGGTGTTGGCGATCGACGACCCTGAAATCGAGCCCAGAAGCGCCGATGACAGCACCGATACCTTGGCCGGTCCGCCGGCATAGCGGCCAGCCATTGCCGAGGCCACATCAATGAACAACTGGCCAAGCCCGATGCGGGTGGCCATCACCCCGAAAAGCACGAAATGGAACACATAGGTGGCAATAACGCCGAGCGCCGTACCGTAAATGCCTTGAGAGGTCAGATAGAGATGGTTGACGATATTCGACCAGCTGGCGCCCGGATGAACGAAGATGCCGGGCATCGACTTTCCGAAATAGGCATAGGCAATGAACAAAAGCGCGATCACCGGCAGCGGCCAGCCCATGGAGCGGCGCACGGCTTCCAGAAGCACGACGATCAGGATCGTCCCCATGGCGACGTCGATCGGCAGCGGATTGCCGACGCGGAAGGCAAGATCGCTGTAGATCCAGGGCACATAGAGTGCGGCAATCAACCCGGCAATGCCGAGTACCCAGTCGGTCAGCGGCAGTCCGAAAGGTCTCAGCGCACCCGGCTTCATCTCTTTCTTGCCGAACGCGGAAAAGCTCAGGAAGACGACCAGCAGCGTGACACCGAGATGCAGGCCGCGATGCACTGTTGCCTGCGGGATGCCAAAGCCTGCGGTATAAAAATGATAGCACGACAGCAAAAACAGGATCGTTGCCGTGATGATGGTCAAGGGCCAGACCAGAACGCGGAAACGAAGTTCCGGATCGTAGGTTTCCTCGATCGCCTGCAGTTCATCCGCGCTCAGATGACGAATGCCCTCGGCCGGTTCCGGCATTTGCTTATCCACACTCATGGGCCCCACCACATTTTGAGAGCTTTAGAAACTGAGGGCCGCGCAGGTCATGCGCGGCCCCTTTAAGATCGCTGTTGTTCAAGACGCAATAGGTCTTTGCTTTACTTCAGAATCCCGGCTTCCTTGTAAAACTTTTCAGCGCCCGGATGCAGCGGAATGCCGACGCCGTCAAGCGCGGTTTCCTTGGTGATCGACTTGCCCTTGGCGTGACCGGCATCGAGCTGTTTGCGGGTGTTGTCGTTCCACAGCGCCTTGGTGATGCCGTAGATCAGCTCTTCCGGCTGATCGGCGCTGGTGACCCATTGGGCGCCCACGGCCAGGGTCTTCACGTCGTCCGCATTGCCTTCATAGGTGCCGCCCGGAACGGTATCGTTTGCGAAGAAGGTATATTTTTCGCAGATCGACGGTGCTTCGTCGCACGAGATCGGAACCAGCTTGACGTCGTGCTGGCTGGCAAGCTCGGCAATGGCGCCGGCCGGATAGCCGCCAACGAAAAAGAAGGCGTCCATGGCGTCATCACGCATGCGGTCTGCGGCCTGGTCGGGCTTGAGGAATTCGGGCGAAATGTCAGCTTCCGACAGGCCATAGCCTTCCAGGATGACGCGGGCGTCGACGAGAGTGCCGGAGCCCGGCTCGTCCAGCGAAACGCGCTTGCCCTTGAGATCGGCAACGCTGTTGATGCCGGAACCGGCGCTTGCCACCAGGTGGATGCTCTCGGGATAGAGATTGGCGATGGCGCGCAGCTTTTCAACCGCTGGCTTGCCATCCCAGATACCGGTGCCGGTATAGGCCCAGGTCGCAACATCGGACTGGGCGAAACCCGATTCCAGGGTGCCGCCGGCGATGGCGTTGATATTGGCAACCGAGCCGTTGGCCGACAGCGCCGAGGCAACGAGGCCGGGAACGCCGCATGAACCGCCTTCTTCGCAAGGGCGCGAACCGGGCGGGTTTGAAATCGCGTTGGCCAGCAATCCGCCGATCGGATAATAGGTTCCGGCTGTCCCGCCTGTGCCGATGCGGAAGAAGGACATGTCCTGCGCCACGGCGCTTGTCGCCAGGCCGATTGCCAGCGCAGCGCCAGCGATGAATTTGTAGTGTTTCATGATAACTCCCTATCAGGCTCTTGCAATGTTCCGGCAGCTTATGTGCCTTCTCGCACGCGTGCAAGACGCCCGTAGCGAATGGCATCAAAAGGCGGGATTGGACGTTTGGAAGTCGTGATTTTAGGCGCAACATCAATCATCTGGGACCATCTGTTCGATAACGACCGAGCCACTTTGCAGGAAACCGTCACCATGATTCGTAACGAAGGTGCTGTGGCGTTTGCCAACGGCAGGACAAATATCATTCCACTCAAAATCGGGTAAACAGGAGGTGGCTGACACGCCCTGTCGATAGTGACGGCCCATTGCAGGTATCGGCAAACATCGCTGCCGGCTCGCTGAAGAACTCCTTCAGGCCAAGCGTTTGATCCTGGCCTCGATGCGCTGTTCGAAATCGGCCAGTGCCATCGGCTTGCCATAAAAATAGCCCTGAAACTCGATGCAGCCGAACCGAGCCAGCAAAGCGTGCTGCTCAATCGTTTCCACCCCTTCAGCCAGAACGGTGTGCCCCAGATCGCGGCTCATGAGGACAACATTCTTGACGAGCGAGGCGCTGACCGAGCTGTTCACCGCGTCTTGCACGAAGCTGCGGTCGATCTTGACCTGCTGGATAGGCAGACGGCGCAGATAAGACAGCGAGGAATAGCCGGTGCCGAAATCATCGAGCGCTATGGTGATACCCAGTTCGCGCAACCCGTCAAGTTTGGCGATCACCAGATCGATATCGGTGACCAACACGCTTTCGGTCAGTTCGAGAATCAGCCGGTGCGGGTTCGCGCGGGTTTTGACCAGCGTGTCGCGGACGAATGCCTCGAAGTCCCTGTGCATGAGCTGGCTGGCGCTGACATTGATGGACAGGCTCAAATGCCGGAAAAGCGGATTCTTGCTCCATTCGGCCAACGTCCTGCAGCCTTGTTCGAGCACCCATCCGCCGATGGCGACCATGAGGCCAAGCTCTTCCGCCTGCGGAATGAACTCGACCGGGGAGACAGCACCGCGTTTCGGGCTGTTCCAGCGCAGAAGCGCTTCGGCGCCGATCGTGTTTTGCGACAGATCGACCTGTGGCTGATAGGCCAGTTGAAACTCGTCGTTCCACAAGGCGGTCATCAGGTCGCGGCTGAACTTGTCCTTGCGGTTGAACTCGGCCTGCATGGCGTGGATGCAAACCGCAAGCAGGGTGGTGGCCATGACTGCATTGGCCCAGGTGCCAATGGTTCGCGCCATATCCGGCAGTACGACAAAGGGGGATGTCAGTGGCGCACTGGCGAGCACGATGAAAGCCAGCAGGCACAGGCCGATCAACACCAACTGCGCACGCGATTTTCCGCGCTGATAATTCAGATACCCCAGAGCCGCCAGGACCAGCAGGTAGAGATGACTTATCCGTGGCGCATCCGCCGTCGGAACGTCGAGTATCAACCCCATGGTGATTGCGATCGCCATCAAAGCTGCCTGGCCGGCCAGAATTCCGAAAGCAAGATGTCCGCGCCGGATCAAAAAATAGATCGCCAGTCCGCCGACGAAAGCCGAGAGCTCCATGGCCACCACAACCCACGAACCTAAAGCGGCAAAGATTACGGCCTGGATGAACCCGATCCCGGCAATTGCCAATGATCCATAACGAAAGACAGCGACCATTCGCGCTGAATAATGTTTGGAAAGTTCCGGCGAGACCTGTGGCTTTGAGGTTGCCATTGGTGTTCCTAGCTTGGCGTCATAAGCTGTTTTAACCCATGCCTACGTTTCGATTTTTTTGTGACGAGCATTTTCCTGGATCTGCAGCCAAGCTCCGCTCTCTGCCCGGACTGCAAAATTCGACCCAGGTCACATCAACCCGAAGCCGACCTCTGATCTGCTGATGCGCCGGATGCGCGATTGTATGGAGTGGATCGTCCATGCGGCTAGGCAACATAGTGGGCTTTTTGCCTGTGACCCTGTCCGGCGCAGGCGTTGATGTCTTGCACAGGCGCAGCGACCACCGTCTGGTTCTTGCCCCTGTGCTTGGCATCATAGAGCGCCTCGTCGGCGCGCTTGATCAGCATTTCGGGTGTGTCGTCACCCTGCCACAGGGCCAGACCGATGCTGATGGTCACCCGGCTTGCCGGGACGTCTCCCAAGGTTCTCAACCGGAACGATTCAACGAATTTGCGAATCCGTTCGGCCACTGCGAAAGCATCGCTGGCGGTGGTGCCGGTAAGCACCACGAGGAATTCCTCGCCGCCATAGCGCGAGACGATGTCGCCGTCGCGCAGGGCGAGGCTGATCTTGTTGGCCACCCCCTTGATGCAATCGTCACCGGCTGCGTGGCCGAAAGTGTCATTGAGCTGCTTGAAGTTGTCGATGTCGAGCATCAGGAAGGCTATCGCCGGCTTGGCATAGGCGGGGTCGTCCCAGATCCGGGCGATATCCTCCTGGGTCGAACGGCGATTCTGAATGCCGGTCAGCGGGTCGAGATTGGCAAACACCTGCAATTCGGCATTGAGGCTCGCCAATGCCTCCTGATCGCGCAGTTCCCGGATTTTCGATTTGAAGCTGTTCCACTGGCTCCGCAGCGTTGCCTTTCGCGTCGAGGCAAAAGCAATGATGACTCCGCTGTAAAAACAGCTGGTGCTCAGCGCCAGCAAAGGATCGGGGACCGGACCGATGATGAGCATGCCGGCATGCAGAAGGATTGCCGCGACAACTGCAATGACCGTCCAGCGAAACTCGATAGGGAAGAACAGGATTGCGGTGGCCACCGTAAACAGCGCTCCAGTGATATAGCGCTCGAACATCGAGACGCCACCCAGTGCGCCCAGCGCACCGGTCCCGATCATGATGGTCGCCGATACCGCAAGCAGCGTCGCGCCCTGGATCCAACACGCTCGCTGCCGTCCCCAGAGCATGTGGAGGCCCAGCAGAATGCTTGAGATCATGAAGCCGCGGATAACCAGCGTTGCCATCAACAGCGAGGGGCTGACAAGATAATCGAAAGACATCAGCAGAAAATTGAAGACGAAGGCCGCCTGTAGCCAGGCACGTGCCTTGAGCGAATGTGCTGCCCAGGAATAGCTGTCGTAGAGAGCGCCGAGTGCCGGGGAAGCATCGTGCAAATGGCTGCGCTGCGTCAGCAGCCGGTCAGGCAGCATGACCCGATCAGTCATGGCTGTCTTGAGCGCATCATTATAGACGCGTTGGCTAAGTGTCCGGTGGTTGGTGTGCGCGATCTTCCTCATTTGTGCCCGAGTGTAGCACCGGGGTATTAAGAATGGCTTTGCGGCTGATGCAATGCTGCGCCATCAACAGGATCGGTTTGTTGTGATGCTCCCATCGAGCCCAACGCAGGCGCCAGCCTGAAGAACTCTGTCGTGCCGAGCAGGGCGGGGAGCAGGTTTTGCAGGTGGAAAAAACAAAACCTCTTTTCCAGGTTTGGAAACAATGCCCGCATATTCGACGTCAGTAGCCGGAGCGCGGAATGGCAGCTTCCGGACAAAGCACGGGTGAGCGTGAACCTCGGAGACGCGGCTCAAAGCCGTTGTTTACCAACTGCCGGCCGCATCTCCGCACAGTGCCGGTACCAACATTCGGCGACACCACACCCAAACGCCGCCAATCACCCCGTCTTGCGGGGTGTCGAGGTCTTGCGTGTGTCCTGCGGAGCTGTGTGCTGGACCGGATCTCGGCGTACCGGTCTGGTGTCGGCGAGTGCGGGCACATGCGACGAGCCGCCGCTGGTGTAGCTGTCGGCGCGTTGCCAGGCTTCGAGGCGGGCGGTGCAGGCGTCGCTGTCGAGGTCGCCGATCAGATCGGTGGCGAGCGTGTGCTTCGCCGATGGCTGGGCCAGATGCGGGAAGAAGCTTTCGAGCGCGGATTTGATTGTGGTCTCGGGCACGCCCAGACCGATCAGTGCTGTTGCGAGCTGGCGGCCGGACACATCCATCATGATCCGTTCGGCCAGCGCGAAGCTGGTTTCCATCGCGTCGGCCAGTGCGGTGGCGAACCAGTTTTCCTGGTCGCGCTGGGCGTAGCGCGCCAACTGATCGAGCCTGACCGGGGTCACCCGGTGGCGCAAAGGCCCTGAGGCGGCCGTTTGGTCAAAGCGTGTCGCCGGTCCTGTGGCCAGCTTGCGGGCGCTGACCGGGCGGTTGAGCGGCTGTGCCGGGGCCCGGTGACCAACCTTCGGCGGGGTGTATTTCGACCTGGCAACCTCGCTGCGCGGCTTGGCCGCAGGCGTGCCGGCGTCGCCGGTGCGACTGCGCAGCGCCAGCGCCTTGAGTTCCGCTCTGAGCTTTTCACTCGGATCCAGCGGCGGCGCCTCGACCAGCGGCCGGGTTTTCACCTGAGCTGCGGCAACCGGTGCGGCGGCAGGGGCCGGGGATGGGCTTGGCGCTTTCGCCGGATCGGGGATCAGGCCGCGCAGGATCAGCAGTCCTTCGACGGAAGGGTCGTCGAGGCTCCTGAGCGCGGCAATCGCCTGTGGCGAGAGATCTGATCGCCGGGCCGCGGCCCGGGCATGGGGCGCGCCATGACGCGCGACAGCGCGGGCGAGCGTGCTTTCCTTGAGCAGCGGATAATGTGCGATGAACGGGGCGGCGATGGCGATCGGTTCATTGACCAGCATCTCGGCGACATCGTCGGGCAAGCGTGACAGCCGCGACAGCGCAGCCGAGGCGGTGCGCCGGACATCCTGGCTGGCGGCTGCAAAAAGTGGTATGAAAAGCCGTGAAAACCGGGCCATGTCCTGTCGTGTCGGATGTTCGAGACACTCAAGACCGCTGATGGCTGCCATCAGCACCGCATCCTTGCGGCGGGCCGCATCGGGCTGTTCGAGATCGCGAAAATTGTGTGACACGGAAACACCTAACTGAAACGCAACAGGACACTTGGTTCAACTTAGCCCAAAAGCGTTAGCAAGCTGTTAACCAAGTCGTGGCTTGATACATACGAAGCTGGGAGAAGAGTGTCGAGCGTATTTCCTGTTCCACTGAGTTGGAGTCCAGATATGACGACAATACTGACCTTTGATCAATCACGATGCAGACCCGTATCGGCGGTGCATCCCGACGGTAAAAACCTGGCAGGTCCGGCCAAAGTACTGATGTTCACTGGCGTTCGACGCGAGTCCCTTCTGGAAACGCTGGCTCCCTACGCACCGAGACATCCTGAACCGATGTTCAACGATCCGGCACCGGACAAGCCCGGCGGCACAAAGCCGCGCCGCGGCAAGATCGGCTAGATTCGGGCACGACCAGGGTTTCGACAGGGATCGGTAAAGCCGCTCCCGTCGGGAGTGTCATGAACTCTGTGTATCTGGCCTGGCCCATGCGGGTTTCAGATACGGTCACGCGTTGAAGCGCTCCCCGAACATGATAGCAAACTGGTTTCTGGCTGCAAACCATTCCCGGACATTGCGGCCGCCTTTCTC
>NZ_JBDWHW010000134.1:0-3773 GCF_039975035.1 Hoeflea sp. | reverse complement strand
TTAGGATCAGCGCCCGTAAGGAAAGAACACAGACAGCTAAACTTTATCTGGGCATCCCCGCCACGCTTTACGTGAGCTTCAGGTTTATGACCTCACAGATTACCCCCAGCTGCATACCCATCATCCAGCGCAAAGGGTTTGCCAACAGTCGGCCGAAAATTGCGCAGTTTCCTCACTCTCTACTTTCCAGGATCAACATCCGGAATTGTTGCTTCTGTGACAGCGGTCGCAGTGAGCATATAGTTGGTCGTTGCCAGATGGGTTTTACTGCGTTGGACCTTGAGTGTTCCGGTCACCCAGACCGGATCAGCCGTAACATCGATGCCATCGGGAAAACTCACGGAAATCACCTGGTCCGGCAGCGGCGGGGGCGGATGACGGCAATCCTGCCGCAATGGCGGGATGAGCAAAAACGCCTTCACATCCTTGAACTCAAACTCTAGCGGATGAGCGTAGCCGGCGATCCGCACGGTTTGGCCGTTCAGGCTGCGGTTTCCCGGTGCACAAGCTTCGTAGCGGCTGGACAACAGCCGCGCCGAGGCAGCTTGCTGCTTGCACTTCGGTTGGGTCTCGTAATTGTCAAGCAAGGCCTCACAGGAAGCCGGGCGATCTGTTCGAAGGTCCGCCCACGAGACGGTCAATGGGTCTGCGACCGCAGACCCATGCCAAACTCCCAGCAGCGCCAGAACGCTTATGGCGACAGTATCAGTTTTTGCCTTGCCCATGCGTAACCGTTAGTGGGTTGAGGTAATGCGGCTCGGTCAATCCCTGTTTGCGCATAGCAATCCCGGTCAGGCATTCACGGATCGTCCGATTGGCGTTGAGGGCTGAAACATAAGTCGGGTCCATCAGCGGAGCCAATTCGACGATCTCAAAACCGACCACATTTGATTCCGCACAGAGACGGCGAATGATCGGAAAGATTTCACGTGGCATCAAGCCACCTGGTTCCGGAGTTCCGGTACCGGGCACAAAAGCCGGATCGAACGTGTCTATGTCGAACGAGATATACATGTACTCCGGTCCGTCATTGGCCTCCGCGATCACGTCTTCCATGACAGCGTCGAACCCACGATCCTCAATTTCCGCCATGGTGTGATAACGGAATCCGTTATCCCGCATCCAATCAAAGGCTTTCTCGTCGGGGTAATAACCGCGCAGGGCAACCTGGATGAAGTTCTTGCCTTCGACCAGGCCTTCCTCGATCAGTCGGTAAACCGGCATGCCATGGTTGATCAGATGCCCCATTCCGTATTTGCCAGCGTCGTAATGGGCATCAAAATGCACCACGCCGACATTGCCCTTGCCGTAGACATCCGTCAGAGCAGCTACATCAGGGTACATCAAGGAGTGATCGCCGCCGACGATGAACGGAATGACGTGGCTACCATCTTTGTGTTTGACTTCCGCAGCCTGCCGCACAAACGACCGCACGGCATGGATCGTGCGCTCAGTACTCATGTAATCGTTGGGGGCGTTGCCGTAATCGACGACAGTCATGTCTTCCAGCGGATCGACCATCACATGCATGTGCGGTTGCCGGGTTCCATAACCGAGATAGATCGAGGAGTTGCGCACAGCGTTCGGGCCCCGTGAGGCCCCGCGAGCACCTCCGCCCATGTCTGTAAAGGCACCCATGATGGCTACATCGACTTCAGCAGCGGCAAGGTCCTCCGGTGTAAAGGCGAGTGGCTGGTGCAGGAAGGTGGGAAGCTGCATATACCCTTGGCCGAAGAACCTTTGAGGATCTATGATGCCTGGCGTCCGGCCTTCACGCTCACCTTCAAAACTCGGCAGTGGTGTCCGCCAAGCATTGTAGCTGGGGTCGCCCTTGTCGAGCGGTATGACGGGTTGCTCTCCATCGCGAATGGGAGCCTGCGTGCCTTCATACTCATGACCGAAATACTGTGCATGCGCACTTGTGGCGATGAGTGCGCCCAGAACGCAGCTGCAAAGCGCTGCCTTGAGATTGCTATGATACTGTTTCATGTGATCCTCCAAAACGCATCCTATTAGTCAAAATTGCAATTATCCAATTACCTGGAGAGCCGGCCGCACCAGCTGGCTCACCTTAGAAAAACGCCTGAACCCGAAAGTTGAGAACACCTTCCAGATCTGAAGAAATGTTGGATGGATTACCGATCGCCATCACACCGGTTGTTGCCACAACAAGCGGTGTCAATTGCAGGCGGTAGAATGTCTCGGCGACATATTCATTGTTCGAGTTCTGCGCTGTCGGCGCAACCCAGCCCAGACCGGCACCCAACCAGTCCTCGTCATTGCCAAATGGTTCTTTCCAGACAACACCACCAGCAGCGGCATGATCAACAGCCCCTTTGCGGCCCCAGGATGCGCCGTAGCGCGCAAACACACCGAATGCTCCAATATCCTGTTCCACAATGAAATTGACACCCTGCGTGCTGGCCTGCCTCTTCGACGTTCCCTTAAAAGTCTCATCAACAAAATAGTAGGCGGCCTTTATTTGACCATCCCCAGTAGCAGCAAAAGGGTTAGATAATTTTGCAGCAGCGGCATAGCCCCACTCGCCGCTATCGAATGGCCGCCCCGGATTCAAATGTCCGTTGCCGCGCGCATCGGCGATGCCAGCCTCGAGGCTGACTCCGCCGCCAAGTTCAACACCGCCAGCAAATCCCATACCCTGACCCGGCAAGGTGCTGGCAGGATAGGCCGACAGTGGTCCTGACATGAAACTGCTCGTGTCATCACACGAATAAGCACAGCCACCCACAATTCCAGCCAGTTCATGTTGACCAAACCGTATATTGGCCGCGCCACCTGGAAGGTCATAGCGCAGATAAAGTGCTTTCAATGAATCCGAATCGGCAACGGAATCCGAACTTGTGAAATTGATGCCAAGTGATTGGGTAAAATCAACACCGGTGGTGTTTGTAAGCTGGCGAATTTGCAGACCATTGGCAACGATTGAAGCCGTTCCAAGGGTCTCGTTCTGCAACATGCGCCAATACAACAGGATATTATGCTGATAATTGGCTGTCCAATTGCGATCCGGGCGGCTGCTTGCCTGAGCTATCACCGTCGGTTTCAAAAAAAAGCTGAATCCGTATTTGTTCCAGAGATCCCGATTGAGCTTTTCATATCGGTTCAGCACCTCCGGGAACGGATTGAAGCGTCCCTTTGCCGGCCAGCCGAAGGTATCAAACTCTTCGTTCCGTTCAATCAGGTCTTCCAGCGACTGTTCGGTGGTCGCTCCCGGCGAGTTGGTCGATTGCCCGTAGGCAGGAAGAGCAGCAGCGTTCACGAGCATGAGCGTGCCGAGCAAATATGACAGCCCTCCCCTTTGCGAAAGGTGTAGCGTACGGAAACGCATACCTTAACTCCTGCATCTGCCCTTAGGTCAGACTAATGGCAGCCGTATCAGCGTCAACAACAAAGTGCTGATGTTAATATACAATATCCGTACATCTTTTTACTCACGCTATCCAATTCGAAAAAACATTATTATTTAAATACAGATAGATGCGTGCTGTCTTGCAGTCCCAGACCCAGTTTCCCCGCCACATGAATGAAGACTGCACTGGCCCTGAAATGTAACCGAGAACAGCCTTCAACTTCGCATCGCGACCAGTTTCTATCGTGAAAAGTACCGCGCGGTATTAGCCAAGTGCAGCAGGTTCCACCACCTCACTGACCTTACCGGTCTTCACATCATAGATAAGACCAGACACAACAACATGCGGTGGAATTTCCGGCGCGGCGCGTAGCCGTTCGATGTCCTGTTTCAGGCTATCCTC
>NZ_JBDWHW010000133.1:0-17222 GCF_039975035.1 Hoeflea sp. | reverse complement strand
CAACGGCAGCCCCTCAGGTGAAAACTGCAGCCCAACAGATCGCCCAGGCCCGCATGAAAGGCTATGAAGGCGAAAGCTGCTCTGAATGCGGCAACTTCACGATGGTCCGCAACGGCACCTGCTTGAAATGCGACACCTGCGGCGGAACGTCTGGGTGTAGCTAAGTGCGGTGATATCTGGCTGTCCCGAGTCGCATAGGATGGCCATTTTAGGCCAATAAGCTGCGCAAACGGCCCCGAAACACAAAAACCCGCCCATGGGAGACGATCGGGCGGGTTTTCTTTATCATCGGTTGGAATTGTCGGATTCGGGGCCGGAAAGGGAATGTCTGCTAAGGAGCCAACAAATGGCGGAAGTGGACATACAATTGGATTGCCCGCTCGGCTACTTACGGCCCACAGCCGACTTTGGTCGTCAATGCAGCGAACGACCGCCTCGAGCCCTTCTTGACCAAAACCGTGCTCAGCACCAATGTCTGCTAACGATGGACACATAAGTTTTAAGCTAGGGTTTGTTTATGGTGTCAAATTGCAGGGCCGTTGTCGCATTGCTCTTTTTTTGTTTTGGGCTATCGGCACCCGTCCAAGCGCATTCACCATACTTCGGCCAAAGCGAGAGGGTCGAACATCCAGATTTTGGATTTGTCGAGTTTGCCGTTTTGTACGGGGACGGCATATTCTTTGCTGATCCCTCGCGAGTAGTTGTCTTTGACAGCGAAGGGTACCTGCTCGCTTCTACACCCCAGTCCGAGGCGCTATCTATTCGTTGCGCTGGGTTAAGCGGTTTGCCTACTTGCCGCGTTTACGACGAGTTGCGGGGAGTCTTGCTTGAACCTGATTACAAACAGTGGGCGCGCAGCAGAATAATCGAGGAAGAAGGCAGGCCACCTCGAGATGCATATCCAGAATACATGGAAATTGAATATGGTTTCACTGAACGTCCAGCAACAATCCTTGAAAGGTTCGCTTTTGAGGGAATAGGCGTTTTGAGGTCACCCATTCGCTCTGCTCTGTCAGTACTCTGGTGGGCATTGGCCTGGTCGTTTATTGTGCGTCCTGCTTGGAGATGGAAGCGTAGAAACTGGCAACTGAGACCTCTCAAAGTGCCCTCAATTGCACTAGGTGTTCTTGGCCTGCTCGCATTCGTGGGAATGGGTCTTGTTGCGGTGTATGGCTGGTTAATGCAGCCATACTCGCCTTATTTTTTCTTATTCGCTTTCGTCTCGGGCGCACTTATTGCCGCAGTTCTGACGCGACCGAAAGTCGCCGTTCAGAACGATTGATCCTTTGGTTGCTTTGTCCGCAGAGCTTCCGTTGGTCCGAGGTGCAGCGAACGGCCGCTTCCCGCCCTCTATTGACCTGCGCGTGTCGTGCAACGAATGGCTGCTTTTCAGATCGGGCTGAGATCCAGAGAACCTCCGAATTGGGAGCGCAATGCAGTCGTTGCTCAAAGGAGCTTACGGCCAAAATCACTCTCCCCATCCAGATTTACATAAAATGAAGTCCCCTGCCCGGATTCGCATAACGTGCCTTATGGAAATTGAGAATTGTAGCGGACACTTTCATTGACAATGCCGAAGTTAAATGACGGCACAATTTTGCTATCGTTGGATTATTCTACTAACACCTAAACACTGGCCTATATCTTTTCTTTCTGGCCTTTTTTTAAGCATTCAAAGTCTGCTGTTTGAACTTTTTTGCCCTTCCCGCTGTCCTCAACGTATTACTCTTTCGCTTCCCGCGCCTCGCTGACTGCCGCTGCCAGCTGTGCCTGTGTTGGCAGACCCGGCAAAACTGTATCGCCGATGACGAAGGATGGGGTGCCGGTGATGTTGAGGCCCTCCGCCAGCTGCATTGAAAGAAGTATGTGGTTGTTCACTTCTTCTGCCTGCATATCGGCGCGGAGTTTTTCGATATCCAGACCAACTTCCTTGGCGATCTCGAGAACAGATTCTTCCTCGGCCCGGCCTCTGAAACTCATCAGCGCCCAGTGAATTTCTTCGTATTTATCCTGGTTTCGTGCAGCCAACGCAGCGCGGGCAGCAAAGACAGAGCCCTCGCCCAGCACGGGCCATTCGCGGAACACAACGCGAATATTGGGATCGGTTTTCAGCAGTTCCTCAATCAGCGGCTTGGCGCGTTTGCAGTAAGGACAGTTGTAGTCGAAGAATTCAACCAGTGTGATGTCGCCCTCGGGATTGCCTATAACTGGCGCATTAGAGTCCTGTTCCAGGTTGGCGCGCTGCGCTCTTAAGGTAGCAACCACAGCTGCCTGGTCGCGCTCGCGCTGCATTTGCTGCAAGCGCTGGATTGCAAGCTCGATAATTTCCGGATTTTCCAGAATTGCTTCCAGGGCAAGTTCCTTCACTTTTTCCTCGGACATCGTTTCAACGGTGTCTGCGAATGCAAGCGTCCCCACCGACAAGGGTGCGAGAAGCAGAATGCAGAGTTTCAAAAGCAGGCGTTTCATTGATTTGTGTTCCTTGCACGTTCGTTCATCATGTCGTGCCGTTCTCTGATTTCGTCTGGCCATTGGGCCTTTATCCAGGAGAGAACGGCGATGATCTCCCGGTCGGTCAGGGTTTCGTCGAAGACGGGCATGTTGGACTGAAAGTCATCAAGTCCAACCGCTTTCGCCGTCCCGAATTTCGTGACCCGGAACAGCAGGTCGTCGGCATGGTGCCAGGTGTGACCGGTTTCATCGTGAGGAGGTGCCTTGAGCGTGCCGTCGTCATTCGGCGATTGCCAGTCCTCTTCGCCTTTCAAATCGGCTCCGTGGCATGACGCACAACTCTGCGCGTATATCTCGCCTCCTTGGCGCACCATGGTTTCGTCATCTGGCTGCAACTGACTGTCCGCTGAACCAGCACCGCTGACCGCGTAAAGTCCGGCGGCAACCATCAACAAAATCCCGAAAAACCAGGACCAAGGCTTAAAAGCTTTGCCCATCACAGCACCACGACCGGGGTTCCGACAGGAACCCGTCCATGCAGATCAATGATGTCCTGGTTCATGAGACGTACACAGCCGCTGGAAACCGCTGTTCCGATCGTCCAGTATTCGGCCGTGCCATGGATCCGGTAAAGCGTGTCTTTGTTGCCTTGGAAAATGTAAAGAGCGCGGGCCCCGAGCGGGTTCTCAAGTCCGGGCGGCATTCCCCCGTTCCTCCAGCTCCATTTTTCGAGTTCCGGCTCCCGTTCGATCATCTCGTCGGGCGGTGTCCACTTCGGCCAGGCGGATGTTCGGGCAATCTTGGCCCGGCCCGACCATTCAAAGCCTGCACGGCCCAACCCCACGCCGTAGCGCATGGCCTTGCCATTCTCCTGAACGAGATAAAGGTAGAAGTTGCTCGTATCGACTACGAGTGTCCCGACCCGCTCATTCGTCGGATAATCGACCTGTTGCCGATAGAACCGGTCAGGCACCTTTTTCAGATTGATCGCAGGAAGCGGAAACCGTTCCTCCGGCATCGCACGATACATGGAAAGGTAAGCTGGATCCTGAGACAGAGGCAGGGGCACTGGTGTGGATGTATTGGAGACGCAGCCGCTGACGGCGAGCCCGGCGAGGCTCGCCGTGCCGGCAAGAAAGGTTCTCCTTGATAGCCTGATCATGGAGACCTATTCACCTGCGGTCATGTAGGGTTGCGGCGGCTCAGACGGCTTCGTGTTTAACGAATAAACCGTATATTTGGCTGACGGATGGTTGCCCATGCCAAGAGATCCTTGCGGCATACCGGGAACGGCAATACCGCGAATGTCAGGGCGTTCAGACATCATCTTGTTGATTGCCTCCAGGGGAACGTGCCCTTCGAGAACATATTTACGATCGTCACCAATGACAGCGGTGTGGCAACCTTCCATTTCGGCCGGTACACCTGCCTGCTTCTTGATAGCCGTCAGATCTTCCATGTCTTTCACGACCACATGGTAACCGGCTTTTTCAACAGCATCCGTCCATACCTGACAGCAACCGCACCACGGTGTTTTGTATACCGTTACGGTTTTGTCTTCGTCGGCCAGTGCCGCGCTGGAAATTAAGACCAGCCCGGCCAGGGCGACAGCAGAGAGTGATAGTCTAGTCATCTTTTTGATCCTTGTTTGCTGTGCTGTGGCATGACTTGCCCATGAACCGGTGCATGACGACATGCATACCGAGACAACCAAGTACGGGTGCGGCCAGTAGAAGTGTTTCTCCCAGTGACTGACCAGCAGGAGCCGTAGCAAAAACAATCGCCGCTCCTGTGACCATTGCGGCACAGCAGGCCATCATTAACAGGGAGTGTCCGCTGAACTGTTTTTTCACTGGGTTGTCACGGGCAGCCCTAGCCTTCACACGAGGCACGGCTCCCGGGATTTGCGTTGTATTTTCCTGAATGCTCATTCGGCATTTGCCTATTTTTCAAGGCGAATGGTGCCGAGCCAAATAACCAGCTGATATCGGGTTTCACCATTCGTCCTTCCAAACCTTTGACACATCCGGAGTTCGAATAAGCGAACACCGGTTCGAAGCGTCAAACGCGTTTGGGAGGGTGGTCCTGAGGCAAGGAAAGCACTGCGAAGAGAAGAGAAGTTTGACTATGCTCCGGGGAGTCGAGCGATGCGATCAACATGTCCACGTTGCTCATAACAAAAGACACGCAGTCCGCTCCGCAACCAGACAACTTTGAGCCTGAACTTGTGTCTCCGGTCTTTTCACAACATTTCATATGATGAGAATGCGCATTATCTGCGGCTTCCAACTGGCCGTGGTCAATACCAGTCGCATGTTCAATGCCGCTTGTCTCCATTTGCGCAGCACTGAACGCAGCGGCCGTGTGGACCCCTGAAAAAATGACGATCAGCAATGCGACGAGAAAACTGCGCATATTGCGTCATTACTCCACATTCATCATCAGTACCACTCCCTGCCGAACACAGACGGGTGATCTAAACGACTTCGAACCAAGTGTTCATTCCAGCCGCAGCATGTTCCAGCATATGGCAATGGAACAGCCATTTACCGGGATTATCTGCCACAAAGGCGATCCTGACGCTTTGATCTGGCCCAATTGCGAAAGTGTCTCGCCATGGACGGCCATCATCAATTGTCGCCCCTTCCCGTTCGATTACCCTGAAATGATGACCATGGACATGCATTGCGTGCACAAAGGAAGTGTTGTTGAGCACTTCCAGGATGACGCTTTCACCACGATTGATGGAGAAAAAGGGGTCCTCGGCAAGATTGGCAACCCCGTTGAATGCCCAAAGTTGGCCGGTTCTCGGAAAATCTTCACCGGAAAGCACTTTGCCATTGTAGACCGTTTCGACCATGCGCCCCATGGCACCGCCGGTCATGTCGAGAACAAATGACCGGGCATTGTCCAGATCCGGTTCCGGGATCGGGTTTGGTTTCAAGGGTCGGTAAACGTTCTCTTCTGTTTGGCGCTGCTGAACCTTGAAAAAGATAAATGGATACGGCGTATCACCTGATAGTTCTTCCAGAGCAAAATCAGACTTGGCAGTAACCAGCAGGTCCATGCGTTGAGCCGGAGCCAGCAGCATAGGCGAATAGGCGGGCGTTTCCGGCTCCAAAAGCGGTTGTCCATCATACGCCAGGATCTTTGCATCAAACCTGTTTGGGTCGATATCAAAGATCCGGGCGTTCGCGGCGTTGATCAGTCGCAATCGATAGGTTTGCCCGTCAACCAATGAGATTTCTGGACGGCTCTTGCCGTTGACCGTCAGAAAATTGCCGAACCGACCACCATGGCTCCAGTCCATGAGATGTCCAAGGCTTTCAACGTCGAGGCTTCCATCATTGCGAAGCCGCCAATCATCGATGACGAGTGTCAAATCATGGTCCGGATCGAAGGCTGGCGTGGCTTCGTCGACAATAAGCGAACCATAGAGCCCGCGTGCGACCTGTTTCCAGCTCTTGTTGTGTGCGTGATACCAACAGGTGCCAGCATCCGGCACGACAAAGTCGTATTCAAATGTCCCGCCGGGTTGGACCGGTTCCTGGGTGAGACCAGACACACCGTCCATCGTGTTGGCAATCCGGATGCCATGCCAGTGAATGGATGTCGGCTCTTCCAGATTGTTTTTAAGGCGAACTTTGACCCGTTCTCCGACCTTCACTCTGATTTCCGGCCCGGGTGTACTTTCATTATAGAGCCAAAGATCGGAGGCTTCAGCTTCCGGGCGGTACAGTTTCGTTGCAGTTGGCCCTGCGGTGATTTCGAGAAAACCATCGTCCGCATACGCTGCGTTGAAAAAGGGCCGTCCCGCATAAGCCGCCGTTGCAACCCCAGCGGAGATCAAAAGATTTCGTCTACTGATCATGGCGTTATTCATCTCTCTCCAGTAGGTAAGTCGCGATGGCTTTCCTGTCCTCTTCAGACAAAAACGCCGTACCATCCCTCACGACTTCTCCCATTGAGCCACCAAACACATCGCCATCCGGCATCACTCCCGTCTGCAAGGCATAGGACAATGAGCCTACCGTCCAGCCGCCCTCCCTTAAAGATGAAGCGGTAATCGGCGGCGATTTGCCGCCGTCTGGCAACTTGTCTGCCCCATGCAAATAGAGCTCAGCCTGCCGGGCGCCAAGGAGGTTTCTGGGCGTGTGACATGCTCCGCAATGAGCAGGCCCTTCTACGATGAACTTGCCCCGGTTCCACGTTTCGTTCCTGCTGGGATCGGGCCGAAAGGGTTCGGTGCCGAGAAATGCGCCACGCCATACTTTCAGACCAGACCGGACATTGAATGGCGGGACCATTTCATGGGCCTTCGAGGCTTCCGCAACCGGAGGAACGGTTTGAAATGCCGCCCATAAATCGACAACGTCCTGATCAGAGAACTTCGCGTAAAACGGATATGGAAAAGACGGGTAGTAAGGATCACCGTTCGGAGACACACCTTGCCGGATAGCCTTGGCAAAGTCCTCTAAAGTCCAGGCCCCGATACCGTTCTCAAGGTCAGTGGTCAGGTTGGGGGAATAAAACGTGCCAAAGTCAGTCGGTAGTTTCAAGCCACCCGCAAGCGGCTTTCCTCCACCTTCAAAATCCGTATGACACGCGATACACCCCGACATGCGTGCGAGATAGGCGCCGCGTTGCGGATCGCCCTGCGTAGTCTCGAGTTCAACCGGTTTTCCTATGGGCCAATAGTGCAGCCCGGCGAACCCCGCTCCTGCTATCGCAAGAGCGGAGAACGCACCAACAAGCCAGATCCGCACGGGTCTACTTTTTCTCGATACGGAACTTTGTGTGACACGCCGAGCACGTCTGTGCTGTCATGTTAAAGAGCCCTTGTACCGGCATTTGGGCAAGCAGCTCAGGGTTCTGCATGTGCGACGGGTCGCCCATCATGCCACCCTGGCCCATCATGCCGCCCTGGCCCATCAAGCCACCTTGGCCCATCATGCCGCCCCTGGCGCCCGGTGTGGAAAGTCCGTTGTCTGCGGCTTCTCCCAGAGCGGTTGCGAACAGTTTCAGTTGCCCGGAAATGCCGGAAAACTCTTCCCAGTTGGACCAAATCTCGGGCTTGGCTTCTGAAGGACCTTCAATGCTGCCTTCAGGAAACTGCTTCGTCAGCGCTTCGCCGGAATGGCTTTGAAGGACTTCAGCACCCTTTCGAACGGCCTCAGCGTCATACTCGGTTTCACCGCGCATCATTGCGGAGAGTGACTTCATGACTTTGCCCATGGCACCCATGGCATCCATGCGTTCTTTGACAATTCCAGTGGCGCCACCATGCGCCACAGCAGCAGCAACGCCTGAAACAACAAGCGCTCCCGAAAGAAATAATACGGATAGTTTCATTGGATTCTCTTTCCTGTAACCAGAATACATGGCGGCTTGAACCACCGTTTTGCGCTGGGACTAGGAAAGGTGTCGTGGGGGCGGAGGTTCGACGGCGCTGGATTTTAACAGAACCCACCCCGCCTCAATGATTTCAACGTCGCCGGGGGACGTGGGCGAAATCGGTTCAAATTCACATGTCAAAGCAAGCAGGTTGGCTCCGCAATGAACTGTCTGCACATCAGCTGACCCGAATTCACCGTCATCGGTGTCTGCATGATGATGATCTAAAGTATCCGCATGCTCGTGACCTGCATGGTCATGCCCTGCCACCGTATGATTGAACGTGGCCCCACCGACCAAAAACATCAGAACTGCAACTGACATCAAAAATCGTCTCAGGAATGTTGGCAGGGCGCTCTTCATTGGACCTTCACTGAATTCCGTTCGCTCTTTGAACAAGACGGACATATGCAACAATCCGCTCAACTTCCTGCTGGGTCAAGCCTTCGACCGGGGGCATGTTCCCGAATTGCCAGTGATGCGCACGAACACCCTGCTTGACGGCGAGAAAAAACGATCCGTCGGCATGATGGCCCGGTTCATAGATTTTGTGTACGAGCGGAGGAGCAACACCTTGCTGTCCAGCAGCGTTCACGCCATGGCAACTGGCACAATTATCGTTGTATGCCCGCTCACCGAGTTTTGTGGTTCCGTCGAGGGGTGGGACGACGACCTCAACCATCGCCTGCCGCTGCGCACCCGAAAGTTCACTGGACTGTTTTCCAAACAGTAGATAGCCTCCACCAGCGATTAGCGCCACACACAGCAAAAGCAGAAGATTCCTTTGCATCAGGTTTGCTCCCCCGCAAGGTCTTCAAGAATGGGGCAATCCGGGCGGTGATCTCCGGCACATTCATCGATCAGATGCGCGAGGGTTCCACGCATGGACTGTAATTGCGCGATTTTTTCATCGATCTTGTGCAGATGGTCTTCCGCCACGCGTTTGACCTGTGCACTCTCCCGGCCATCGTCTTCGTAAAGTGCCAGGAGCGTTCGGCAGTCTTCTATAGTGAACCCGAGCTCGCGGGCTCTGCCTAGGAACGCGAGTTTGTGCACTTCTATCTCGCGAAAAGCCCGGTAGCCGTTTTCGCTGCGCGGCGGGGTGACAAGGCCAATATCTTCATAATAACGGATCGTCTTCGCGGGTAAGCCAGACCTGCGGGATACATCTCCTATATTCATGGTTGCCTCCACTATTCTGCCGCCGCCGGGATCTGCGCCTGTGCCGGTCTCTCCAAAACTTCCTTTTCATCCATGGACGGCTTGATGCTTCTCAACCGCAGTGCGTTTGTCAAAACGAATACCGAAGAGAGCGCCATCGCACCAGCCGCCAAAACCGGGGAAAGAAGCACCCCGAGCGCGGGATAAAGCACGCCTGCTGCCACCGGTATGAGCGCCGTGTTGTATGCGAATGCCCAAAAGAGGTTTTCCCTGATATTGCGCATCGTGCGCTTTGATACCTCGTGGGCGTTGACCACGCCGCGCAAGTCGCCCGACATCAGGACAACATCCGCAGATTCAATCGCAACATCAGTTCCGGTTCCGATTGCTATCCCGACATCCGCATGGGCCAACGCGGGCGCGTCATTGATACCATCGCCCACAAAGGCGATTTTCTTTTCTGATCCGCGAAGGGTATTCAATGCAGCGACCTTGCCATCCGGCAGCACTTCGGCGACTATGGTATCAATTCCGGTTTCCGCGGCAATTACCTCCGCGGTCTCACGTTTGTCACCGGTGATCATCGCTACCTGTAGGCCTTGTGCATGAAGAGCGGCAATAGCATCCCTGCTCGAAGGCTTGACCGGATCAGAGACCCCGATCACCGCTGCAACCTGTCCATCAATTGCGGCAAAGAGCGCTGTCCGGCCTCGTCTCGCAAAATCCGCTTCCCGATCTCTCAGGTCGTCTATCGCAATGTTTTCCTTGAGCATCAGTCGATCGGCTCCGACGAGAACTCTCTTTCCCGACACCAAACCGCTGACACCATGCCCGGTGATTGACGCAAAGTCCTCCACGTCCAGGCGTCCTCCCCCTTGCAGGGAAGCTGCGCGCACAATTGCTTCTGCCACGGGGTGTTCCGACCGGCTTTCAACGGCGGCAACCATTTCCAGTACGGTCTGGCGGTCAAAACCATCTGCGAGCACCATATCGGTCAATTCCGGTCGGCCTTGAGTAACTGTCCCGGTCTTATCGAGCGCGACAACACTGACTTCCGCCAACTGCTGAAGCGCGTCGCCTTTACGGAACAACACACCCATTTCCGCGGCCCGCCCAGTCCCGACCATGATCGATGTGGGGGTTGCCAGCCCCATCGCACACGGACAGGCAATGATCAGCACTGATACGCCGGCAACTAGCGCGAAGGTCAGGGCAGGATCTGGGCCAAAAATCAGCCACGCGACAACTGTGAGAGCTGCCACCAGCATCACGGCGGGGACGAACCAAAGGGTTATCTTGTCAACCAGTCCCTGGATCGGTAGTTTTGCACCTTGCGCTTCCTCCACCATCCGGATGATCTGCGAAAGCGTTGTGTCGGCTCCAACACGGGTTGCCGTGAATTGCAAGCTGCCGGAACCATTGACCGTGCCTCCGGTGACCTGCGTTCCAGCGGTCTTTTCAACCGGAACCGGCTCTCCGGTAATCATGCTTTCATCGACATGCGATGAACCTTCAGTGACATCGCCATCAACGGCGATCCGTTCGCCAGGACGGACAACAATCGTGTCGCCGATTGCGAGGGCCTCGATGGACACCTCGACTTGCTCACCATCCCGCAAAACTCTCGCCGTCTTCGCCTGAAGACCCAGAAGTTTTTGAATTGCGGCGCCAGTTCTCCCCTTTGCCCGGGCTTCAAGAAACCGCCCAAGCAGGATCAAGACCACGATCACAGCAGCTGCTTCGAAATAGACCGCTCTAACTTCGTCCGGGATCAATGCTGGAAGGAACGTTGCAACGACAGAATAGATATAGGCCGCGCCCGTACCGACCGCGACCAGGCTGTTCATATCCGGTGCGCCCTTCAGCAGCCCCGGAAAGCCTTTGGTGTAGAAGCTTCGCCCTGGGCCGACCAGGACAATGGTGGTCAGGATGAATTGCAATACCCAACTTGCTTGCTGGCCAATTGTCGCATCCATCCAATGATGCATGCCCGGAACGACGTGGCTTCCCATTTCGATGATAAAAACCGGAAGCGCAAAGGCCGCCGCGACGGCCATCTTTTGAAAAAGCTCCTGCGCTTCTTGCTGCTTCCGCTCGCTGCGGTCTCGCGTTGCACCGGCTTCAGCAAGCGTTGCAGGATATCCGGCTGCGGCTGAGGCCTCCATCAGTGCCTGGGGTGAAACGGCACCCTCAGCATAGATGACACTCGCAGTTTCGGAGGCAAGGTTTACATTCACATCCACAACGCCGGGTACAGCTTTAAGAGCACGGTCCACACGGCCGATGCAGGATGCACAAGACATCAATCCAATGTTCAGCGTGACTGTCTGCGTACGTGCTGGATAACCCAACTCTTCGAGCTTAGCGATCACACTTACCGCCTGCTCGGCGTTTTCTACCGACAGGTGTGCGGTTTCTGTCGCGAGGTTCACGGCAACGTCTGTAGCGCCTTCAATTTCGGAAAGGCCACGCTCCACCCGCCCAACGCAGGACGCGCAGGACATTCCCTGGACGGACAATGACAGTTTGTATTTCGAGGACATAGAAGGTCCAATGCGAAGTAATTCGGTGCTCCTCACATGGGGCTTCCAGCCGCTGGAAGGTCAATAGTACATCTCAAATATTCTTATAAGTAGTTCTACCGGTTGACCTTCCCCCAACAAGAACCTCCATAAACCATGCGTTTACCGCAGGAGGTATTTCATGAAATTCAAAGTTCCGGACATGAACTGCGGCCACTGTGTCGCGGCAATCGAGAAGGTTGTACTAGCAACAGAGCCAACAGCCACGATCTCCTGCGATCTTGAGACACGCACGGTCGAAATCGAAGGCCCGCAAAACCATGATGAGATCGTAAGTGCAATCCGGGACGCCGGATACGAACCCTCGCGGCTCGCTTTGGTTTGATCCCGACCCGTTAGTGCAGGTGCGCAAACGTTCTCATAAAGACTTCAGTTCATTCAGCGGTGGCACAATCAGTCGTCTTGTTCGGTAACTTTTCAAAGAAGCTGAATTGGAAGGACTGCGGGCTCCCCCACGGGGTAAAATGCCGGACCTGTCGCTGCGCTCTCAATCCAAATCCTGAACCGAGTGTTTCCGAAAGGCTTTCGGGACTATACCGAACGACCGGCAAACCACTGCATTTCTCGGGCCCATCAAGTGCAAACGTCGCAATTATAGCATGCCCGCCAAAGCGAAGACTGGTCGACAGATTGCGCAGATAGGCGGATCGGTCACTCTCATCGACAAGAAAATGAAATACCGCTCGATCATGCCAAAGGTCATACTGACTTGTGGGTGCCCAATCGGTGATATTGGAAGCGACCCAGGTGACTTTTTCACCTTGGTCCCCAAGCCTTTGGCGAGTCATGTCGAGAGCAGATCTGGAAAGATCCAAGACAGTTATGTCGATCACACCCTCTGAAAGAAGGGAATCGACAAATCTCGATGTTCCGCCGCCTACGTCTATTACTTTTGAAGTGACCGTGAGGCCTGCTTTTTTTGCCATTTCAAGAGAAGTCTCTGGTTCCTCTTGATGCCAGCTCATTTCAAAGTCGTTTTTGTTTAAGTAAACCTGTTCCCAATGTAGCGTCAGGTTTTCATTCATTCAGATTGTCCCGTACTGAAATCTCTTCAGTTGATTTAGTCACGACGTGGGTGGAATTCCAGCGGCCGCTCGGATTTCATAATTTCAGTGCGGATTGTGCCCCCGCGCAAGTGCCAGGTGATGGCTTTGGTGATGCATGCCAAGCGTCATGACGCCGATAAAACCAAGGCCCTGGATCCTGGTCGCGTCCGCGGCAGGTCCGGTTACCGTCAATACGGCCCCTTCTGGGACCTCTTCCGCGCTCAGGTTCCAACCGAAGGTTCCCGACATTTCGAGGCTGTGTGCCAAAACCATGTTCTTGATGGATTGACGCACATTCTCCTGCCTA
This sequence comes from Hoeflea sp., assembly GCF_039975035.1. Taxonomy (GTDB): domain Bacteria; phylum Pseudomonadota; class Alphaproteobacteria; order Rhizobiales; family Rhizobiaceae; genus Hoeflea. The sequence continues at coordinate 4,281 of NZ_JBDWHW010000133.1, read as the reverse complement.
GATGTAACCTTGAACCGGGCGCCGTCATCCATGTGTTCCACTGCAACTTCTGAACGAAGCGTGACATTGTCCATGTCAGCCAGATGAATGCGCAAAGCTTCAAGATCAACGTTGTCCCAATCTGTCTCCGGGTCGGAAATCAAGAGCGCTACAATTTTCTGAAGTGTCGCAAAGGCGCTTTGACCTAGCTCTTTGGGTATTGAGGCGTTTGAAGTCTGATGTTGGTGCATAGCGGCGTGACTGTGTGCTGGTGTTTCAGCAAGGCTGGGGCCGATGACCAGTGTCATAACCATCGGCAGCGTCAAAAGGTGTTTCATGAGCACTTCTCCCTGTTTCGGTCTTCAGGGTTTACCCGGGGCGCATCCCCATACATATGATAGCAATCATGTCTGATTGGCTTTCACAGGTATTCTCGGATGCAGTCCGGAGATCATATGGAAAAGGCGAGCGCCTCTTTCATACGGGCGATAGCATCTTGAACGTGTTTTTGGTTCTGGACGGCCAGATCGATCTGATCCGAGTCACCCCTTCGGGGAACGAGATCGTGTTGCACAGCGCCGGTCAAAGCACGGTTCTCGCCGAGGCCTCTGTCTATTCAAAGGTCTACCACTGCGATGCGATTGCCCGCAGCGAAGCTACAGTTGCACAGCTTGGAACGAACGTGTTCAAAGACCGCCTGGCATCCAACCGGACCTGGGGGGAAAACTGGGCAGCCAGTCTTGCTCATTCCGTTCAACGGGCACGATTGAACACGGAAGTCCGTAGCCTGAAAAAGGTATCCGACCGCTTCGATTTCTGGATGTCGGTCAATCCCGGTGCCTTTCCGGAAAGACAGATCAAGGACATCGCCGCGGAAATCGGCGTGTCACCGGAAGCGCTTTATCGCGAACTGGCGAAGCGGCGGGGAAAAGACGCCTAACTCGACTGCACCTAAACAGTCAGAATCCAGAAGTGGACATCTGTTCGATTAGTGACAAACGTCCGCTAGCCGCCGCCAAAAATTCTCTGCATCTGGAATGAATGTCAGCTATCGGAATGCGTTCTCAAATTGTTAAACGGCTGAATTGGGAGCGCATAGCGCGTATTGAAAATCCGAATTCAACTTAAACTCCAATGAGGCCGAAGAGACGGTATTCGTTTCATTGCGCTCAAACCTAATTCACCTATGAAAATTGTAAAAATTCACAATAAGATCGATCCGTTAACCTTTTGTCCGGGTTAATCCGGAAAAACAGACCCTGCCGAGTCGCAGGAACCCAGAATGAGCATACAGAACACCCGTTATCTTCTTGATACTTCTATGATAAGTGAGTTTGCCAAGGACTCATGCCAGCAGCACGCAGGCCTGCGTATTTGGTTAACTCACATCCCAGAACACGCACTTCACGTCCCCTATGGAGCTGCCTTGGAGATCGAGCGTGGCATCGTCTGCTTGCGACGAACCAATCCTTCTAAGGCGGACATGCTGGATCTCTGGTTTCACGACCTGAGAACAAAACTCCCGTTCATTCCAATGTCCCTTAAGGCAGCCAGGATATGGGGAGGCCAAGCGTTGGGGGTTGGAGCTGGCGCGCGACATCAAAGACTGGAAACGAGCCAAGATCTCCTGGACCGAGGTAGACAGCCGAATACCAAGAGCAGCCTCTTGCGGTGGAGTTCCTTTGGCCCGATGGGCGCATTGGCAAGCACACGTTTGATGCGCTTCGAGTGGACAAAAATGGGCTGCGCGTTGCCATCGACGTGAAGCTGAAAAATCGGGTCGTCAGCTCCGGAATTGAAGAGATTCAGCAGCTGATCAAAGAGCAGGTCGGAACCGACTTCGCCGACGTTTATGTGATCCGGACTGAGGAGCACATTCACGAGGACGACGTGGCCGATGCCGAACTTGCCCTGCGCGCCTTTCAGTTCAGCTGCGCAACTTCAGACGCAGTGATCGCAGGGCTTATTGCCGGCCTCCACGGATGGTGCCGCGTACGCGATCTCGTTGCGGCGGCGGGTATGGGGGCAAATGGATGCAGCCGATCGTGCACGACGACGAACTCACGCGTTTCAAGAACGAGTATGTGTCGTTGTCCGGCCTGGCTCGGGAAAAGAAGGAACATCATCGCAAGGTCAAGAGAGTGTTGACCGAGGCTGGAGTTCAACCAGTCGCTGACCCGGATCTTATCTTCCACTCGCTCTACCGAAGGGCCGATCTCCCCTAGTCCATCCCGGCATCTTCTCGGATATTTCGTTGCCCCCGGCCCTTTTGGTCCGGGGGTTTTCTTTTGCGTGCAATCAATCCGGAAACAAATCCCCGAATAGTGAGGCAACTTCGTGCGCGCAATCGGTGAGTTACGGTGAAGCGTCAATTTTTAACCCATTGATTCAATGAGTCTTTCTTATGGAGGTGAGCGAGATATAATGACGCGTCAGGCCCGGGCGGACTGCCCGGTTTTTTTAACAAACTGGAACAAAACGGGAATTCATTGAAAGTTCCTTATTTAAAAAGCCGAACTACTGACAATAGTAGCCCGGCTTTAAACACGAAAATCCGTTAAGGCATTCGTGGGATGAGAAGTCTGACTTCCCAACACTGTAGCAAGGTTGGTTTTACACAGAGTCGCATTTCAAGTCGAGTTGGCCTTGGCATTATCCAAAGCACTTTGTGCAGAAAGAACTATCATGGCCAATTTTTACTTTTCAGCCAGCAAACTCATCGAATACGCCTTTGCCTCTCCACAACGGCGTCATACGATTATAAAAAATGCACTCACTCCACCAAATTACATCCTTGATACAAAATACAGAGCGATTGAAATCGCGAGCTCGCACTATCTAGCTTCAGGCTGTAAGAACTCCGATCGCTTGGCGCAGCTTGATGCTACATACCTAAAACAAAATTACAATTCTGAGCATCAAGAGAACCGACTGCTGAATGCTCATGATGCTATAGAATGCGTGACTAGTATGGATTGGGTGCTACCCGAAAATGCGAACAGTAAGCTAGGAAAAAACCTGCCTAAAGACTTCAATATCTCAGGTCTTGATATAAGAGTAAAACCGAGTGCAATATTTTCCAGAAATAACCCAGCTCTTGCTTTACCTAAAATTGGAGTCGCAAAAGCTTATTTTTCCAAAACGTTCCCTTTGATAACTTACAGCAAAAACGAACCAGCTGTTCTTTATGGCGTTCTATTACATTGGTATGTTGAAAGTACCTTGGGGGATATTGGAGAAGCGTCGCCGGAACTTTGTATCATTGGTGACGTATTTCAGGAAAAAACGTCCGTTGCTCCGAAACGTTTTAAGCAACGCAGAAAACAATTGGAAGCGCTTGCACAAGAAATATGTGACCGAGTTGCCCCCATCCGAAGTCGCATCGATGCAGTAGATACCCGCCCATTAATTGCAAGCGAAAAGAAATAAACTTAGCTTAGCTGAGAAATCTCCCACGCAGGTTTCTAACGTCCATTGCTCGGTTCTCCGCGCCCAACAAACACCCCGCCCATCGGAGACGATCGGGCGGGTTCTTTGTTTTAATTGCGAACGCAATCCTCCGTCTTTCTAAACATAACGATGGACCACTTCAAAGGGGGAGGATCACCTGTATCGGCCGTGAGCACGATGTCACCCGGCTCGAGGAGTTCGACCTTGATCCGCTTCATGGTATGGACAGGCTCACTCATTTCGGCAACCTCGTGTCAAAACAAATGCTCGCGACCTACCTTTAGCAGCGCCTATTCAAAAGCAATCAGCTTATCTGGACCCATAGGCGCTAACGGGATACATTATTTTCGAATTCTTCAGTCGTAAATCTTGTCCAGCTCTCGAAAATCCTTGGGGGCGTAGCCGGTGTGGAGTTTAAATTCACGGGACATGTGGGATGGGCTGCTGAAGCCCAGGTCTTCTGCAAGGACCGACAATGGCAACTCGGATGAAAACAATTCCCGTTTCACCAAGGCGATCCGTTTCTTGCGAACGTAATCCTGTGGTGAGGTGTCAAATGTTTCCTGAAATTTTCTAACAAAGTGCGATCTGCTCATGCCAGCCAGCTTATGGAGCTCGGATACCTTCACGCCTTTGCGAAGATTGTCCGCGACATGCCGTAGGACAGGCGCCATGCGCCTCACGTCCTGTTGGCGTTTGAGGTCGCGGTGTTTTGCGCGCGTGTTGAAATGTGGTGACAGTAAAGACAGGATTTGACTACGCACCATGATTTGGTCGGCAAAACCCTTGCTTGCCAGCTTCTCGTCGATTTGTGTCATCGACTGGAGTGTCGCGTCGTATGAAGGCGCCTCA
>NZ_JBDWHW010000132.1:0-15596 GCF_039975035.1 Hoeflea sp. | reverse complement strand
CTCCGGTGCGCGACAGCAAGGCCAGGCCGACCCTGAGCGCCTCGATTTCCTCAAGATCGAAATTCAGCGGCGGCAGATCATAGCCCCGGCGCATCATGTAGCCGATGCCGGCCTCGCCCTCGATCGGCGTGCTCATCATCTGCAGCGCGGCGATGTCGCGATAGATCGTCCGGGTCGAAACCTCGAGTTTTTGTGACAGCGCCTCCGCCGTCATCGGCCGGCTGGCTGCTCGCAATATCTGGATAATCTCGAACAATCGGTTTGACCGGCGCATCGTCAACTCCCTTCAGGCCACTGCTGACACTCTATCACCACCCACTGACAACAGGGTGTCAGCAGTGGCAGGGTATCCCTCTCGCGTGACGCAGCGAGGATATGAACCATGAGCTATTACGATCATGCAACGATGATGGTCTTGAAACTTGGACCCTGGGCAGATCCGGACAACGAGCGAACAATGATCGAAGTCCGGCGCCGCCAGCCCGGAACCCCGGCGATCAGGCGCGGTGTAGAGCGGCTATGCGCAGTGTTCGGCTTCCGCCCGGAAAGGCCGATAGCGCACGGTCCTCGCATTGACCGGGCGACCGCAACCCGACGCTGATGGTGACGTGCCGGCCAAAACCTGATACAGCCCGGAACTTCGCCAACAAGAGCGCCTATTACCGATGCCAGCCACGATCGATCTGACAGACCCTTCCGCGCGTCCCGCCCGGCCTTCCACGCCGCGGCCGATGGCCGACAAGCCGACGCTTGTCGGAATGAACCGCGACGAGATGGTGGCGGCAATGGCCGACGCCGGCGTGCCCGAAAAACAGCGCAAGATGCGGGTCAACCAGATCTGGCACTGGCTTTACATTCGCGGCGTCTCCGATTTTGCCGACATGCACACCATTTCGCGTGACCTGCGCGAAAATCTCGCCTCCCGCTATACGATCGCCCGTCCCGAAATCGTCGAGGAGCAGATCTCCAACGACGGCACCCGCAAATGGCTGATGCGGTTTCCGCCGCGCGGCGCCGGTCGTCCGGTCGAGGTCGAAACCGTCTACATTCCCGAGGAAGGCCGCGGCACGCTGTGCATTTCCAGCCAGGTCGGTTGCACGCTGACCTGCACCTTCTGCCATACCGGCACCCAGAAACTGGTGCGCAATCTCACCGCCGAGGAAATCCTGGCGCAATTGCTTGTTGCCCGCGACCGGCTTGGCGATTTTCCGCACAAGGACACCCCGCAAGGCGCCATCGTGCCGGCGGAAGGCCGCAAGGTCACCAACATCGTCATGATGGGCATGGGCGAGCCGCTTTACAATTTTGACGAGGTCAAGAAAGCGCTGCTGATCGCCGCCGATGGCGACGGCCTGGCGCTGTCGCGCCGCCGCATCACCCTGTCGACCTCCGGCGTGGTGCCGGGCATCGTCCGCACCGGCGAGGAAATCGGCGTCATGCTGGCGATTTCGCTGCATGCGGTGCGTGACGAGTTGCGCGACGAACTGGTGCCGATCAACAAGAAATATCCGCTCAAGGAACTGCTGGAAGCCTGCCGGACCTATCCCGGCGTCTCCAATGCGCGGCGCATCACCTTCGAATATGTAATGCTCAAGGGCGTCAATGACAGCCTTTCCGACGCCAAGGAACTGGTGCGGCTGCTCAAGGGCATTCCGGCCAAGATCAATCTGATTCCGTTCAACCCCTGGCCCGGCTCCAACTATGAATGCTCGGACTGGGAGACGATCGAGACCTTCGCCGATTTCGTCAATGCCAATGGCTATGCCTCACCGATCCGCACGCCGCGCGGCCGCGATATTCTGGCCGCCTGTGGCCAGCTCAAGAGCGAGTCCGAACGCATGCGCAAGACCGACCGGCTGGCGCTGGAAGCCATGATGATCGCCGGCCACGGCGCTGACTGACACCCCGGGATGAGCGATATTCTCCGCCTTCTGGTCCGCATGTTTGCCATCTTCTTCGGATTTTTCGCCGGATGTCTGGCGGCGGCGCTGGCCTATGCCTTTCTCGCCCGCCTGGTCTTGCCCGAGGATTTCGGCCGGTTCGGCGATCTCGAAATCACTTTGACACTGGTGATCGGGGTTGCCGGTGTGGCCAGCCTGTTCGCCCGCGCAGTGCTGCTTCCGGCGCTGGTCATGATCGCGATCTTCGAATTTCTGCGGCGGCGCGACTGGCTGAGTTATGCACTCGCCGGCGCAGTGCTGGCCTTGGCAGCTGCCGGCCTGCCGTTGGCGACAGGTGTAACGGCGGGATCGACCGAGGCCTTCGAACCGATGCAGATGATCGCCATCCGCACCGCCTGCGCCATCATCGGCGCCAGCGTCTACTGGCTTGTTACAGGCCGCAATGCCGGGCGATGGCTGCCGAGCGAACGCGCCCGAACCGCTGGATCCTGATTGCGGCGACAGTTGCGCTTCAGCGGCTCTGCGCAAACAGGATCTTCAGAGCGAAAACCGAGAACACCGACGCGAAGACATAATCCACGATCCGCATCACCTGCGGCTTGCGCTTGAGCCAGCCTGCCAGGCCATGGGCGCCCAACACGATGCCGATGACGATCGGCGTCGATACAACCACGAAAAACATGCCGAGAAAGATCAGTTTGCCGGTGATGTGCGGATCGCTGGCGGCGACAAATTGCGGCAGAAAGGTCATGAAGAACAGGATGATCTTCGGATTGAGCAGATTGACCCCGACTCCTTGCGCCCAGTTTGCCACCAGCCCTCGTCCGGAAGGGCCGGAGACCGGCAGCGTCAGGCTGGATCCCTTGCGGATCGCCTGGATCGCCAGCCACATCAGATAGACCGCCCCCACAGCCTTGAGCGCGAAAAACGCCGCGGGCGAGGCCACCACCAGCGCCGACAGACCCAGCGCCACCATCAGCGTATGCACCGTTATCCCGCTCATTGCGCCCGCAACACAGGCAAACCCGGCCGCCCGTCCGTCCGACAAGGCGCGGGAGACAAACAGCGTCATGTCAGGCCCGGGCGTGATTGCCAGCACAATCGAAGCCAGGAAAAATGCGAACAGGGTGGAAATGTCGGGGATGAAAGACATGGTCAGCTCTATGGCTCAGGGCAGCGAAGCGGCATTTGTAAGCTGCTTTTACGCGTCTGCCAATCGGCTCATTCGATTGGCTGCCCCAGGACGGTTGGATCGACGATGTCTATCCGTTCGCCGGCCTCGATACCGAAGACATTGCGAAATTCGTCCGGGCCGAGCAAGACCGCAGCCTGATCCAGCAAATGCTGATTGCGGGCATTGAGAAGGGCTGCATCCGGCGGAAAGAAACCGGGCACCTTTTGCGCGGCAAAGGTGTTGACCTCGGCTCTCAGCGCCAGCAGCTTGTCAAGAAGTTCCGGCTTTTCGGAAAGCACCTGTCGTGCGTGATTTTCGAAATCGTCAGGAAGATGTTCCACTCTTTCCTCCGTCGATGATGGCAGCCTTGTCATGGGTTGTACCCCGGCACAGGCCTGAAGCTTGCTCTGCCAGGCCGCATGTTGCAATCCGTAGGTACCATACAGAAATGTGCTGATCGCATAGCCGCGTGCAGCTTTGACGGTCATCGGCGGCGAGCCATTTGCTTTTGTAGCATAAAGCACCTGGTTTGCCAGTTGGTGACAGACCCCGTCTATTCCGTAGGTAAAAATGGTGCCGCGAGCCGCCGCATTGGTATTTGAATCGGCATTGGGCAGCACAAGACACTCCGCGATACCGCGATCTCCGGTTTGGCTGCCAATGTATCCATCGGGGTTGCCGGGCGTCCCTCCTGTCGGGTGAAACGAGCCCCAGCAATACCAGTTGTCCTCGCCGGCCTGCTTCACCTCCGCAATATCGCGATAAGGCTGCTGCCGGCTGTCGTAGGTCGTGACCCAGGTATGGTCGACCGGTGATCCGCTGCTGTAGGCCGGAACGACCCAGGCATATAACGTGGACATGAAGGTTCCTCCCATTGGATGTAAAGATACACTAATACACTCAATGGGAGATATCAAATCACCTCTACGTCTTCAGGTAGTTTTCAAAATCCGCAGCATAGTCCGGATGCCAGCGCGACAGGGGCGGGCGGTTTTCGATGATGTCGCCAGCGGCCCAGGCAATGCGTTTCTCGTCGGTGGCGCGATCAACATCATTGTCCGGGCAGAGAATGTAGAAATCACCCTTTGCCAGACTGTCGATCATGAAATCGACCGTCTGTTCTGCGGTCCAGGCTGCCGCCGGCTTCTCGGATCGACCCCTGGCGGTCAGCGGCGTGTGGACAAATCCCGGAATCAGCAAATGCGCGCTGACCTGGCAATCGACAGTGGTACGCAGCTCATGTTCAAGCGCTTCGGTGAACGCCTTCACCCCGGCCTTGGCGACATTGTAGGCCGGATCACCGGGTGGGGTGGTGATGCCTTGTTTGGAGCCGGTGTTGATGATCATGCCTGGTTCGCCATGGGCGATCATGCCGGGTCCGAACACACGGGTGCCGTTGATGATCCCCTTGAGATTGACGTTCAACACCCTGTCCCAGTTGACCTGCGGGCCGAACAGGCTGCTGCCGGGCTGGATGCCGGCATTGTTCATCAGCAGGTGAACACGGCCGAACCGCTCCATCACCGCCCGCTCCAGCGCCTCGACGTCGGCAAGATCGCTGACATCGGTTTCAATCGACACGATATCGCCGGCAGGATCCGCCGAGTGTGCCGCCACCTGTTTTTCGGCCTCTGTGAGCTTGTCCCTGTCATTGTCGACGAGCACGACGCACATGCCGCGCGCAGCCAGCGACCGTGCGGCGGCAAGACCGATGCCTGATGCAGCCCCCGTCACCACGGCAACCTTGTCCTTGCCCATCACCGATTGAATATCAGGCATCTCCGTCTCCCGTTTTTCACACTGATCGGTTGAACAGATAATGCGTTGGACAACCACCCGTCAAATGCAATGCCCTGCCACTGGCCCCCGACAACGGGCTTGACCCTTGCATGGCACGGCAAACCCGCTAAAAGTGCGGCAAAATTCAAGGCTCCTGAAATTCAACACTTTCAGAGGCAAAGCTCAAAACCAGGAAGACTTCATCCATGGCATCGCACAAGGACGTCAAGAAAGTCGTTCTCGCCTATTCCGGCGGTCTCGACACCTCGATCATTCTCAAATGGCTGCAGACCGAATTCGGCGCTGAAGTCGTCACCTTCACCGCCGATCTGGGCCAGGGCGAAGAGCTGGCGCCAGCGCGCAAGAAGGCCGAGATGCTCGGCATTCCCGACAAGAACATCTACATCGAGGATGTCCGCGAGGAATTCGTCCGCGATTTCGTCTTCCCGATGTTCCGCGCCAATGCCGTCTATGAAGGCGTCTACCTGCTCGGCACCTCGATTGCCCGGCCGCTGATTTCCAAGCGGCTGGTCGAAATCGCCCACGAGACCGGCGCCGACGCGATTGCCCATGGCGCCACCGGCAAGGGCAATGACCAGATCCGCTTCGAGCTTTCGGCTTACGCGCTCAACCCCGACATCAAGATCATCGCACCGTGGCGCGACTGGTCGTTCAAGAGCCGCACCGACCTGATCAAGTTCGCCGAAGAACACCAGATTCAGGTCGCCAAGGACAAAATGGGCGAAGCCCCGTTCTCGGTCGACGCCAATTTGCTGCACTCCTCATCCGAGGGCAAGGTGCTGGAAGATCCGGCTGTCGAAGCCCCCGAATATGTGCATATGCGCACGATTTCGCCGGAAGCAGCCCCCGACAAGCCAACCATCATCAAGATCGGCTTCGAGCAGGGCGACGCGGTTTCCATCAACGGCGTCCGGATGAGCCCGGCGACAGTGCTGGCCGAACTCAACGACTATGGCCGCGACAATGGCATCGGCCGGCTTGACCTGGTTGAAAACCGCTTTGTCGGCATGAAATCGCGCGGCGTCTACGAGACTCCCGGCGGCACCATCCTGCTCACCGCCCACCGGGCGATGGAATCGATCACGCTTGACCGCGGTGCGGCCCATCTCAAGGATGAGTTGATGCCGCGTTATGCCGAGCTGATCTATTTCGGCTTCTGGTTCTCACCCGAACGCGAAATGCTGCAGGCGGCAATCGATCTGAGCCAGAAACATGTCGAGGGCGAAGTCACCCTCAAGCTCTACAAGGGCAATGTGATTGTCACCGGCCGCGAAAGCGACAAGTCGCTCTATTCCGACGCGCTGGTCACCTTCGAGGACGACCGCGGCGCCTACGACCAGAAGGATGCCGAGGGCTTCATCCGGTTGAACGCGCTGCGCCTGCGGACACTGGCTGCCCGCGACCGCAAAAAGTAAATCCGAAGAGATATTGATGCGAACGGGCGGGGCTTGAGAAGGTCTCGCCCGTTTTGTTTCCCGCTTGCGCGGGTCCAGTTGATCCATGCGTCTTGTCCACTGCTGCTGGCAAGCTTACATGCAGGCGTAACAAGGAGCCTTTCATGACCTCACCCGCTTCACCCATTTTCGACTGGACCGGACCGCTCGGCCTTCCCGAATTCGCCAGGATTGCAGACGCGGATTTCGCCCCGGCTTTCGAGACCGCTCTTGCCGAGCACGATGCGGACATTCAGGCCATCGCCACAAATGCCGAGGCGCCAGGCTTCACCAACACGGTTGAAGCACTCGAACTTGCCGGCGACAAGCTGTCCAAGGTGTCGAGCCTGTTCTGGAACCGTGCCGGAACCGACACCAATGATGTGATCCAGGCGCTCGAGCGCGATATCGCGCCGCGCATGTCGCGTCATTACTCGAAAATCGCCATGAATCGCGAGCTTTTTGAACGGGTCGACAGTCTCTACCAGAAGCGCGCCGAAATCGGACTGACGCCGGAACAGCACCGGCTGCTTGAGCGGGTATGGAAATCCTTCATCAAGTCGGGCGCAGCGCTGGATCAAGCCGGACAGAAGCGTCTGGCGGAAGTCGGCGAAACACTCGCCGGCCTCGGCGCGAAATTCGGCCAGAATGTCCTGGCCGACGAAAAGGACTGGCTGCTGCTGCTCGACGATGGCGCCGATCTTGAGGGACTTTCCGATGATCTGCGCGCCACCATGGCCGCCGTCGCCGAAGATCTCGATCACAAGGGCAAATATGCCGTCACCCTGTCGCGCTCGATCATCGAGCCGTTCCTGAGCACCAGTGACCGCCGCGATCTGCGCGAAACCGCGTTCAAGGCCTGGATTGCCCGCGGCAGCAATGGCGGCGAGACCGACAACACCGCACTGATCTCGCAGATCGTCGCCTTGCGCACCGAAAAGGCCACGCTTCTGGGCTATGACAGCTACGCTGCCTACAAGCTCGATGACACCATGGCCAAGACCCCAGAAGCGGTGGAAGAATTGTTGGGCAATGTCTGGACCCGTGCGATCGAGCATGCGGACGCCGATCGCACTGAGCTGGCCAAACTGATAGCCGAAGAAGGCGCCAACCATGAAGTAGCAGCCTGGGACTGGCGGTATTACGCGGAAAAGCTCAAGGCCCGCCGGTTTGATTTTTCCGAAGCCGAACTCAAGCCCTATTTCCCGCTGAGCGGCATGATCGAGGCCTGTTTCGACGTCGCACACCGCCTCTTCGGCATCACCATGAAAGAACGCACCGACATTTCCGGCCCGCACAAGGACGCGCGCGTGTTCGAGGTCAGAGGACGTGACGGCGACATGATCGCTACGTTCATTGCCGATTATTTCGCCCGGCCCTCAAAACGCTCCGGCGCCTGGATGAGCGGCATGCGGAGCCAGCACAAGCTGACCATGCCTGACGGCTCGACCGGCGAACTGCCGATCATCACCAATGTAATGAATTTCGCCAAACCGGCGGCGGGACAGGAAGCCCTGCTGTCGCTCAATGATGCGCGCACGCTGTTTCACGAATTCGGTCACGCGCTGCACGGCATGCTGTCGGATGTGACCTATCCGTCGCTGGCGGGCACCTCGGTCAGCCGCGATTTCGTCGAACTGCCCTCGCAGCTTTACGAGCACTGGCTGACGGTTCCGGAAATCCTCGAAAAACACGCGCGCCACTACAAGACCGGCGAACCTATTCCCAGGGCGCTTCTCGACAAGGTGCTGGCAGCCCAGACCTTCAATGCCGGTTTCGCCGCCGTCGAATTCACCGCCTCGGCGCTGGTCGACATGGCCTGGCACACCGCCGGCGACAAGACCGATCCGGCGACGTTTGAAGCCGAAACGCTGAAAAAGCTCGGCATGCCCGAGGCAATCGTCATGCGTCACGCCAGCCCGCATTTCCTGCATGTGTTCTCCGGCGAAGGCTATTCGGCCGGCTACTACTCCTACATGTGGTCGGAAGTGCTCGATGCGGACGCTTTTGCGGCATTTGAGGAAACCGGCGATCCGTTTCACCCCGAAACCGCCGAGAAGCTGATGACCCATGTCTATTCGGCTGGCGGATCGCGCGATCCGGCCGATCTCTATGAAGCCTTCCGCGGCCGCATGCCCGACGCCACGGCAATGCTGGAAAAGCGCGGCCTCGCCTGAGCCTCGGTTCGGGCGCCAGACCTTTGACAGTCGCTCCGGCGGCTGTCTTCAAGCCATGGTCAGGGCTTGACCAGAACGCGAAACGCGCCAACCCACAGTCATTGCCGGCCCGGAATTTTTCAGGCCGTGCTGCATTCGATCGCGCGGTCCGGAGGGTGAACCGCGTGGTTCCGGCGCTTGGGAGCAAGCCGGTCAAGCCCGACGCCAACACTCTGGAATTTGTTACGTTACCGGTATGAAGTGATCTGAAAAAGCGCTTTTCATGCTTTTTCGCCGCCGTGAGGGTTGTGTTGCCTTGGGCTCTTTCGCAACCGCAAAAAACCCTGTATAAGCCGCGCAAATCCCGGCAGTTGCCGGCCCGCGCCGGATCATCCTCCGGCGCTTTTGTATTCTTCAGAATGAGACCCAACCTATGTCCCTGCGCAATATTGCGATTATCGCCCACGTTGACCATGGCAAGACCACGCTTGTTGACGAACTCCTGAAGCAATCCGGTGTCTACCGCGAAAACGAACGCGTTCAGGAACGCGCGATGGATTCGGGCGACATTGAAAAGGAGCGCGGCATCACCATTCTCGCCAAGGCCACCTCGGTGGAATGGAAGGGCAGCCGCATCAACATCGTCGACACTCCCGGCCACGCCGACTTCGGCGGAGAAGTGGAGCGTATTCTCTCGATGGTGGACGGCGCGATTGTGCTGGTTGACGCTGCCGAGGGCCCGATGCCGCAAACCAAGTTCGTGGTCGGCAAGGCACTCAAGGTCGGCCTTCGCCCGATTGTCGCAATCAACAAGATCGACCGTCCCGACGCCCGCGTCGACGAAGTCATCAACGAAGTCTTCGACCTTTTCGCAGCCCTCGACGCCACCGACGAACAGCTCGACTTCCCGATCCTTTACGGCTCGGGCCGCAATGGCTGGATGTCGACAGGACCGGATCGCCCCGAAGACGGCGGAACCCTGGCGCCGCTGTTCGACCTGGTTCTCGATCATGTTCCCGAACCCACGGTTGCTGAAGGCCCGTTCCGGATGATCGGCACCATTCTCGAGGCCAATCCGTTCCTCGGGCGCATCATTACCGGCCGCATCCATTCCGGAACCGTCAAGGCCAACCAGCAGGTCAAGGTTCTTCACGGCGACGGAACGCAGATCGAAACCGGCCGCATTTCCAAGATTCTTGCCTTCCGCGGCCTCGAACGCCAGCCGGTCGATGAAGCCCATGCGGGTGATATCGTTGCCATCGCCGGGCTTTCCAAGGGCACCGTCGCCGACACGTTCTGCGACACCTCGGTCTCCGAACCGCTTCACGCCCAGCCAATCGATCCGCCGACCGTGACCATGAGCTTCATGGTCAATGATTCGCCGTTGGCCGGCACCGAGGGCAGCAAGGTGACAAGCCGCGTCATCCGCGACCGGCTGCTGCGCGAGGCCGAAGGCAACGTCGCCCTGAAAATCGAGGAATCGAACGCCAAGGATTCGTTCTACGTCTCGGGCCGTGGCGAATTGCAATTGGCCGTGCTGATCGAAACCATGCGCCGCGAAGGCTTCGAGCTGGCCGTATCACGCCCGCGCGTGGTCATGCACAATGATGAAAACGGCAAGTTGCTGGAGCCGATCGAGGAAGTCGTCATCGACGTCGACGAGGAGCATTCCGGCATCGTCGTGCAGAAAATGGCCGAGCGCAAGGCAGAGATGACCGAACTGCGCCCGTCGGGCGGCAACCGTCAGCGGCTGGTGTTCCACGCACCGACACGCGGCCTGATCGGCTACCAGTCGGAACTGCTCACAGACACGCGCGGCACCGCCGTGATGAACCGTCTGTTTCATGAATATCAGCCCTACAAGGGTGATATCCCGGGCCGTACCAATGGTGTGCTGCTGTCCAACATGGCCGGCGAAGCCGTTGCCTACGCCATGTTCAACCTCGAAAGCCGCGGTCCGATGATCATCGAGCCGGGCGACAAGGTCTACATGGGCATGATCATCGGCATCCACACCCGTGACAACGATCTTGAAGTCAACGTGCTCAAGGCCAAGCAGCTCAACAACATCCGCGCCGCCGGCAAGGACGAAGCGATCAAGCTCACCACGCCGATCCGAATGACGCTGGACCGCTCGCTGTCCTGGATCCAGGACGACGAACTGATGGAAGTGACGCCGAAATCGATCCGCCTTCGCAAGCGTTTCCTCGACGCAACAGACCGCAAGCGTCAGGGTAAAACCGGCGCCAGCGCCGCCTGATATGAACGGCGCGCGCGAAATCGATCTTGCGACATGGTCCCGGTCTGGACAGTTCAAGCTGTTCCGGACCTATGACCGGCCGCATTTTGCCACCACCGCGCGCGTCGACGTCACCGCCCTGATGACCAAGGGCAAGCCCGCCGGCGTCTCGCCGTACCGGGCCTTCATTCACGCCATTGGCACGGGCATCCACGCCGTCCCGGCGCTGAAGATGCGCTTTACGGGCAACAGCGTTGTCGAATACGACGGGATCTCGCTGTCCGCCACCGTCCCCAGACCCGGCGATACATTCGGCTATTGCTACATTTCCTATTATCCGGACTGGTCCCGGTTCGATGAGAGCTGCAAGGCTGCCATCGACGAAACCGCAAAAGGCACAGATCTCGGCGCCAACACCGGGCAGCGCTTTGACGTCGCCTATCTCTCCTGCCTGCCCTGGCTCGACTTTACCGCGCTTGACAATGCCTTGCCGGGCCCGGAGGACTGCATTCCGCGGTTTTCCTGGGGCAAGTTCATGGAAGCTGCTGACGGTCGCTGGAGCTGTGCTGTCGCGGTCCAGGTGCACCATGCACTGGTGGACGGATTGCAGGTCGGCCAGTTCTTTGAAGCGGCGCAAATCTGCCTCAACCGGTTTGCAGACGACGCCTGACCGGCTGACTCCCACCTCAACTCCCCTTGCATAATTCGTTAACAGACGGTTAACTCTCCGCACACCGTCCACAGAACAAAATTGTGGGCAGACACCGGGCGATGGCAGCGAGTGCTTTCTTCCGGTGTCCACGGAGCGGTAATATGACGCCATGAGTACGTTAACGATCGACATACGGCACGCCGAGCCGCAGGACGCGCAAGCCATTGCCGGCACCCATCGCGCCGCCTGGAGCCACGCCTATACCGGCATCCTGCCCTACAAGGCGCTTCGGCACATGCTCGAGCGCCGCAACATCGGCTGGTGGCGGCGTGCTATTCGCGGCTCTACCTCCATACTGGTGCTTGATGTCGGTGGCACGGTGGCGGGCTATGCCACGCTCGGGCTCAACAGGGCCCGCTCGCTGCCGCAGGAAGGCGAGATCTACGAACTCTATCTCAAGCCTGAATTCCAGGGCGTCGGTCTTGGCAAGCGGCTGTTTGGCGAAGCCCGGCAACTTCTCGAATCGCTCGGATGCAAGGGCGTTGTGGTCTGGTGTCTCGAGGACAACGACCCGGCTGTCGATTTCTACCGGTTCCAGGGCGGACGTGACGTGGCTGAAGGCCACGAGACCTTTGACGGCAAAACCCTCAAGAAGCTGGCCTTCGTCTGGCCCTGAAACCGCACAAGCGCCACTGCGCGCCGAAAGTTCTGTTGCGCAAACCGGCCTTTGCCATTAATTCCGGAACCGTCCGAAGCGACGCGGGTTCGACTGATCCCGCAAATATTGTTTTCTGGCCTGAAATTGACGCATGCACATTTGCTCAATCCTCCCAATTGAGCATGGCATGCAACAGAAATCCGAATTGGAGCGATCATGCGCATAGACGCCATCAGCATTGGCGAAAACCCGCCACACGACGTCAACGTGATCATCGAGGTGCCCGTCGGCGGACAGCCGATCAAATACGAGATGGACAAGGACGCCGGCACGCTGGTCGTCGACCGGTTTCTCTATACCCCGATGACCTATCCCGGAAATTACGGCTTCGTGCCGCACACCCTGTCCGACGATGGCGACCCGATTGACGTTCTGGTGTGCAACACAAGGCCACTGATCCCGGGCTGCCTGATCAACGTCCGGCCGATCGGCGTGCTGATCATGGAGGACAATGCCGGACAGGACGAGAAGATCATCGCGGTGCCATCGCCGCACCTGACCCAGCGCTACGCCGGTGTGCATGATTATACCGACATGCCGGAAATCACGCTGCAGCAGATCGAGCATTTCTTCGAACACTACAAGGATCTCGAACCGGGCAAATGGGTCAAGATCGGCGGCTGGCGCGATGCCGAGATTGCACGCGGGCTGATTGTCGAAGCCATCGAACGGGCCAAGACCAAGACCTGATCCGTCAGTCGGTCCGGGCCAGGTTTTCAAGATCCGTGACAAGATCATCCGGGTCGCCCACGATGCGGATGGTCTTGGACCGGCTTGTCTCTCCCGAAATCACCCGGACACCGGACTTGCCGATCTTGAGCCGCTTGGCGATCAGCTTCTCGATCGCCCGGTTGGCCTTGTTGTTTTCGGCAACAGCCCGAACCCGCGCTTTTAGCCGGATACTGCCTGCCGCATCCGCCACCAGCCCGTCGATCGCGTCGATGGAGGCGGCGGGCGTCAGCCGGACGGACACGTCGACAGCGCCGTCCCTTATCCTGAACCAGTCGCTCAGAAGAACATCGGCGCGATCGAGGTCGCGATGAATGTACGCACGAAAAAGATCGCGATCAGCAACACAATCGGCGAAATGTCGAGCCCGCCCAGATCCGGCATGATCCGGCGGATCGGCCTCAGCGCCGGTTCGGTGGCCTTGTAGAGGAACTCGCCGATCATGCCGACAAAGCGATTGTTCGAATTGACCACGTTGAAGGCATAGAGCCAGGAGAATATGGCACTGCCGATGATGATCCAGGTATAAAGGCCCAGCACCAGGTCAATGGTTTGAAAGACTGCGATCATAAGTTACTCCGGCTGTTCTTCGCGTGACAGACATGTAGACATTCCAACCCCGGGCGGCAAGGGCATCCGCTGGCCAAGGCAGGGCACTCTCAGGACCACCGGGCCGACGCCTTTGCGGGCGCGGTCCAAATCCGGGTTTTGGCCATGGCGGAGGTCACTTGCTGGTGTATAGCTGAGTGACGCCTGAAACCTTGCCCCTCGACATTCGCATGATGCTTCAAGACAGGTCGAGATTGAAGTTTGACGCGCAAGCCACGCAGCTACCGGAAACACCACCATGCAAACTCCCGCCCTGGCTGACGATCGTTATGCCGCTTTTCGCCACCGCGCATTCACCTTCTATTTCACGGCCCGGTTTCTTTCCTCTTTCGCGCTTCAGATCATCAGTGTTTCGGTCGGCTGGCAGATCTATGATCTGACCCGTGATCCGTTCGATCTCGGTCTTGTCGGTCTGATCCAGTTCTTGCCGGCGCTGGTGCTGATCCTGTTTACCGGCGCCGCAGCCGATCGCTATGGCCGTCGCAACATCATGCTGATCAGCGAGATCGTGATCGGCCTGTGCGCCGCGGTGTTTGTCTATTTCGCCTGGCGCGGACTGACCTCACCGATGCCGATATTCGCCGTGCTGCTGGTGATCGGCATCGCGCGCGCCTTTTTTTCGCCAGCCTCGCAATCGCTGGCGCCCAACCTGGTGCCGGCCCGCGACCTGCCCAACGCCATTGCCTGGAACTCCACCTCCTGGCAGACCGCGACCATTGTCGGTCCCGTGGCCGGCGGCCTTCTCTACGGTCTTGGTCCAATCGTGCCCTACCTGACGGCGATGGTGTTTTTCATAACATCGATTGTCGCCATCTCGCTGGTGCCGCCACCATTGCAGCGCAGCCGCGGTCAATCCCAGAGCTGGCAAACGCTGGTTGCCGGCTTCAGTTACGTGCGCAATCAGAAGATCGTGCTCGGCGCCATTTCGCTGGACATGTTCGCGGTGCTTCTGGGCGGCGCCATTGCGTTGATGCCGGTATTTGCCCGTGACGTGCTCGAACTGGGTCCCTGGGGGCTGGGCCTGCTGCGCGCAAGCCCCGGCATTGGCGCCATCGGCATGGCGATCTATCTCGCCTCCCGACCGATCCGCAGACATGCCGGCAGGGCGATGTTCATTGCCGTGGGCATTTTTGGCGCCGCGACCGTCGTTTTCGGCCTGTCGACATCATTGCCTCTGACCATGGCGGCGCTGATCATCATGGGCGCATCCGACATGATCTCGGTCTATGTTCGCCAGAGCCTGGTGCAATTATGGACGCCCGATGAGTTGCGCGGCCGCGTCAGCGCCGTCAACATGGTGTTCATCGGCGCATCAAACGAGCTTGGCGAATTCCGCGCCGGCATCATGGCTTCGTTGATCGGACCGGTCGCCGCCGTGGTGATTGGCGGCGCAGGAACCCTTGCCGTGGCGCTGGCCTGGAGCGTCGGTTTTCCGCAGCTCCGGCAAATTCAGTCTCTCGACAAGGACGCCGAGGAGAGCCGTGCATCGCTCGGCACAGGTCTGGATCAGAGCAACAATTCCGGCTCCGGAACAACCTGAATCGCAACGAAATCGCGATATCACCTGCAATCAGTCGCCGTCATCCCCGGCGTCGAGACCGGCGGCGGCAAGGGCGCGTTGGCGCGCCAGTACCCGTTCGCGGTTCGACACACCCATCAGATCGGAGATACGCCAGACCACATGATCTTCGAGTTCGTGCCGGTGACCGTCGGCGTAGGCCAGATTCCACAACAGTTCGATAAAATGAACTTTTGCCTCCGGCTGCAGGGACCGGTTGAGAATGCTGGTGAACGCGTAAAGATCAACCGCTTCGCGGTCGGCCTGTTCACCGGCCTCGACCAGCCGGCGCATTTCAGCGCCACTGAGGCCATATTCCTCAACAATCAGTGATTTGAGTTTCTCGGACTCCGCCTCGTCCACCACTCCGTCCGCGCCGATGACGTGGAAGAACAGCGCCACAGCAGCGACATCGGGGTTGCTGGAGTCCGGCGGTGCAGAATTGTCCCCGCGCAATCCGCCCAGAAAGGCGCGTATTTGATCAAGCATTGCCTGTCACCTTCACATTCCGCTCAGAATAGCCGAAACCGGCCGGGCTTTTCCGGTTCGGCATCGACATCAATCCCCGGATCATCAGGGCGATGGGTCAGGAACGCTGCTTCCTTCGCCAGCGCCTCGGCTTCCGGA
>NZ_JBDWHW010000131.1:0-26427 GCF_039975035.1 Hoeflea sp. | reverse complement strand
GCTTGCCTGCCGAAGAATCCATACTCAATCATCCTTGTGGTTGTAATTTTCCGGACAATAGCAGAGGGGTTCGATTCGTCAACTGTTGACAGTTTCCAAATTGCATGCACAGATATCACAGCTCATGAAGAAAAGACCATCAGGGGGTGCCTTTTGAAACGTAGGTTTACCAAGCATCTGACAGGCGCGACGCTCGTCATTCCCGGGACCGGGCTGGTCGAGGCAGACGTGTTGATTGACGGCGAGACAATCGCAGGCATCGTGGAGCGGGATGCCGACGTCGAGGTTGATGAACGTATCGACCTGACTGGTCTGACTGTCTTTCCCGGCGGGGTAGATGTCCATCTGCACCTGGGCCATGGCAATGATATTTCGCGCCCGCGCGTGCCATCGGACGCCGCCAGTGAAACCGCAGCAGCCCTGCTGGGCGGCGTAACCAGCTTCATTCCCTATGTGATGAGTGGCGATCCTTACGAAAGCTTCTTCGCGGAATTGAAAGAGGTGACAGAGGCCGGTGCACGCATCGATTTCGGCTATCACTTCATCATTGCCAGCGAGGCGCAGCTCGCTTCACTGCCGCATTATGTCAATGACCTGGGCGTTCCGACCGCAAAACTGTTCATGAATATCCGCGGTGACGAAGGCAAACGGCTCGGCCTGCCCGGCATTGATGACGGCTTCATGTTCCGGCTGCTTGAAACCCTCGGTCCGCTTGGCGGCATGATGTGCCCCCATCCGGAAAACATCGAGATCGGCTGGGCGATGACCGCACGAATGCGCGACGCCGACCCGCAAGGCAAAGGCGGCCTTCGGACCTGGAATTCTGCGCGCCCTTCTTTCATCGAGGCGGAGGCAATCCGGCGCGCCACCTATTATGGCAAAATCACCGGCACGCCGGTCTATTGTGTGCACACATCCTCTGCTGAAGCTCTTGAAGCTGCGGTCGCTATGCGCCGCGACGGCTACCCGGTCTTCATCGAGACCTGCAACCACTACCTTACCCACGATGTCGATTCCGGCATCGGTATGGCTGGAAAGGTCAATCCTCCTCTGCGCGAAAACGCTGACCGGGAAGCGCTCTGGAAAGCCATCGCCGACGGTCACATCGACACCATCGGCACCGACCACGTGCACCGCACCATGTCGGCAAAGCAGGGCGGCATCTGGGGCGCGTCTCCGGGGTGCCCGGGGCTCGACACTTTCCTGCCTGTGCTGGTCAGCGAAGGCCATCACAAGCGCAGCATTCCGCTTGAACGGATCGCGGAACTTGCATCGGCCAATCCGGCCCGAATCATGGGTATGGCTGACCGCAAGGGCGGCATCGCGATCGGTCTCGACGCTGATCTGGCGATCATGGACCTTAACGAGAACTATGTCGTGGGACCTCAAACACGTGCCACCGACGCGGGTTACTCGCTTTACGACGGGATGACGCTGCGCGGTCGGGTCGTGCATGCGATGTCGCGCGGACGCTTCGCCTTGCGAGACCACCAACTTGTGGAAGAGGCCGTTGGCAAAGGCAAATTCCTGCCACGCAAACTCCCGCCGCACCCGATCAGAAACACTCAACGATGAAGGACAGTGACACATGAACAAACTGCAAAAATCGATTGCCGCAAGCTTGGTCGCCGCATTTTCCACGACCGGGGCCTATGCCGCAGAATTCAACTGGAACCTTGCAAACGCCTATCCGGCAAGTGAATTTCAAAGCCAGGCGATGCAGATGTTCGCCGACAAGATGCGTGAGGTCACCGACGGCGAGCTCGACATCACTACGCATCATGGTGGGTCGCTGTTTGCCAATCCGGTGGTTCTGGAATCGACCCGCAACGGTCTGGTCGAAATGGGCGCGGAGCTGATGACCAATCTTGGCCGCGAAAACCCGCTGTGGGAACTCGACGGTATTCCGTTCCTCGTCACATCCTATGACGATGCCAAAGTGCTTTGGGACGTGACCCGCGAGCCGCTGTCCGAAGAACTGGCCAAGAGCGGAGTGCGGCTTCTTTATGCTGTGCCGTGGCCGTCGCAGAGCTTCTTTTTCGACCGCGAAATCAACTCGCTGGACGATGTAAAGGGCCTCTCGATGCGGGCCTACAATCCCTCGACCACGCGCCTGGCTGAAATGATGGGTGCCGTGCCGACCACGGTTCAGATCACCGAAATGCAGCAGGCCTTTGCAACAGGCCTGATCTCCAGCTTCAACACCGCGCCGACATCCGGCGTTGTCTACAAGGCTTGGGAATACACCAACTACTATTACAAGACCGACGCCTGGCTGCCAAAATTGATGGTGTTCGTCCGCGAGGACGTCTACCAGACGCTGCCCGAAGACATGCAGCAGGAAATGCTGGACGTGGCAATGGAAGTCGAGGCCTGGGGCTGGGAGCAAAGCGAGGCCAAGGTCACCGAAGCGGAAAAGACGCTTGCCGACAACGGCATGAACATCGTCCGGCCCAGCGAAAAACTGGCCGAGGAGCTTAACGGCATCGGCGAGGCCATGGTCGCGGACTGGCTGGCCAAGGCAGGTGACGAAGGCAAGGCGACCATCGACACTTTCCGCGAAAAAGTGACTGCCAACTGAGCATCGCCGATCGGGCTATGTTGATCTAAACTGTCCGTCCACGGCATACCTGCCCGTGGACGGACATCTCAATTCGGAAAACCGGAGGACGCATTTTACATGCCCGCTCGAAACCCCCAACTTGCACGCCTGATGAACCGGATCCTCGGCTGGGTTGCGTCTGTCTCGATGGTGCTGGCCTGTCTATCGCTGGCGTTGCTGGTTGTGCTCTTCCTTGCGGTGATCGGATTGCGTTTTGCCGGAATATCAGTGCCTTCCGCCGACGACATTGCCGGCATCCTGCTTGGAGGCACCTTCGCACTCGGATTTGCTGCAGCCGTACCCAATGACCAGCACATCTCCGTCGACTTCTTCGTCAACAACATGAAGCCCGCCGGCGCGGCCATGCTGCGGATTGTGGCCTACATCGTGACCATCGGTATTATCGGTTATCTGCTTATGGGTTTCTCGAGGATCTGGTACTCTGCCTTCCAGTCGGGAATTACGATGCTGGGGACATTGCCGATACCCCGCGCATTGCCGATGGGAATTGTCATGACCGGAATCGCCATGCTGGAACTGGCGCTCGTGTTGCGCTTCCTCGAACGCCTGTTCGGACCCGGCTTCGACCAGAATGACCGCGACCTGCCATCCGGAGCGCACTGACATGGACCGCGACCTTATCGCCATTTTCTTCGTCATCGGTCTGTTCGTGCTATTGTTTCTCGGTATACCTATTGCCGCGACGATCCTGCTGCTGACCACTATTGGCATCCTGCTGGTTGCCAATGCCGATCCCGCCACGGCCATGGCCACGGCCTATTTCGGCCAGATGACCAATTGGGGCCTGACCGCCCTTCCGCTTTTCGTGCTGATGGGCGAACTTTTGTCGCGCTCGGGAACCGCCCAGAAGCTGTTTGATGCCTTCGCCGTGCTTGTCGGGCGCATGCCGGGCGGCCTGATCCAGGTCAACATCTTCGCCAGCGCCCTGTTTTCGGCATTGTGCGGCTCGTCGACCGCGACGGTAGCCACTATCGGCCAGCTCAGCCTGCCGCAACTCAAGGCGCGGAACTATCCTGAAAAACTGGTACTGGGATCGATTGCAGGCTCCGGCACGCTCGGCATACTGATCCCACCTTCAGTGGCGCTAATCCTGTACGGATTTGCCTTCAACGTATCGATTGGCGACCTTTTTCTGGCCGGCATCCTGCCGGGTCTGCTGATCGCGGCTCTGTTCTGCGGCTATGTCGCGATCCGGCATCGGGGACTGCAGCAGGATGCCGGCGTCACCGTCCATGCTGATGGCAGCCGGTTGCGTGCCATCGTGTCGCTGTTGCCGCTTATCGTGCTCATTGCCCTGGTGTTCGGCGCCATCTATGGCGGCTATGCCACCCCCACCGAAGCTGCGGTAATCGGCGTTGCCGGTGCGCTGGCGCTGGCGTTGATGGACAACAGACTTACACCGTCCCTGATCGTCGAATCGCTCAAGGCCACCGTGCTCTTTTGTGCTGCAATCGGATTGATCCTCGGCGCCTCCGCAGCGCTCCAGGTAGCCATGGCTTATACCGGCATTCCCCGCACCATCGTTTCGTGGATTCAGGATGTACAGCTCGGATATTACGGACTGCTGCTCGTCATTGCATTCATCCTTGTTGTTCTCGGTTGCTTCATGGACGGCTTGTCGATGATCGTGCTGACAGGATCGGTGCTGCTGCCGGTGGCGCAAAACGCTGGCTTCGACCTGCTGTGGTTCGGGGTGTTCATGGTGATCCTGGTCGAAATCGGCCTGATCACGCCACCGATCGGGTTCAATCTCTTCGTGCTGCAGAGAATTTCGGGACGCGAACTTCCCTACCTCGCATCGGCCGCGCTTCCCTTCCTGCTGCTGATGCTGCTCGGACTGGTGATCCTGACCATCTTCCCCTCTATCGTCACCATCTTGCCGCAACTGTTATGAGCCAATCTCCATCCCCCTATAATGGCGAAACTGTCGCCCTTGCCCGCGCCTTCCTCGACGCGATGGAAGCCAGGGAAATCGACATTGCCCGCAGCCTGCTCGCAGCGGATTTCACGGCGATCTATCCCGGCCGCCGCAGCTTCAAGGTACTCGAGGATCTCGTCGCGTCGGGGGCCGCGCGTTACCGCAAGGTGCGCAAGACCTATGCCCGAACCTATTATGTCCCCCAGGACGCAGAAGGCATCGAAACGGTCATCTTCTCGGGCACGCTCACGGGCGAGTGGGTGGATGGCAAGGTGTTTCAGGACATACGTTTCACCGACCAGTTCCGGATCAGGAACGGGCTGATTGTGGAACAGCAGGTGTGGAACGATATGGGAGAAGCGCTGCTTGTCAGAAGCGGTGCCTGAACCTGATAGCCGGAATCGATGGTGCGGCGGGCATCACCCGCCGCCTCTCGCTCAGTCGGCCTTGTTTTGATCGATCTGCGCCAGAGCAGCGATGGTTTCGTCCGTGCTCATCACATCGGCATATTTCGAGCTCATGTCGAACAGATTGACAGCGTGAGACACCTTGCTGCGATCGTAGACCGCATCATGCGGCACGGTAATGCGCCAGTTATAGGCAAATCCGTCGACCACGCTGCCGCGCACACATCCCGAAGTGGTGCATCCGGTCACAACCAGCGTATCGACGCCGAGGTCAATCAAATAGCTTGCCAGCGGAGTGCCGAAAAACGCGCTCGGATGCTTCTTGGGCAGCAGGATATCCTTGCCTTGCGGCGCCACTTCGGCCACGAAATCATAGCCGCTTCGCTTCACGGTCATCAGCGCCGGCACCTTGTCGGCAAGCCGTCCGGTATCGAAATTTTCCTTCGGCGCGACATGCGGAAACAGCACCGGCCAGTCATTGGCGCGAAACGTTTTCAGCAGTTTTTGTATATTTCCGACGGCGTCCCAGCCAACCTGGCCGCAGGAGGTCGGAAATTCCTTGATCGACTCCCAGAAAGGCAGAGGTGTGGTGCCGACCGTGCGATACTGGACATCAATGATGATCAGCGCCGGACGCTTGCCGAGCCCGGTTGGCTTGCCAAAACCTGCGGCATTGTAGGCGCGTTGTTCTTCTTCCGAGATTATACCGTCCCAAGGCTTCATTTCTGGCTCCTGTTTCTTTCCTTTTCGCCGCGCTCCATTTGACTGGCCGCGGCGGTAATTGCGTTGCGGATATGCCGTCGCATGGCGGCTTCAGCGTTGTCCGGATTGTGGCTGGCAATCGCCTTGACGATTTCGCGATGCTCTTCAAGCGCCTTTTGGGCCCGGCCCGGCGTGCTGCTGATGCGGTAGCGATAAAGCTTCAGCTTGAAATACAACTCCTCCAGCAACATCAGTTCCAGTTGCTCGTTGCGGGCCGACCGCACGATCCTGAAATGGAAATCGTCGTCCTGGCCTTCCTGGTAGTAACCCGAATCCGAGGCAACGTCCTTGTTGCCGCCATGCTGCTCGAGCAGCGCATTGAGCTCTTCGATTTCCGGGGCGGTGATGCGTTCGGCTGCAAGCCGCGCCGCCATGCCCTCAAGCGCTTCGCGCACAGCGAACAGCTCGACAAGCTTTTCGGTTGACAGATCAATGACACTGACGCCCAGCCGCGGTGTGCGGATGACCAGCTTGCCTTCGAGCCGTCCGAGCGCCTCCCGGATCGGGCCGCGGCTGATGCCAAATCGCCTGGCGAGTTCTGCCTCGGACAGTCGCTCTCCAGGCTTGAATTCGCCCGAAACAATTGCCTGGGTCAGCTTGTGAAAGGCCTCTTTCGCGATCGATGAGACCGCTATGGGTTCGAGAAAGCTCATACCAACTCCTGCTTGCGGAAAAGCTGTAAAATAGTGTCAGCTTTCTATAGCGCATATTTCTAGGCGGCGCTCTGTCGCTGGACGATTTGATCGTAAATTGCCTCAATGCTCTTCCGCTGGAACAGCTCGATCAGATGATCTGGATAAGATGGGCTGCCTCCGGTTGAAATATGAATACGGTCTTCAAAGCGCAGCCGATTGGCGATTGCATCGCGCGGATCGCCCTTGTCTATGCCGTCGCTCACTTGCCCGATCAGTTCTTCCATCTGCTGGCGGAACGGCGTGACCTCGCCAGGGCGCGACACGGCACCATGCCCGGGCACAATCCATTCAGCATCGATTGTCTCAAAAAAGCGGGCGGCCTCCAGCCATTCAAAAACATGCGCTTCCACAAAAGCCGGTAGCCCGAGCTCACAGAACAGATCACCAGAAAAGACGACACCGAGTGCCTTGAGTTCGATATAGGCGCTGTTTGGGGTGTGGCCCGGCCGATGGGTGAGATCGAAGCGCAGGCCGCCGACGTCGAGCGCCATCCTGTCGACAAAAGTGACGGTGGGCGGACGGACCTGGTAGTCACGCAACAACGGCACGCCTTCGGGATCAATGACAGCAATCAGTTCCTCGACATACTCGCGGCTTGGCGCGTTGTCGACGAGTTGCCGGCGCGTGATTTCGTGCGAGACCACCGTGCCGGGCAGGAAATAGTTTCCCATTGTATGGTCGATATGATGGTCGGTATTGATTAGAAAAACGACGTCGCCCATCGACGCGGCGGTTCGGCGCCAGCGCATTGCATCGGTCGGCCGGTGCGGTGAATCGATCAACACGAGACCATCGCGCGTCGAAATGATGGAATTGTTGGAGCCCAGATGCTCGGTCTCGACGAAGACGCCGGGCGCGATTTCCTGCAGGGCCATCAGAACACCTTTCCGACAAAACCGACAAGGTTCTGCACCCGCATGGGGGCAAAGATTTCCAGCAGTTCCACCTCGCCCTCGATCGTCTCGAAGGAATGGTCGGTGCCCGTCGGGATCACACAAACGTCTCCCGGACCAGCCTCGTGGCGTTCGTTCTCAATATGGATGTACATGCGGCCGCTCAGCATCAGCACTGTCTGCTCTTCACTATCATGCTGGTGGCGTGGCGTTTGCATGGGATGCACGATGCGAAGCCGGTTGACACCGGTCTTGAGGCCGGCTGCGGACTTGCGAAAATTGTTCGGTAGGATTTCAACCTCCGGAAGGTCATTCCAGTTTACTATGTAGCCCATTTTGATCTCCAAGAATTGTGCGGTGCGGCACACTCAGCGTGCGCCGAAAACGAGGTCAGGAAGCCCGGTGGAAAGCTCCGGCACGAATGCCACAAGTAGGAGCCCACTCAACAGTGCCAGATAGTATGGAGCCATCGCCTTGATGAATGCACCCTGGCGTACGCCCGATATTTCGCATGCGATGAACATCGACAAACCGAAGGGCGGTGTGACCAGCCCGATCATCAGGTTGAGCACGACAACAACGCCGAAATGAATAGGATCAACTCCGAAAGCCTGCGCTGGAGCCAACAGCAGTGGCACCACGATGATCATCGCCGATACGGATTCGAGGAAGCAGCCAATGATCAGAAGCAGCACGCAAGTCGCAAGCATGAACACCATTGAACTGTCGCTTATCGACAAAAACAACTTAACAAGTTGTTGCGGCAGTTCCATGGTCGTCAGAACCAAACTCACTGGATAGGCGAGGCCCACAATGAGCAGCACTTTGCTGGCTTCCAGTGACGATGTTCGAAACGCCGACCAGACATCCCCCGCGCCCGCCTCCCGGTATATCAGCGTGATCAAGACCAGTGCATAGACGACCGCGACGAGTGCGGCCTCGGTGGGTGTGAAAAATCCGGAGAGGATTCCGCCAATGAGAATTACCGGCATGGCAATCGGCAAGATTGCCTTGCGCGACGCGGAAACGCGTTCGTCTCGCGTCGTGCGCGGTGCTATTGGATAATCGTGGCGCACCGCTTGCACGTAGACAGCAAACGACAGAAGCAGCGCGATCAACACGCCGGGAACAAATCCGGCGATCAGCAATCGTACGACTGACTCTTCCGCCACCACCCCATAAATCACCAACGGAATGCTCGGCGGCACGATTGGTCCGATGGTCGCAGAGGCCGCCGTGATCGCGGCGGAGAAAGGCGCCGGATATCCGTTACGGGTCATCTCCGGGATCTGGATCTTTCCAAGGCCTGCCGCGTCGGCAATCGCAGACCCGGACATCCCCGAAAAAAGCACACTGGACAGCACGTTGACGTGACCAAGCCCGCCACGGATATGTCCGACCATTGCTGTAGAGAATGTGAAGATCCGAGCGGTGATTCCAGCCGTATTCATCAGTTCGGCTGCGAGGATAAAGAACGGGACGGCGAGCAGCGGATAGGAAGCCAGACCATCCATCATCCGGCGCGGGATCCATTGGAGCTGCAAATAGTCACCGATCACTGCGAGTTGCAGCACTGAGGCAGCCCCCATTGCGAAAGCAATAGGTGTCGCAATCAAAGCCAGCGCGAAGAGAGCGAGAAGCAGTATCATTTGGGATTGCCATTCTCTGACGCCGCCGGACGCGTCCGGAATGTGCCAAGCACCAGAGCCAGAAGCATCAAGAGCGCACCCACCGGCAGGGCTGCATAGGCCCAGCCAAGCGACAGCCACCGTACGGTGATAAAGGTCTGCGGCAAGGTCGAAAGCGTAAGCTTAACGCTTTCGACAAGCAACACAGCGAGGAACGCCCCAATGGCCAGGAACCGTATTGTGGCAAAAATCTTGACCAAGAGCGGTGAAACCCGCTCATTGAGCCCCACATCAACCGCAATGTGGGCATTGCGAATTGAGACAGCGGCGGCGCCGATTAACACCATCCAGACCAATGCATAGCGACCCACATCGCTGAACCAGATCAAACCGCCGCCGAAGACCAGGCGCATCACAATGTTTACGAACCCAAAGAAAAGCAATGCCGCCATAATGACTGCGGGGATGGATTCAAGAATGCGCATGGCCTCGCCGCCCTCTTTTGCTACTGAATTTTCTGGATTTCTTCAAAGACCTTTTGATTTTCCGACGTCAGGAACTCCTTGTAGAGGTCACCGGATGCATCCATGATCGACTGCACGTCGACATCGAGAAGTTTCATCCCGGCATCCTGAAGCCTGGCGAGTGCACTCTCACTGGCCTTTTCCCATTCTGCGATCACTGCTTTTTCGGCCACGACACCCCCGTCCATGACAATCTTGCGCAGATCTTCCGGAAGCTTTTGGTAGGTCGCATTGCTCAGGAGAAAGAAGTCCAAAGTCCTGACATGGCCGGTCGGCACAAGGTATGTCTGAACGTCAGACAGCTTCATCGATTCGATCGTCGCGTAGGGATTTTCCTGCGCAGTGACAATGCCAAGCTGCAGACTTGTAACGAGCTCACCGAGCTCAATCGGCGTCGGTACCGCTCCGATCTTCTCGAAGAATGCCACCCAAGACGGCACCTGCGGTACGCGGATACGCGTACCTTTCAAGTCGTCAACATTGGCGATCGGATCATTGGCAGATATGTGACGCGGGGGCTGCGGAAATGTCGAAAGCACGCGCAACTCGTTTTGCGTGACGAGATCGTCCCGCATCTTCTGGCCAATCGACCCCGACCAGGCCGCCTGCAGATGGGCCGCATCGCGGAAAGCGTAGGGAATTGTCAGGACTGCAGCGGGCTCGTAAATCGCTTGCAATGAAGGCGCAGACGACTGGGTGATGTCAAGAAGCCCCGACGCTGCCGCGTCCTCCAGTGCGCGCAGGCCGCCGAGCTGAGAAGCCGGAAAAACAACGATCCGCATACGACCACCGCTTTCTTTTGCAACATAGTCGCTGAGAGCAGTCGCTCCGATTCCGATCGGATGAGTATCTGCAAAAATATGTCCGAGGCGCAACGTCACCTCTTGCGCCGTGGCGCCGGCAACTGCGCCAAGCATCAACAATGCGGACGAAGTTCCCAGGATCAAGAATCTAAGTTTCTTATTCATAATTTTCCCCTCCAACGATGACATTTCGGCAAGCTATCAACACATTCTGTAATCTGTCAACAGTTTTCGATTTCAAGCACTCCGCTTTCACTGAGCATTGATGATGTAGACGCCCCCGACGGCCCCAGTGTGTGGCAGAGCGAGATTGTTTGAACCACCATTGGAGATGACGTTGTTGCGCGGAGACTAATTCGGCTGATATCGGTTGCGGCCTGTTCTCTTGAGGATGCTGTTGATGCCGCACAAATTCCACAGCGATCATCGGGACAAGTTTCCCGAAGCATAAGCAGCGCGTAACCAACTGGGCAGTGTACGACGGAAGCCTGCGGCGGCGCGGTGATCTGAGGATTTGGATCTGCGACGACGCGCTTGCGGCGTAGTCGGCTCCACCCCGCACGACCCCTGGTGGCCAGCCTGTCTATTCGGTGAGATGTGTCTGACGCTGCGCATGGTGTTCAAGCAGGCGTTTCGGCAGTCCCAAGGCTTGATGCGCTCTATTGCCAATTGCGCACGGTGCTTAGGATGGGAGAGCCAACGGTTAAGGCTCTTGCCGAACGCTTCAGTTCAGCGGTCAAAATCACGATCCCACAACCCAAGGACGCGATCTTGAGCCCCGACGCCGGCCAAAACCCGAGCATTCGTGACCGCCATATTGCCGACATAGCTGCCCATGGCCGTATGGCACAGCAAAAGTCATGGTGCTTCAATCAGCGCAGCCGCGCCGAAACCTTGATGGGGCGTTGTTGGAAGACCGTCATCGGGCCCAAGCTCAAGGCGCGGTCGTTCGAAAGCCAGAAAATGGAAGCAAAAATCGGCGTCCGGATCCTTAACCGGATGACCGAACTTGGCCGCCCTGATTTCGAACGCACCGCCGGAGTTTCGTCGCGGGTAGAGCGTCTTCCGTCCTCTTCATGCTCCGTGCAACAAAGCCCTGATCAAGGCACCTCCAATGCCTGAAACGAACTTCGACGCTGGCTAAAGCCTTGGGCAAGCTCCAGTTCGCAATGGAAATCAGAAGGTTGAAGTGCAATTCAAAAATTCGTTTGTGTACGAACTAACTTTTACCTTAGTCTGGCCAGGGGCAAATCAGGCAGGACATCCGCGTGCAGGAAAAGAGCAAACTCGAAACCGGAATTATTATCGGAGTCGATGTTGGTGGCACATTCACCGACGTCGTCACATTGAACCGGAAGACCGGCGAAATCAGCGTCGCCAAGCATCCCACCACGACGGACGACCCGTCAATCGGGGTGATCAACGCCTTGAACGCGCTTGACTGGCCGCTCTCGGCGGTCTCGCTGATCATTCATGGGACGACAATCACCACAAACGCACTGTTGCAGCGCCGCATGGCGCGGACGGGAATGATCACGACCCGCGGCTTCCGGGATGTGATCGAGTTGGGGCGCCGGACACGGCCTAATGCCTACGGACTGATGGGCAAGTTCACCCCGGTCATTCCTCGTGATCTGCGCCTTGAAGTCACCGAGCGAATCGATGCCAAGGGAACGATCCGTATTCCGCTCGACCTGGACGAAGTCAGGCAAGCTGCCCGGAGCCTGCTGGCCAAGGGATGCGAATCGGTCGTGGTGCATTTCCTCCATGCCAGCACCAATCCCGATCAGGAATTATTGGCCGAACGCGTCTTGCGCGAGCTGTGGCCAAACGACAACATCACGCTTGGGCACCGGCTGGTTCCCGAGGTGCGCGAGTATGAACGCGGTGTAACGGCAGCGATCAATGCCTCGGTTCGGCCGATCCTCGAACGCTATGTCCGGCGGCTGAGCCAGGGACTGTCCCAGTCAGGCTATAACCGGGAATTCTTGCTGATGAACGGAAACGGAGGCACGGTTTCCGCCAACCGGGCGCCGGAAGAGGCGGCGCTGACTGTGATGTCGGGGCCAGCCTCGGGGGTGATCGCTGCCGCGCGTGCGGCGGTGGATGCGAGTCTGGGGCGTTTGATGACCTATGATATGGGTGGCACATCGACCGACGTCGCCCTTATCGCTGACGGGCGCCCGCTGGTTTCTTCCGAAATCGAGATTGATTATGCTCTGCCAATTCATGTGCCGATGGTGGATGTACGAACCATCGGCGCCGGTGGCGGATCAATTCTGTGGATCGACCCGGCCGGGCTGTTGCGGGTCGGCCCCGACAGTGCGGGTTCGGTGCCCGGTCCTATCGCCTTCGGGCGAGGCGGTACGCGGCCAACAATCACCGATGCGAATGTACTGCTGGGCCGGCTTGAGCTCTCCGACCTCCTGGGGGTGGATAAGCCTGCGTCGCGGGACGAGATCGCTGCAGCGTTCGAGCGCGATCTCTGCGGCCCTCTTGGTCTCGATGCCTACGCGGCGGCGGAAGCCGCGTTGAAGGTTGCCAACTTGCGTATGGCTGGTGCCATCCGCCTGATCTCGATCGACCGGGGTCACGATCCGCGGGACTTCGTATTGTTTGCCTTTGGCGGCGGCGGACCGCTGCACGCCTCAGCGGTGGCTGGCGAATTGCGGGTGCCCCGGATTGTGGTCCCGCCACGACCGGGGATCACCAACGCGATCGGCTGCCTCATAGCTGATCTGCGGCACGAAGCGGTGAAGACCGTCAATGCGCCACTCGAGACCTGTGACGCCGGAGCGATTGACCGGCTTCTTGCGGACCAGTTGAACGCGGGACGCGCGGCGTTGGAACGTGAAGCCGTCGTTTCTCAGCGCATCGAGGTCGAGCGCAGCGTCGACATGAAATTTACCGGACAGACCCATCTTATCCGGGTCCCGCTTCCGCAGGGCCCTGTCGACCTCAAGCGACTAAACCATGATTTTGCCGAAGCCTATTTTGTCCGCTTCCGTGTCCGCTTGCCCGAAGTCCGGGCAACACTCTTTACCGTCAGGACCTCGGTCATCGGCGTCCGTCAACGGGTTGACCTCGATGGGCTGTTGCCTCTGGAAGGGCGGGCGGCATCGGTGGCGGATGCGACAACCGGACGGCGACCTGTCCGCTTTGACGGCCAGACCCACGATACACCGGTCATTGACCGGGCCCGATTGCCGAAAGGTTCACGGATCGCCGGCCCCGCGATCCTGACGCAGCTGGACACCACGACCGTTCTGGAGCCCGGGGATATTGCCGTGACCGATGACACCGACACCCTCGTCATTTCCAAGCAGGGAGACCGCAGTGATATCTGATACCACCATCGATCCAATCACACTGACAGTCATACAGGCAGGGCTGGAGCAGGTCTGCGACGAGATGGATCTGGTGTTCAGCAGGGCTGCATTTTCGCCGATCATATCTGAGGCCGATGACCGCTCGGACGGGATCTATTCAGCGGTTGACGGTGCATTGATCGCTCAGGGCGCGCGCGGTTTGCCTGTGTTTACTGGCACCATGCAGGCATCGACTGCGCATATTATCCGCCTGATCGGCGAAGGCATGGTGGCGGCGCCCGAACCGGGCGACGTCTACGCAGTCAACGACCCGTATCTGGGCGGGACCCATCTGATGGACGTCCGCTTTGCCACACCTTTCTGGCGCGACGGAAGGATATTCTGCTGGCTCTCCAATGTCGGCCACTGGCCCGATGTGGGCGGTGCTGTGCCAGGCGGATTTTCTGCTTCAGCAACGGAGATCGAGCAGGAGGGTCTGCGCCTGCCGCCGGTTAAGCTGTTCAAGAAGGGCGTGCTGGATCGCGAGATATTGTCGATCATCAAGTCCAACATCCGGGTTGCTGAACAACGGATCGGCGATATCACCGCTCAGGCAGCAGCGCTGCGGGTCGGGGCGGAACGACTGGCTGAACTTCTCGACCGCTACGGTGACGGGACTGTCGCCGGGGCAATCGCAGAAGTCCGAAGCCGCGCCGCACGGCAAATGACGGTTATGGTCGGCACCATGCCTGAGGGCTGTTATTCAGCGATTGCGCATATCGACAGCGACGGAATTGATCCCGACCCGCTTGACATCAAACTGAGCGTGACACGAACTGCGGATAATCGTCTGGTCTTCGACTTCGCGGGCTCCAGCCCCCCCTGCAGAGGACCGATGAACTGTGTTCTGGCAACAACACACAGTTCTGTCTATCTCGCTTTGCGCCACATTTTTCCCGATGTGCCGCTGAATGCAGGCGCGTTTGAACCGGTGGATATCATCGGCACGGACGGAACATTTCTGGATGCCCGATATCCGCGGCCCGTATCGGGTTGCGCCGCAGAGGTATCCCAGCGAATTGCAGAGGCGGTGTTTCTGGCTCTCGTCGAGGCGGTGCCGCACCGTGTGACGGCAGCGCCGGCGGGCACCAGTGGAAACTTTGTTCTGGGCGGCAGCGACCCCGACCGGGGGCGCGATTTCGTCATGTACCAGATAACCGGTGGCGGTTACGGCGGCTATGAAGATGGGGACGGGATCAGCAATGGCTGTTCCACCATCGGAATCTCCAAGTCACCGCCGGTTGAAATTACCGAACAAACCTTTCCGGTGCTGTTTCGAGAATATGCATTGGCGGAAGGGTCGGGAGGCGCCGGCGAACATCGCGGCGGTTTTGGTCTGCGCTACACGGTCGAGATCCTTCGCGGCGACAGCACCGCCTCGTTCGTGATGGACCATAACCGTTTTGGTCCACCCGGCGTGCGTGGCGGTAACGACGGGGTGCCGGGTACCATCCGGGTGCACAGACAGGGGCGTGCAGTTCACATCCCGCCACATCTGTCCAAGGAGCAGGGATTGGCGATGAAAACCGGCGATTTTGTCGAGATCACCACCCCGGGAGGCGGTGGTTATGGTAACCCGTTCAAGCGCGACCCGGCGAAAGTCGCCGGCGACGTGGCGTTAGGCTATTATTCAGCCGCAGAGGCCTCAAAGCTGTTTTGTGTCGTGATCGGTCCGGATAACACGGTCGATCTCCCGGCTACAGCCGACCTCCGGAATTCCATGATCTAAACAGGAGTCTGCAGCGCCGTCCGGGGTCCTGTGGGACATGAACGCTCATGCCCGAACGATGGCTATTAAGCTGTGATGTCAGAAAACATTCCCGCGCGATACCTTGCATCGCGCGAGAATGTTGTCCTGACTGATGTGGATAAACCAGTTCACAAGCGACCGGCTCTAGCGCTGGCCGTCCCGCAGCGAGATCTTGTCTGCCTCGAGCCCACCCATCCGGTTCTGTACCCGGGGGCCACAGGTCATCACCAGGGCGAACAGGATCTCGTCGGGCTTGGGGCCATCAGGAAAGTGGACTTCCATCGAATCGAAGTGGCTGCGCACATAGGCTGCATCCTTGTGGCCGATTGGGATGTCGAGACTGGCGCCCATACCACCAACTTTTTTCGATGATGGGACGATGGCCAGCGCCTCTCCTAGGGCATCGCGCATGGCATAACCGCCAGGCACATGCCACAGCGCGCCGTGCTCCAGCTCTCCGGCCGAACCAACAAGCGAACCTTTGCCGTATCCGTCCACACCGTCAATCCCGCCCAGAGCGGCAATGAGCCGTTTGGTCATTTCGAGACCCAGAGGTTTGAGCGCATCCATCGCCGGCTGCAGGTCCGCATGATAGGCGCCGGCAAACGGATTCTTGACAAGAACCAGAGCGGCTGCCCGACGGCGCGGCACGGCGGCCGGCGGGCCTCCATCGTGGCGAATTTCTTCGACGATGGTGGCGATCTTGCGGATCGGAAAATCGTCAGGGGTAATGGTCATTTGGTTTTGCCTTTCGTGTGAAGTGGGCTGTCGAGATCGGCACCGACGAGAGTCAGAAGTTCAACAAAACGGGCACGCTCGGCAGCGGGAATAGGGTCCAGCAGTGCGGCACTGAGCTGCATCGATATCGGCACCATCGGTCTCGTCAACTCTCTGCCTTGATCGCTGAGCCGAACGAGTTGAACCCGCTGGTCCAGGGACGAAGACACTCTTTCGATCAGTCCCGCTGCCTCGAGCCGGCGAAGCATCGAACTCAGAGTGGCTGTATCTATGGCGGTTCGCCGGCTGAGTTCGTTCTGCGGCAAGTCCGGAGAACGGTCGAGTGTGCCCAACACTGCAAGCTGCGTCGGGGTCAGTTTGTACTGGCCAAGCATCTGCTGGAACATGACCGTTGCGCGCTGATGCGCGCGCCGGATCAAGTGGGCGTTGTGAATCTCCAGCTCAAAATCGACAGTTGGGAGCGGCGCGGTGGTTCCGGTGTCATCCGTCACAGTTCAAACAACCGGTTGATCAGTTCGCTCTTGCCGGCAATGGCTGTTGTCACCTCGCGCGTTGTGGCAACGGTTCCGAAATGTGTCGCAATGTCATACAGGGTCGAATCCTGTTCGCGCGGGCCGGTCGCCGCACAGGCATCGAATGGCACTACGACGTCGTAGCCAAGAAAGAATCCGTCATGGACGGTCGAGCGCACGCAGATATTGGTAACCACTCCGCAGACGAGGATCTGATCGATCAGCATGTCTTTCAGTACGAGATCGAGATCGGTCTGGAAGAACGCCGAGTAGCGATGCTTGATCACGATGATATCGTCGGGACTGGGCGCGATTTCATCCACAACCTGAGTGGCCCAGGTGTTTTCTTCGCCATGCGCTGTCCGCTTCAAAAACTCCCGGTCGCGGCGCATGCCCTTGCGGTGGCTGTCGATCACGAAGATCACCGGCATTCCGGCAGCCTTGGCAGCAGTGATCAATTCCTGCTGTTGGGGAATGAGTGCCTCATAGCCTGGCAGCACCATTTTGCCCCCCGGCTTGCAGAACTCGTTGATCATGTCGACAATGACCAGTGCCGCGGAGGCGGGCCGTAATGTGGTGCCGGCCTCGTGCCGGTGTGCCGAAAATACGTCGTCCATAAAACCTCCTGTCAATCGCGTATCAGCGACCAGAGCAATTCGAAAAACCGGTCAGCGTCGACTTCTGAGGCCACCTGCACATTGGCGGGAATGCCGCGTTCGTTCCAGAAGTCAGCGACCGTGGCACCGAACATGTGCGTTCCTGTCAAGTCGACGGCGACATGAGCCGTCCGTGAACGGACCAGCGTCGGATCAATGACAAGAGCCAACGCCAGGGGGTCATGCAGCGCACCGCCGATTCCCATCTGCCCGCGATGGAGTTTCTCATAGTAGCGCAGCCAGTCATGCACCACACGCCCGAGATCGGTGTCGATTTTGGCCAGAGCCTCAAACTGCGGTGCTTCGACAAGCACCTTCATCGTTACATCGAGGCCGACCATCAATACGTCAACACCGCTGTCAAATACGATCTGGGCGGCCTCCGGATCGCAGAAAATATTGAACTCGGTCGGCGTGATGGTTTCGTCACGGCGCCAGAAAGCCCCGCCCATGGAGATGATCCTGGCGATCTTCGGAATTGTTTCCGGATGTTTCAGAAACAGCATTCCCAGGTTTGTCAGCGGGCCGGTTGCAACGATTACCATGGGTTCCGGAGCGCTCATCAGCGTTTGCGCCAAAAAATCGACGGCATGAATGTCTGTTGGCAGAGTGCCGGGTTCAGGCAGGTAGGGTGACCCGTCAAGCCCTGACGGGCCGTCAGCCGTGCCCAGCACGAGATCGCGGACAAGGGGGTTTGCGCAACCCTGATAAACCGGCGCATCGCAGCCGATCAACTTGAGAATACGCAGGGTATTGGCGGTTGTCCGCTCGATTGTCGCATTGCCGCAGACAGTGGTTACTGCACGCAGGTCGATGGCTGGGGACCTGTGTGCCATGACAAGCGCAATGGCATCGTCGTGGCCGGGATCGCAGTCCATAAGGATCGGTGTTGTCATATCAATTATCCCAGTGCAACGAGAGCGGATTTGAAGCCGGCCATAAACGACCGGCCGTCAATGTTGCGGGCCACAGACGTCGTCTTTGGTCCGTCGAAGTCAAGGATCTGCACGCCGCGATGCGCAACCGTCTGTCCACGGACAAGCCGTTCGTACAGGGCAACATCAACGAAACAGGGCGGCGCGAAATCGAAGAGTTCGGGATGAACGACGGTTGCCACGGCAATGGCGTCGTCGAGCGGAAAGCCTACCAGTTCAAAGAAGTTGCGCCAGATATCCACATAGACCGGGAAGGTTTCGCATACCCAGGTGGTGACCCGGTTGTCAGGTGCGGTAAAGGTGAGATCGGCCAGATCATCGCGCGTCAGCATCGATGCGGCTACCCGGTTGTCTTCGCATACATCAAGTGGCACCAGTGTCACCGGTGCGCCGCAACGCAAGACCACCCGTGCGGCTTCCGGGTCGGCCCAGATGTTGTATTCCGACACCGGTGTGATGTTGCCCGGCGTTGTGAAACACCCGCCCAGAACCACGAAGCGTTTGGCCAGTTGCGCGATGTCGGGGGCCATGCGCAGAGCCAGTGCCACATTGGTCTGCGGGCCGGTCGCGACAACTGACACTTGGCCCGGATACTTCCGCACCTGAGCGATGATGAAGTCCACAGCATGCTGGTCAATGGCCTGGTGCGTAGGCTCCGGAGCGGGCGGATTGAACCCTTTGAGCCGGTCTCCAAGCAGCGTCTGCAACTTCTTTTCGACATTTACGGGTGCATCGGTGTCGGCCTTGGAATTGCCGACAATGGGCCGCCATGCTCCGGCCGCGACCGGAATGTCCTCACGCTTGGCCAGGGACAGTGCGTTGAGTGCCACTCTGGTCACCTGCTCGACAGCGCCAGCTGCACCGGTGACGGAGGTCACGCCCAGCAGGTCGATGGCTGGGTTGCCGGCGGCGTAAAGTACGGCGAGGATATCGTCACCGGCGCCATCGATGTCGAGGATGATCTTTTCAGTCATGACGCAGGCCCGCGGTAAAATGTGAGAGGGTCATTTGCTGGTCTTTCTCTTTGTGGAAGCGAAGGCGCCTTCTTTCATCACGTTGAGGCTTTGCAGTGTTTCGCGGAAGATACGAGGACGCTGGTGGACGGTCAGTACGAACAAGGCGCCAAGCGTGATGAGATAGGGAACCATCAGCACAAGATACGAGGACAGGCCGAAGCTCTGAAGTCGCAACGAAATTGCATCGGACAGGCCAAACAGCAAGCATCCGGCCAGGACCTTGCCAGGGTCTCCGGCCGAGAAGATAAGCACGGCAACCGCCATGAAACCACGACCTGCCGACATGTTTTCGGCAAACATGGTGATGTATCCGAGGGACAGGTGCACACCTGCAAGACCGGCAAGCAGGCCGCAGCACAGCGATGCCAGATGCTGCATCCTGGCGGTGGAAATGCCGAGAGCCTCCGCGGCTTCTGGCTTTTCCCCGGTGACGCGGACATGCAGACCGAACTTCGTGCGGAAAAGGATCAGCCAGACCACGAAGACCAGAATGAAGGACACATAGATCAACGGTGTGTGATTCGACAGCACCCGCTCGAGTGGTCCGAGCAGATCCTCTCCCGGCAAGTCGATCCGCGGCAATCCGACGATGCCGTTGTTGACGATGGATCCGCGCACCCCGAAGATTGCCTTGGTCAATGATATCGTCAGTCCGCCTGCAAGGATGTTGAGGGCAAGACCGACCACCACTTCATTGGCGCGAAAGGTGACGACAAACAGCGAAAATGTTGCTGCGAAAGTCATAGCGGCCGCAACCCCGCAGAGCAGGCCGCCCCAGGCGGAGCCGGTCCAGATCGATCCGAGAACGCCGAAGAAGGCACCCATCAGCATCTGCCCTTCAAGGCCGATGTTGAAAATACCGGCTTTCGTGGTGAAGGTGCCGCCCAGCGCCACCAGCAGAATCGGGGCGGTGGTGCGCAGTGTTGCTGCCAGCAGTGCAATATTGAAGATGCGGTCTAGATCTTCCAACGACGCTCTCCTTGGGTTGAATCGCGGCGATTGCGGATCAGGATTTGGGCGGAAACGCACAGGATGATAATCGCCTGAAACACAGTGATGATTTCGCGGCTTGCATTGGTGTCGACTTCGATCAGCAGGCTGCCGGAACGCAAGGCGCCGAAGAATAGCGCGGTGCCGATGGTGCCGATGGGATTGCCGTTGGCCAGGAGTGCCGCTATCACACCGTCAAACCCGAAGCCTGGAGCAAAACCCTCCATGAACCTGTGGTGCACACCCAGTGTCTCGACACCGCCGGCAAGGCCGCCAACTGCGCCGGAGGCCAACAGAATGAAGAACGTATTGCGCCGGATCGGAACACCGCCATATTCCGCAAAACTGCGGTTTCGGCCCATGGCGTTCATGCCATAGCCCGCCGGAGTTCGGGTCAGGAACAGATGCAGCATAATGGCGGCTACGATCGCAATGACAATTCCGAGATTCAGCCGCGAATAGGACATGAGCTGCGGCAGGTAGGCCGTTTCGGCGATGCCCGGGGTTTCGGACCAACCGCCCGGCCGCTTGAACACCACGATGGTCAAATAGGATGTGAGCAGTATCGCCACATAGTTTGACAGGATGGTCGAGACGACCTCATTGGTGCCGTAGCGCGCCCGGAAAAAGGCGGGAATGGCGATCCACAGCCCACCCGCAGCCACAGCGGCAATCAAACCGGCGATGACATGGATAACCGGCGGCATTTGAAAGGCAAACCCGATCCAGGCCGCCGCAAAGCCGCCCATGTAGAGCTGCCCCTCGACACCAATATTGAAGAGCCCGCCACGAAATGCGATGCAGGCCGCGACGCCCGACAGGATAATCGGTGTTGATTGAAGCAGAGATGATGCAATCCGCTCGGGACTGCCCAATGCGCCGTCAACCAGTGTTGCAAAAACCAGCAGCGGGTTCTCGCCGATCAGCAGCACTAGGATGGTGCCGCCGATCAGAGCGATCAGAATTGCCAAGGCCTGACCGATCAGATGTTCGTACCGCTCATATAGCGGGCGCTGCTCGGAAAGCTCGGGGGAGCGGTTAGTCATGCTGCCACCTCCGCGGCCAAGCTGCCGCCGGCCATAAGTCGGCCGATTTCGTCTTCATTCGTGGTGTCACCGGAAACCTCACCGGCGATACGCCCCGCAAAGAGCACGAGAATCCGGTCGGCAAGAGTTATGACTTCGTCGATCTGGGCCGATATCAGCAGTATCGCGGCACCTCTGTCACGCTGTTCCATGATTTCATCGTGGATACGCTCCATCGCTCCGATATCAACACCGCGTGTGGGCTGATCGACAAGCAGAACCGGAGCGCCATGGGAGAATTCGCGGGCCAGCACCACTTTCTGCATGTTGCCGCCAGACAGTTTGCCAACCACCTGATCCGGGCCGGAGGAACGGATATCGAAACGTTCGATCAGCGCGGTTGCGGCGGCGCGCACCCGGGACCACAAGACGATTCCAGCCGAGGTGTACTCTGGATCATACTGCCGCCCCATCAGAATATTGGAGGCTATTGTGCCGCTGCCATCGACACCACGGCGGACCCGGTCTGCCGGGACGTGCACCAGCCCCAGATCACGGGCGGCACGCGGATCGCCCGCAGGTGCAGCCATGCCAGCGATCTCAACCATGCCGTGGCTGGGTTCGCGCAGGCCGGCGACGATCTCGGCCAGTTCGGTCTGCCCGTTGCCATCTACACCGATCACGCCGACGATTTCGCCGGCCCCCACCTCGAGACTGACGTCGCGCAGGGTCGGTACTCCGCGTCCATCTCGGGCACAGACCCGCGACACGCGAAGGGCTGATTTCCCTTCATTAGGTGTTCGCGGGCGACGGGAGAAATTGACTTCGCGACCGACCATCATGCGGACCAGATCGTCTTCGGTCAGGCCATCGCGTGAAACAGTATCGACAACCGCGCCATCCCGGATGACAGTGACGGTGTCGGACACTTCCATCACCTCGTCGAGATGGTGAGAAATGAAGATGATGGTCATGCCTTGCGCTGTGAAGCCGCGCAGGATGGTGAACAGTTCCCGTGACTCTTGTGGTGTCAGAACTGCCGTGGGTTCGTCCAGGATGACTGTCTTGGCGCCGCGCGCCAGCACCTTGAGAATTTCGACCCTTTGTTCGGCGCCAACCGACAGGTCAGCCACTTTCTTGGCCGGATCGACAGCCAGTCCGAAGCGTTGCGACAACTCTGCGACCTCAGCTTCCTGGGCGCGGGTATCAATCAGGCCGTTGCGAATCTTTTCCATGCCGAGGAAAATGTTTTCTGCCACCGTCAGCGACGGGACCAGCTTGAAATGCTGATGCACCATGCCAATTCCGCAGGAAATTGCTGTGCGCGGGGTCGCCATCACCACAGGCTCTCCGTTGATCAATATTTCGCCCTCGTCCGGTTGATACAACCCGAAAAGAACATTCATCAGCGTCGTCTTGCCGGCTCCGTTTTCGCCAACCAGCGCGTGGATGGACCCGGATTCGACACCAAAGGAAATTCGCCGATTGGCACGAATGGAGCCAAACCGTTTGGAAATGTTGCGCAACTCGATCGCAAGGGTCATCACGTCATCGCTTCT
This sequence comes from Hoeflea sp., assembly GCF_039975035.1. Lineage (GTDB taxonomy): Bacteria > Pseudomonadota > Alphaproteobacteria > Rhizobiales > Rhizobiaceae > Hoeflea. The sequence continues at coordinate 3,625 of NZ_JBDWHW010000131.1, read as the reverse complement.
GTAGGAAGTGTGGCGGAAACGCCGGTGCGGACACAGGTCCGCACCGGCAAAGGGTTACTGACCCAGTTCGACCTTGATCGATCCGTCGGCAATGCCGGACCGGACCTTTTCCATCGCATCAATGACGCTGGCCGGAATCTTGTCCGCGATATCTTCACAGATCTTCAGTTCAACGCCGCCGGTGGCGACACCGACCCGAACCGTACCTGGAACAACTGGATTTCCAGCGAGCTGGCCTTCGATCAAATCATAGACCGCGATGTCGGCCCGCTTGAGCATGGAGGCCAGCATGTGTCCAGGTGCGGACGGGCACTGGTCGATATCGACACCGACAGCAAAGCCGTCGGACTGGGCTGCGGCCTGAAGCACACCTTCGCCGGTCGGGCCTGCAGCCTGATAGACAATCGGCATTCCCTGATCAAACAGCGTCATGGCCAATTCGGCGCCCTTGGCCGGGTCGTCGAACGTGCCGGCAAATACCGCCGCCAGCTCTGTGCCATTGTCGACGTAATCGATGCCTTGCTGCATTCCCATCCTGAAATTCTGGATCACGGGAATATCTCGGCCGCCAATGAAGCCGACTTCCGTCGAGCTGTCAAAACCGTCGACCTTGCCACCGGCAAGCTCAGCCGCGAGCGCACCGACAAGGAACGATCCCTCTTCTTCAAGGAAATCGATATAAGTCATGTTCTCACTCTCCAGCACTCCGTCGATGAAGATGAAGCGCTGGTCAGGATGGCTGTCGGAAGTCTTGGTCAGTGCATCGACGAGCTCCCAACCCATTACGAAAATCAGGTCATAGTCACCGTCTTCGGCAAGGTTGTTGAACTGTTCTTCGTAGTCGAGCGCGCGGTTTCCTGTGTCGACGATCTTGAGTTCGACACCAAGTTCATCGACGGCCCGATTGAGGCCCTCTACAATCGATATGCCGAATCCCTGGCTGAAATAGCCAGAGATCGCCGCGACCTTCAGCGGCTCCTTGTCCTGTGAAAGGGCAGTTGTTGCCGGGAGCGCGGCCAAGAGGGCCACGAGTGAAAGGGAACGTGCTGTGCTGAGTTTCATTTCTGGTACCCCTGTGATGTTGGTGCTTCGCGTGGGAGCTCTTTGTGACTCTTTCTCGTGAACCGTCGGATTGGACCGTCTTCTTGACTGACGGTAACGTTCGTGTACGAACTAATTAGGCCGAGGCCGTTCCGTTCTGTCAAGCCACTTGCGCATCGGCCCGTGATTTCTGTTCCGAAAGGAGGCCGCCTGTGTCAGAATCCGAGATCACCAAAGACCAGCGAAGTGTCGTCGTAACCGGTGCCGCCGGCCACCTGGGCCGAAACGTCCTGGCGGCATTCAGGGACGTTGGCTGGAATGCGCGGGGTTTGGACATCGTTGGCGACGCTGATTTAGGGGTGGAAGCCGTTGATTTGCGTGATTTTGCGGTTGCTCGCCGCCATCTTGCAACGGCATCGTTCGTCGCCCATTGTGCCGCGTTGCCGCGTCCTGTTGGCTATGAGGCGAGCGACGTCTTTAGCACCAACATGGCGCTGATGTATGCCGCGATCGCCGGTGCGGAGGATGGCTGCGCGACCCGGATTATCTATGCCTCATCCTACAGCATTATCGGCCTGCCTTTTGCGCCGAATCGTCCAAAATTGACCGCGTTACCGATCACGGAAGACGAAAAAGCTGCGCCGCAAGACGTCTACGCTACCACGAAATGGCTCGGCGAAGAGATGCTCGATGCCTATGTGCGCCGCACCGGCAACGCGGCCGTCAGCCTGCGCCTGCCCTGGATCCATACGCCTGAAAGCTTTGCCGAACAGGTCGTTCCGATCCGCGACGATCCCGATTCCCATATTCATCTGTGGTCATGGATCGATGCCCGCGACGCGGGCCGGGCGTTCGTCGCCGCGGCGGAAGCCGACATCGAAGGCCATCTCCGCCTTTTCGTCTCCGCGGACGACAGCTTTGCGACGCGGCCAAGCGCAGAACTTGTCGCCGAAAGCTGGCCCGAGGTTTTCGTGGTCGGTAATCTGAGTGGCAGAAAGAGCCTGATTGATGCTTCCAGGGCGCGGCAGACGATCGGTTTTGTACCGGCTTACGGCTGGTCTGATTATCCACATAGCATCGCAGGAGGCGAATCATGAGCAAGGATCTGCAGGGTAAATCTGTCCTCGTCACCGGCGGTGCCGGCGTAATCGGATCTGTTACCGCACGTCTTTTTCTGGCGGCGGGGGCACGCGTGATGCTGGCGGACCTCGATGCAGACCGGCTTGCCGCCGTGGCCGCAACCCTGGATGGTCCGGTTCTGACGGTGGCGGGAGATCTTTCCGATGAAGCCGCGGCTGCCCGTGCAGTCGTCGCAACATGCGACGCCTATGGCGGGATTGATGTTCTCTTTTCCAATGCCGGGATTTCGGGAGCCGTGGCGCCTATCCACGAATTGGCTGTCGCGGATTTCGACAGAATTGTCGCGGCGAACCTGCGCAGCATGTTTCTGATGGTCCGTGCCGCAACCGCCCGAATGGTCAAGAATGGCCGCGGTGGGGCAGTGGTGACGATGGCTTCGTCGATGTCGGACTGGGATGTGCTTTCAGGCGGAAGCGGTTATGTCTCGACGAAACACGCTGTCGCCGGGCTTACGAAGAGTGCCGCTCTCGATCTGGGTCCGCATGGAATTCGCGTCAATGCGGTGTGCCCGGGCGTTATAGAAACAACTTTGGGCGTTCCAGGACTTGAGAGCGGCGGGGGTGCCTCAGCCGTCGACCGCTTTGCCGCACGCATCCCGTTGCGCCGCATAGGTCAACCCGAGGATGTTGCCGAAGTCGTGTTGTTTCTGGCCTCGGATGCTGCCCGGCATGTGAGCGGCGCACTCTGGTTGATTGACGGCGGCCAAACTTTGCAGAGCCATTCGAACGGTTGAGACGAACTCGGCCAAACATAGGTCGCATCATGGATGGTCATGCTCCTCTGCCAGAACCTCGTCGCCCTGCATCCCCGGCGCCCGGAATTGGTACATGTATAAGACTTCAGCGTTTTGCATCTATGCGGCCGATCGGCGTTGGTGCGCGGATCAGCCAATGAACGAAGCTCGGTCTTTGATGGGTCCGCTTATTTGGTTGCTCCCGCCGATGCTTGGCAACGAACGGATTTCGGGCGTCCACAGGCAAGCATTCGGTTAAGAATGGCGACGCCGATCGCAGCCTCTGTCTGTTGAGCAAGGAATGAGCGAGCACGCAAACGCGGCCCGATAACGCCCTTGTATCGACCCATCACGGTTTCAACCAAATCTCGCTTGCCCTAGCCGGTTGATGCCTGCCATTTCAGCCGGCCATCTATCTGCATGGAGGTTATGTGGTCGTCTCTCTGGCAGCATGCTTGGGCGGTAGGCCGTTCAACCGCGTTCGATCGCGGTGGAATGACGACCCTCGCGCCTGCACTGTGACGCAGAACAGTGTGGTAGGTTGGGTAACCATCATAAGCTCCATCGGCAGTGAACTGGCCGATCTCATCATCGATCTGATCCAGCAACGGCTTCAGCTGCGAGGTGTCGCCGGTTTCCTGATCTGTCAGGCTATGTGCAATGATCTCGCCACTGTCTGCATCAACAGCCAGGTGCAGTTTTCGCCAACCA
>NZ_JBDWHW010000130.1:0-44445 GCF_039975035.1 Hoeflea sp. | reverse complement strand
AGGAGCCGTAATGGGCGTCCGAGAACCCGATGATGCGCCCGCCATTGAGCGCGGCAGAGAGTTCTATGTCGCCCTCGCCAACCTTCGAGCGGTCAAGAAACGGCTGGCCGTAGACCCGGAGCCGCGCCACCCCGCCGTCGGGATAAATATGCAGCCGCACATGGGTGAAGATTTCACACGAGTGCGAAGCCAGGTAATGGTGCGCGTCCGGCCCCAGCGGCGTGGTCGACAGAACCTCGGTCCAAGTGGTTGCCTCATCTGGTTCGCCTGCCACGTTGCAGGCCTCGATGCGGGCCGCGGGAGGATAGTTGCCGGTGAAATGCGACGTGTCGACATCGAAGCCGTCGATCCGGCCGGCGGTTGCCAGGCGGATGACCGCGAAATCATGGCCCAGGACCCGCTTGCGACGGCTTTCCCAGCCGTCCATCCATTTGCCGTTGTCATCAAACTTGTCGGCGATGAAGACCGCCGGCTGATCGGCCAGCATGCGCTCGAGCGGTGCAAAGAACTCGTCGGTGACAAACACAGCCCGGGCGCCCAGCCCGGCAGAGGCAAGGTTGACGGCATTGCGTACAAAACCGGGAAGTTGCGCCGACAATTGCTCATTCATGATAGGGCTCCTGGCAAGATCCGTCCGGACCCGTGCGGCCGGAATTCACATCATTGTATGCAAAGAAAATCGGTTCCGGTTTCAAATTTTTCCTGAAGATGTCGAAGCCGCCATCCGGTCTATCTCCGCGCGGGTTCCCTTGATCACGTGATCGACGAACAGTTTTACCTTGGGGTCCTGCAGCCGTTTGTGCGGATACAGACAGGAAAACGGCTGCGGTGTCGGTGGTGTGGCGGCGGCAACCTGCACCAGCGTGCCCGCATCCAGATGGTTGGCCACGTCATAGCGGGTCTTGTTGACGATGCCGCAATCGGCCAACGCCCAGGCTGTCAGCACATCGCCATCATCGCTCTCCAGCGAACCTTCCGGATGAAAGCCGCGGGTCTCGCCGTCGACGACAAGGTTCCAGTAGAACTCGGTGGCGCCGGGATAACGCAACAGCAGGCATTTGTGCTTGTTCGCGATGATCTCGTCGCCGCTAGCCGGATTGCCATGTGTCCTGATGTAGCCGGGCGAGGCCACCAGCACCCTTTCGAACTCGTGGATTGCCCGAACCCGCATGTCCGAATCCGGCAGCGGGCCTAGCACAAAAGCAGCATCGAGCCCCTCCTGGGCGATGTCGACCTTGCGATCCGACAGCCTCAACCGTACGCTGATATCGGGATATTCGGACTTGAAGGCCGGGATCAGCGGCGCCACCAGCTTCTTGCCGAGCGCCAGCGGCGCGGAGATGAACAAGGTGCCCTTGGGCTGCGCTGTGATTTCCGCAATCCCGCCTTCCACCTCGCGGATGGTGTCGAGGATCTTGATTGCACCCTTGTAGAACAATTCGCCATGCGCCGTGGCGCGCAGGCTGCGGGTGGTCCGGTTGAACAGCCGCACGCCGAGGCTTTTTTCGAGATCCGAAATACGGCTCGAGGAAACCGCCGCCGAAACCCTGAGGTCCCGCGCGGCCGCCGACATGCTGCCCAGTTCATAGACGCGCACAAATGTCTTGAGCATGTCCACATAGGCCATGATCTGTTCCCCCGTCAGTCAATGCCTGCAGGTTATCATTCAAACGTAGTCGTCTGAACGATAACCTACATGCATCATTTCAAAGTGTTACAGCGACCTTTGCGCATCTGATCGGATGCGCGGCACTGTAGCGGGGACAGTTGATCGCGCGGTGTGCGGATTGTCCAGAAAAAACGATAAGCCGGGCCGATTGCCTTGTGTGCAGCGAAAATCGGTCTGGCAAGCCCGCTCAGCCGTGGCGCTTCAGCCGGACCAGGGCCAGATCCAGCGCCGAGAGGAACCGGGACCGGTCCTGGCGGGAAAACGGGGCAGGTCCGCCGACTTGCGCGCCACCAGCCCGCAGATCGGCCATGATTGAGCGTGTCGCCACTGCCATGCCGATGGAATCATGGGTGAAGGGCTTGCCGGTGTGGCTCATCACCGCCGCGGCCTCGGCCTTCAGGCAGCGCTCGGCCAGCAGGATGTCGGCGGTCACCACCACGGCCCGTCTTGTCACGTATTCGACAATGCGGTCATCGGCGGCATCGAAATTGCCCGGCACGATCTCACGCTCCACCAGCGGGTCGGCCTCGATCCGGAAGAAGCTGTTGGAGACGAAGGTGACCCTGACATCGTGCCGAAGCGCCACCTTGACGCATTCCTCGCGCACCGGGCAGGCATCGGCGTCAACAAGCAGGCGGATCGGCAGGGTGTCGGGTGCGGCAGGTTCCATGACGCTGCTTTAACCGCTGCCGGCCAATTCGCCAAGGCCGGCAGGGCGGGATAGGCTGTGATCGTGGAGTTCAGCCTGCTTCACCTGCGCGCGCCAGCATGCCGAACAGGTCGCGCGGGTCATCCGGATCGGCGATCATGTCGAGTTGAACGAAATGTCCGGTCTTGAGCGCCCGCTCATGCACATATTTCAGCGCCGAAAAATCCTCGATGGCAAAGCCGACGCCGTCAAACAGGGTAATCTGCGAGTCTGAGCTCCGTCCTTTCGCCTCGCCGCTGATCACCTGCCAGAGTTCGGTCACCGGATGGTCGGCGGGCATCTGCTGGATTTCGCCCTCGATCCGCGTCTGCGGTGGATACTCGACGAAGATCTCCGATCTGAGAAGAATGTCCTTGTGCAGTTCGGTCTTGCCGGGACAGTCGCCGCCAATGGCGTTGATGTGCACGCCGTCACCGATCATGTTGTCGGTCAGGATCGTGGCGAATTGCTTGTCGGCGGTGCAGGTGGTGACGATCTGCGCGCCCTCCATGGCCTCCTGGGATGATTTGCAGGACGTCACCTTGAGGCCCGCGCCAGCCAGATTGCGGGCGCATTTCGCGGTTGCGCCAGGATCAATATCAAAAAGCCGAACCTCTTCGATGCCGATTACCGCCTTGAGCGCCAGAGCCTGGAATTCGGATTGGGCGCCATTGCCGATGATTGCCATCACTTTCGAGCCCTTCGGTGCCAGATGCCGCGTCGCCATCGCCGATGTGGCAGCGGTTCTGAGCGCCGTCAGCACGGTCATTTCCGACAGCAGTACCGGATAGCCCGATGCCACGTCAGCCAGAAGCCCGAAGGCGGTGACCGTCTGCAGGCCCTGTTTGGTGTTGGTCGGATGTCCGTTGACATATTTGAAGCCGTAGAACTCGCCATCCGAGGTCGGCATCAATTCGATGACCCCGACATCGGAATGGCTGCCGAACCGTGGGGTCTTGTCGAACAGCGGCCAGCGGGTGAAATCATGCTCGATCGCATCAGCCAGTTCCTTCAGCATTGTTTCAATGCCGATGGTATGCACCAGCCGCATCATGTTTTCGACGCTGATGAAGGGGACATAGGCGAGGTGGGAAGGGGGTGTCATGTGTCGTCTCCATGTCAGAAGGATGGGTGTATCGAATTCAGATGCTTTTGTTGACGCGATCGAAAACCTTGCGGCCCATCAGGCTTGCAGTGAGGTCGACCATCAGCCGTGCGGTGCGGCCGCGCTCATCGAGAAACGGATTGAGTTCGACCAGATCGAGTGAACTCACAAGCCCGGACTCGTGCAGCCTTTCCATCACCAGATGGGCTTCGCGGAAGGTTGCGCCACCGGGCACGGTGGTGCCGACCGCCGGTGCGATCGCCGGATCGAGAAAATCAACGTCGAGCGAAACATGCAGCAGACCATTGGCTGCCTGCACCCGCTTGAGGAATGCGGCGAGTGGCGCAACGAAACCGCGCTCGTCGAGTTCGCGCATGTCCACCGGCGTAAGCGCATGATCATGCAGCGCCGAGCGTTCGTCCGGGTCGACCGAGCGGATGCCGAACAGGCAGATTTGCTCCACCGGCACAGGATCGGGAAACGGTGGGAAGGCGTCGAAACCGTCCCGCCCGGCAAGGTAGGAGACGGGCGTGCCGTGCAGATTGCCCGACCTTGTCGTCATCGGCGTGTGAAAGTCGCTGTGGGCGTCAAGCCATAGCACAAACAGCGGCCGGTCCTGCTGCGCGGCGTGAGCGGCGACACCGGCTACGGTGCCGAGCGAAAGGCTGTGATCGCCACCCAGGAAGATCGGAAACCCGGCACCGATGGCCTCGCGCGCCGCATCGGCCAGTGCGCCCTGCCAGGCAATGGTTTCGCCGAGTGAATGAACTGCAGGATTGTTGCAGCCAACGACTTCCGGCGGCCTCGGCGCCACATCGCCGCGGTCGCTGATCGTGCAACCAAGCTCCTCGAGCGTCGCGGCCAGACCTGCGACCCGGTAGGAGGCTGGCCCCATCAGGCAGCCGGGATTGGATTGGCCGCTGTCGACCGGTGCGCCGACCAGAATGCAGTGCTTGTTCATTATGTTGTGCCCCTTTTCAGGAGATTCCTCGCAGAGGCAGATGGCGGTTTGAAGTGGAAAATTCGCCGGTTGCGGCACCAAAACGGCGGTTGCGTCAGCCCGGTTTGCCATTTTGGCAAATCAGCCCGGGACGAAACCGGACCTCTCGGTCAATTCCAGGGTTGTGATGAGGGTGAAAATGGCGCTTTGAATATTGATGCAGGCAAATTATGATCAATTCGAAAGCACAATACATCAGATTGGTAACAGTGCATGTCTGGTTTGGACGATATCGATACGCGCCTGATTGCTGAATTGCGGCGCGATGGACGCGCTTCGATTTCCGATCTCGCAGCGAAACTGAAGCTGGCGCGAGCCACCGTGCGCAGCCGCATCGAACGCCTGATGGCCAGCGGCGAGATCGCCGGTTTCACTGTTCTCACCCGCGCCGACGTGACAGCGGCGCCGGTGCGTGGACTGACGCTGATCGGCATCGAGGGCAGGGGAACGGAACGGATCATTGCGCTGTTGCAGGGGATGCCGGCGGTGCAGGTGGTGCACTCCACCAATGGCCGCTGGGACCTGATCATCGAACTGGCGGCGGAAACGCTGCAGGAACTCGACGACACGCTTGTGCGCATTCGCCGGTTCGAAGGCATCACTTCAAGCGAGACCAACCTGTTCCTGTCGACGCGGCGGCCGCTGAAGCGGGCTTGAGCGGTTTCAGCGGCTTGTCCGCCGGTCAGCGCACCACGATTGTATCGATCCGCCCGTTGATCTGTGCGCCCAACGGCAGGCCGCGAGCCAGAAACGGCTCATAGCCGCGCTCCGTCATCACCGAGATTGTCCGCTCGATATCATAGCTGACCCGGTGAAGCTGCAACTGCCGTTCATGCCAGATCGCATAGGCCGCGCGCGGATCGCCATCGCGCGGCTGGCCGACAGAGCCTGGATTGCAGAACAGTTTCTCGCCGAAACGATGCGAAAACTGCACATGGGTATGACCCACGAACAGCACATTGACACCGTCCGGAAAAATCGCGGCGTCGACCTCCCGCACATACTGGTCCAGCGGATCGTCCGGTCCGCCATGCATCATCAATATGTCGCCGTCGCGCACCAGAGCCGCCGAGCGGCCAAGCCAGGCCAGGCTTTCATCCGACAGCCGCTGGCGGTGGTCATCGATGATCGCGGCCACCACCTTCGATCGGGTGCAGTTTTCGCCGGTGGTGATGTAGCTGTCGTGATTGCCCAGAATATTCGCAATGCCGTTGCGGATCAGCAATTGGCAGCATTCCTCGGGCTCGGCGTTGTAGCCAACGACATCGCCCAGGCAGATAAAGCGGTCGCAGCCGCGCGAGCGGGCGTCTTCCAGCACTGCTTCAAGCGCTGCCAGATTGGCGTGAATGTCAGACAGGATCGCCAGCATGACCGACAAAATCCTCCCCGATGTAATCCTCGTTGTAGCGATGGGCGGTCCCAAACCGGATCAACGGCTGTTCCGGCGTCTTGCCTTCCAGCATGTCGTCGATGCACATCTCCGCCTCGACAAAGCCGAATGCCGCGCGAAGCGAACAGCTGCTTGAAAAGCGCGGGTTGATTTCCAGCAGATAAGGCGTGCCGCCATCAATCCGGAACTGAAGGTTTGTCGGCCCAGCCGGTTGAAAGTGGCGCACGATGCGGCCTGTCAGGTCTGCAAGCGCGGGGTGGTCGAGAACCTCTGCCTCTCCGGTGTGGCCGGAGCGCGTCAGCTTGCGCCTCATAATGATCGGCCCGACAAAGCCGCCATCGCCCAATCCATAAATACCGACAGTGTATTCTTCCAAATCCGTTCCCATGATGGTCTGCAGCAGCCAGTTGTCGCCACTGCGCCTTGTCCAGTAGTCAAAATCCATCGCGTCGTTGAGCCGCACAATCCCGGCCGATCCTTCGCCACGTCTTGGTTTGAGCAAGAGCGGCGCAGGCCCCAATTGCTTCAGCGCATCCTCCCAGCTTCGGGGACGTGCGGACGGAATGGCGGCAAAACCGGCGGCACTGTAGGCGGCATGAAAATCGAACTTGTCGGAGCAAAGCGCGATCAGCGGCTCAGTGTTGAGTGCTAGTTTGACGCCCATGTCGGCAAATGCCGCCCTGTGCCTGTCGAAGAACTCCATGTCGACGCTGAGCCCCGGCAGCACCAGATCGATCGCTTCCCGCCGTATGAGGTCGCGCCAGAAGTCGAGATAGGCATCAGACGCTTCATCAACTGCGGGCTTTTCCGCCACCGCGTCACAGAATGTCCGCGAAAACGGCGTGATCCGGCGGTCGACGCCGACACTCCGCGCCCGTCCGCCCGGACGCAGCGACCGTGCGATGCCCTGACCGATCAGCGCGCCGACACCGGTGACCGCGACGGTGTAGCGGCGTGGGGTCTCAGTCAAGTCTGGCCTCGAGTTCAAACAGCAGCGCCACGCAGAGATCGGGGAAATCCACCCCAACCTTCAGCATCGCCTGAAGATTGGCTTCCATGTCATCCAGCGTCTTGAGAACGCTTAAGGGAAGGGGTTTGAGATAGATCCCTTCTTCCAGCGTGGTGCGGTATCCAGCCGCCTCGATATCGGCGCGCAAGCTGTCGCGGCAGTAATTGCGTTTGTGGCCAAGTTGATGATCGGTGGCGTTGAGCTCGTAGATATCGCCGATCATGCCCATTTCGACTCCCAGCCTGCGGTTGAGCGACTTGGCGTTTGGCACCGCAACATAGATCCTGCCGCCAGGTGCGAGAAATGACCGGTAGCGTTCAAGCACCGCCCTGGGGTCTTCGACATGCTCGAGCACGAAGCCCATCACGATGACATCAAAACGCCGGTCAGGTGTGTAGCTCTCGAAATAATCCTGAACCAGCGTGCCCTTGTACCAGGGATTCCTGGACCGGAAATGGTCAATCACCCTTTGCGATCCTTCGACCACCTCATGATGATCGGCCATCCTGGTGAAATAGGGCACGGTGTAGCCGTGACCCAAACCCAGTTCGAGAACCGAACCGGCATGCCCGATCCTGTTGCCGATACGCTTCGGATACCAGTTCATGATCAGATCGTTTTCGATCTCGACGGATGGGTCGGCCAGATACTTGTCGGCGACGGCGTCCAGGTTTTCCATTGGCAGTTCCTCCGGAAGAGCCCTCAATCGAGGAAGTAGAAGGTCAGGTTGCGCGACTGCAGGCTCTCGACAGACGAGATGATCTGACGAGCGTTGAGCGGATTGAGACCGACGAAGACAGTGCCGGTATCCTCCGGGCAGTCCTCGGGCTTGAGGATCCTGACCCCGTTCAGATCAGAGCCATGCAGGAACCGGTTCTGGTCGAGAAAACATGCCACACGCTCTGGCTGCGACAGGCAGGACAGGATGAAATTGCCGTAAATCCCGGCCCCGTAGATCGCGATCCGTGAATCGGCAGCAAGGGCGCGTTCCTGTTCCGCGACACGCTCGCGTGCGGTGGACCAGAACTCGGTCAGCCGGTCAATGGCGGCTTTCGATCCGGGGATCTCCTGCCCTGTGTGTGAGCCAGCCGCAATGGCCTTGCAGGTGACCACAAATGCGCAAGCATGCGCTCTCTCGTCTATCTCGATATCGCTGAAACCCGCCCGTTCGAGCATCACGGTCAGCGAGCCGCGGCTGAAGTGATTGACATGGTCGGCGACAATGAAATCCGCCCAGTTGGCGTAAAGGTTGGGGACGATGAAATAGAAAATCCCGCCAGGACGCAAGAGCGCCCGGATCTCCGCCAGCACGTCTGCCAGACGGGGAATGTGTTCCAGCGCATAGAAGGAAAGCACCACATCCAGCGATCCCGCCCAGGCCGGATCCGGTTTGTGCGAGGCCGATTTCGCCGGTTTGGGAAAATTGCGCCAATAGGACTGGTATTTGTCGGTGACATCGAACAGGTATGGCTCGACAGTGGGGCTGGCCTGGACGATCCGCCGCAACGTCGCTCCCTTGGCGCACCCGTAATCGAGGATCTTCGGGTTACCCTGCAGGTCGAGCTTGTCGAGCGCAACGGCGGCCTGGTGTTCGGAGCGGTAGATTTCCTTGCCGTTCCTGATTTCGTAAAGCTGGTCGTCATCCACGCCGGATTCGTTGATCGAATATTCCTCGGCGTAAAACCGTTCGAGATCGGGCAGTTCTTCGGTCTGGAGGTGATCGCAGGTCCGGCAATGGAATATGCGGGTCTGTCCCGCGACAACCTTGTTCATGGTGGTAATCGAGGTGTGTTCACCGCCATGGTAAACCGGAGAGCCGAGTTCGGCGGAACAGACATTGCACAGCAGCATGGTCAGGTATCACTCACAAAATTGTCCGGGAAGAGTGTCTCAACTTCGGTGCCTGCGGTTATCGAGGCTTTCCAGCCGATCTTCATGCCCACCGGATCGCTGAAATTGAAGAACCGGCTCTGGATCGACCATCTGGAACGCTCGGACCGGTTTTCGCCGGACCCGTGAATGGTCAGGAAATCCATGATCAGCAGATCGGCCGGCCCGGTCAGCGGCGCGATTTGCTGATACTTCGCGACAACCTTGGCCTCGTCGCGGATGCCGATCTGATAGGCTCCGGCCTTGTCGGCATAGGCGGTCCCCCTGCTGTAAACGCAAAGCCCGTCCTTGTGCGATTTCGGCAGAATGATCACGGCACCCATATCGTCGCGAACCGGCACCAGCGGCGTCCAGAATACGATGCCGTCCATGCTTTGCGGCTGGAACAGGAATTCCTGATGCCAATGGGAGCGGAACTTGTCCTCGTTCGGGTTGTCGATGCGGATTCCGTAGGAAGCTGCGCCGATCCCGGCATGGTCGGTGCCTCTGAGTTCCCTGAACAACTCTTCCGAGCGCTGGTTTGAAATCAGGCGGAGAAATGACGGGATCTGCTTGGTCAGATCATAGACCTCACCGGCGTATTTGCGGTCGTGCGCCAGCAAAGTGTAATAGCCTTCGTCAAAGCTGTCGGGACTGAAGCCGTCCCTCGACAACGCAATCCCGTGTCTCTGGGCCACGAGACCGATGATCTCGTAAATATCGCGCTGGATCGGCAGGATCTCCGCTTCAAGATCATGGAAATTCCTGATCAGAAGATAGCCTTCGGTGTTGAAGAAATGTCGATCGTCGGGACTGATCATCATGTCGACTCGCTGGTTGTCGCTGGACCCAACCGGCAATGCGATGGTCTTTCCGCTTCCGCCCGCCGCTCCATCGCTTGCGTAACGAGATCGCGACCGGTTTCGAGTCCGAATCAGGAAAACTCTGGAATATGACTATCCCGCTAGGCTTGCGCGGGGCAATCCGTGACGGTCGCGAGGGAAGGGTCGGCCAGCGTTGAATGGAACCATGGACGGAGAGTTGCGTTGATCGGGCATGTGGCTGCTGACCGCCAGCCGCCCGACTTCAAACTTCCCAAAAGGAGAAGGTCCATGGCCCATCATGATGTGAAAGCGGACATCAGAGCGATTCTCGATGATCCGAAACTTCCGATGTCCGAAAAAATTGCTCAGCTTGAAAGCATGCGCGAGGGGGCCCGCGCGGAGATGCGCGCTGCCACCGAAAGCGCAATGGTCGATGACAACGAGGTCGGAGACGACCTCAAGCTGCTTGATCGCGTACTTGAGGATCTCGCCGTCCATCCCCGCTCTATCGAGGATGGCGGGGGAGCCACGCTTTAGGATCTTTCCGTCCGCGAAGTTGACGGAGCCGTCATTGACCGGCCCGGCGGAGCTCGAAATGCTTCGCCGGGTTCAGGTGTGAAGATCCGGCCTCAGAATGCGATGTCGAACTTGCGCATAACGCCGAAGGAGAGGCTGTACTGGTCTTTTGACCCTTGCGCCGTGATCGGCGATCGCGCCGCGTCACCTGTCAGCCGCGACCATCCAGCGCCAGCCTCGACGGCCCATGCCTCATCCACCTGATAGCGCACTCCGGCTTCCAGACCGGCGCTGACCAGCCCGCTGCCTGTTGTGGTGGCAGGGAACCGCGCGGAGGCTTCCGCCGCACTGATGCCGAAATAGGTATTGGTGAAGGTCGAATCCGCAAAACTCAGCCGCGGACCGCCATGGGACGTCCACTGGTCTCCGGCATTGACAATGAGATCGGCGCCCAGGTTGCCGCGAAATCCTTCGTGGCCGCCAAATCCCCGCCGTACCTCGCCCATGATGCGGAAATGCCCCATCTGGTATTTGGCGGCCACCCCGAGTTCGACCGCGGTATCGATGGTATTCAGACCGGCAAGTTCCGGTGAATCCTTGACCGAGCGCTCGGAGATCACTTCCAGAGCAGGGCTCAGCGAAAAGCCTTCCTCGCTGCCGCCGCCGATGGTGAAGCCGTTTGGCAAGGTCAGCCGTTTCATCCGGAACAGCGGCGTCGGGGACAAAATGAGCTTGCTGGATCCGAAATAACTCGGTGTGACCTTGCCGGCCGCCCCCAGTTCGAAAACGATGCCGGGCCGGGCAGCGCTTGCCGCCTGATCCTGGGCATTGGCCTGCAAGACACCGCACAACGTGACGGAAGCGAGCAAGCAGGTCGTGGTTGTTTTGGGAGAAAAGTTCATTGTCGGGTCCTGGCGATCGGATGCGATTTGCGGCGTGGGCTGACCATAATTGGTGAAGGTTAACAAGCCGCGGATGGGAAGGATACGACTGCTGATCTGATTGCAGGCAACCGTATCGGCACCTCTGCGCCATGTACAGCAGAGCTTTGTCCCGAATGGTTGGGAATGGTTGGGAGAGGTGTGTTTTTTGAACCTTGATTGGTTCAACCGGACCGGTTTTACGTTCTGCCCGAAAGCCGGGGAACTGCGATGGCAAGCCGCTTCGCTGAGACCGGTGATATGATTGGAATTGTGCGATTATTTCAAAATCCGACGCCGGATGAGAGAATAGGCTGGCGATTCATTCCTGAATCAGCAGGGCAATGATCGAAATATGAATAATCCATATAAAATAGTTGGGGCGATCGTCTAGGATCTACGAGATGGATGAAAAAATTTCAGTATTTTTATTGGTGAGATGAAGAAAGTTGTTGGGCATCTTCGATTTTGGTTCTGAATTCATCGGCTTTTTTTTGAAATTTGGTGTGGTTCATCTGCAACTCTTGCTGACCAATTAGGAGAAGGTTGAAACAGAAGGTTGAATTCAACCCCAAGATATGTTCCATGATTTCCTTAGGTAAGAAATTGTTAATATCTGCTGTGAACGCGACGGCGTTTACCCTGGGGGAATAGGTGTTTCATTTTCGAAACAAGCTGGCGTGCTCGTCATGTCTGACGGCGACTTTCGCGACATTGACGGCCGGACTGGCCTCCGCTGCGGATTCCAGGGATCCCTGGAAAAACCTCCGCAGTGACGATGAACCTGCCGGCAAACCCCAGGCCGCGCGCGTTTCAAAGCCTTCGAAAGCAACCACGCTGGAGGCTGCCGATGCGACCTATGCGATCAATCAGCAGGATCTTGACCACAATCTCAATGTCATTCTCGACCGGACCTATGGCGCCAGCGGCCCCGGCAAGGACGGGCGCAAGTTCATTCCCGGTCTCGATGGCCTCGCCGGCGACAGGAAATGGCGTCCCCACATCGAGTTCACGGCCGCACCCGGCGGCAGCCGCACCATGGGCCAGATCAACCTGTTTGCACCCTTGGCGCAAGACAGCGATTCGCTGTTGTTTGTCGACCTGCGCACATCGGCCTGGACCAATGATGTGCAGGAGGGGAATTTCGGCCTCGGATATCGTCAGATCGTGCCGGGCGGTTTCTTCGGCACGGATGCTATTTTCGGGGTTTACGGCTTTGTCGATGCCCGTCGCTCCGCCTACGACAACATGTTCTATCAGGGCACGCTTGGCGCCGAACTGATAACCGAGAACTTCGAATTCCGCGCCAATGCCTATCTGCCCGGCGACAAACAGTACACGGTCGGCACTGTCGGCTCGGGCGTCACCCTGAACGGCAGGAACTTTGTCTACTCGGGCAACAATCTGGTGGAGCGGGCATTGCCAGGCTTCGATGTTGAAGCCGGCATCAAGCTTGATTTCTCCGAAGCCGCCATCCGTCTCAATGCCGGCTATTTCCGGTTCGAGCGTGGAAACACGCTGGTGGAGGGGCCGCGCTTCCGCGCCGAAGTCGAGATCGACGATCCATTCGGACTGAACGGCGCCAAGCTCAGTATTGGCGGCGAGATCCGCACCGACAAGGTTCGCGGCACCGAGGCCAGCGGCATCGTGCGTTTGCGGATGCCGATCGGCGGCTCCAGCGAAACGGTCGAGGCAGAGCGGCAATTGAGCGGCCTTGACCGGCTGATGACGCGGCGGGTTTACCGCGACGATGACATCGTCACGCCGGTTGTTGCCGGGAACAACGTCAATGCAGGGGCGGCGGTGACGGATGCGATATCCGGCGAAAGCCTGCAGGCGTTCTACGTCGCCAACTCCGCGCAAGGCGCAGCGGATTGTACGAGTGTGGCCAATGCCTGCGACTTTGTCACCGCGCAGGGACTGGCCGGCGTCGGCGATACCTTCCTGCCCGTGGATGTGGCCGGGGCCATCGGATCGGTGTTCACACTCAACAACAACCGCCAGCAGGTGATCGGCGCAGGCGACACCGGCAGCGCGACGGTTGTTCTCTCCGATTCCGCCAGCAGCGTCGTGGTTCTGACCAGTCTTGGCGGGCGGCCGATTGTCACCGGGATCAACATCGGGCATTTCGCCGACACCCGGATCGCCGGGCTTATTACCAATTCCGCGACGGGCATCACTGGTGACGGCATGACCGGCACGATTGCCATCAGCGATGTTCAAACCAACAATGGCGGATTGAATTTCGCCAATTCCGCTGCCACGATTGCTGTATCCGATACGGCTCTGGACAGTGGCGCGGCCACCGGTATCGCGCTTGCCAACCTGACGGGGACCGTCAGTTTCGCCAATGTCGATCTGACGAGCGCCGGCGGCACAGGCTTGAGCATCGATGGCGGTTCCGTCAATGCGGCGTTTGACGCGGATTCGTCGCTGACCCAGTCGGGCGCGGGCGCCACGGTGGAAGTGCTCAACAGCCACACCGGCACATTGACCAGCGAAGCGACGATCAGCGCGGCCAGTGGGACGGGCCTGCAGTTCAACAACGCCGACGGCACCTACAATTTCAACGGCGTGTCCAACCTCAATGGCGGCGATGCCGGCATCGATATTCTTGGCGGGTCTGCCGGTACTTTCAGCTTCGGCGCCAATACGGCGATCCTGTCGCCCACGGGAATGGCCTTCAATGTGGACGGCAGCGCCGCCACAGTGAATTACAACGGCACGATCACCCAGAACAACGCCGCAGTAGCCGTCTCGGTCACCAACAACACCGGCGGAACCATCACATTCGCTGGCCTGGTGACCGCCAACACCTCGACCGCCACGGGCGTCGATCTTGTTGACAATACTGGTGCGGATATTGCGTTCACCGGCGGGCTGAACATCGACACCACCACCGGCACGGGTTTCAGTGCGACGGGCGGCGGCACGGTTTCGGTTTCAGCGACGGCGGGCGACGAAAGCATCATGTCGACTGGCGGCCAGGCGCTTGATCTCGATGGCGTGAGCATCGGCGCGGGCGGCATCGGGTTTGACAGCATCTCGTCGACCGGCAGCGCCACGACCGGCATCACGATTGACGGTGTCGGCGGCGGCGCGTTCATGGTCTCGGGCGCCACAACGGTGTCCGGCTCGACCGGCAACGCCATTCAGCTGACCGGCAACAGTTCGGTGATCGGTTTTAACGGCGCAACCACCATCACCATGACCAATTTCGCGGCGGGCGTCGATTTCTCCGGAACCACGTCCGGCGCGGTCAGCTTTGCGGATCTCGACATCGCGCTGCAGACCGGCAACACCACCGGCATCGATTTCTCCGGTGCGATCCTCAACGCCAATGTGACCGCCACCGATTTCGACCTGGCTTCCACCAGTATCGCCGCGACAACCGGTGTTAATCTGTCGGGCACGACCGGAACAGGAACCATACAGCTCGGCGACAGCAATGTTGCCGGCGCAAGCGCGACGATTGCCGGTGTCAATGTTGGGGTTCAGTTCGATGCGGCCACCAACGCCACCTTCATCTTTGGCGACGGCGAGGCTGCCACCGACACCGGCTCGTCGATTTCCGGCACGATGGCGATTGCGGGCGGTTCGGCGGTCACGCTCGGGTCCTATGATTTCGACGATGTCGGGGCTTTCACCGGCACGCTGGACTTTGCCTCTGGCGGTGGCGCCGGCCTGGTCTTCGTGGCGGCCACGGCGACGGGCGACGGATCCGGCTCGGATGTCGACAACCGCGCCAATGTGATCACCGCCGACGCCATTGCGGCTACCGGCACCACCTTCGTGCTGATCAATGACGGCGCGGCGATTGATGATGCCGACGGCTTCAGCTTGACCGACGGGCAGACCATGGCCTCGTTCGGCAATGGCCGCACATTTGCCACCAGCGGTCTGGCAATCCCGGCCAATTTCTCCGGCGTTCCGGGTGCGGGCGTTACGGTCACCGACCCGACCGGAAACGGCGCTGCGATCCTGACCCGGACCGGCGGCGCAGGCGACACGCTGACAGCTTCGGGCACGGTCAATCTGCAGGATTTTGTCATCGAGAATGCCGCGGCCGGAGCGGGCCTGAGCGCGACCGGCGGGACCGGGATCGCCTCGACCGGACTGACTGTGCAGAATGTCGCCGGGCAGGGCATTGATCTCAATTCGCTGACCGGTGCTGCCTCGACGTTCGACAACACAATGGTCTCGACCACCGGCAACGGCGTCGACATCGTCAATTCCGATGTCAATTTTACCGGCGGGCTGGATATCACCACCACCACCGGCACCGGCTTCAACGCGACCGGTGGCGGAACCGTCTCGGTGGCTGCCACTGCGGGCACCGAGCAGATTGTGGCGACCGGCACCGGCACGGCGATCAACTTTGATGGCATCACGGTTGGCGCCGGTGGCATCAATTTCGATCAGGCGACGACTGCGGCAACCTCGACCGGCACCGGCGTTGACATCAACGACGCCACGGGTGGCGCAATCACCTTGGCCAATGTCAGTCTTGCCGGGACTGCCGTGACATCGGGGCTGGATGTTTCCGGCAATGCTCGCACTTCCAATGTGGTGGTGACCAGCGGCACGATTGCCAATGGTGTGGCCCTTTCGGGCAATGGCAGTGGCACCGTGACGATCGGCGCCAGCATCAGTGATACCGCAGGCTATGCGGTGCAGATCGCCAACCGCGGCGCGGGCGCCGGCCAGGTCGATATCAATGGCGCGGTGACCAGCGGCACTGGTGCGGTCTCGATCCAGACCAACAGCGCAGGCATTGTCAATTTTGGCGGCACGGTGACCGGCACCGGTGCCAACACGTCTGGAGCCATCAACATTGATGCCACCACCGGCGGCACTGTCACGTTTGCCGGCCTCGTCGATATCGATGTCAGCGGTGCCGGCACCGGGGTATCCATCGCCAATTCGAATGCCGGCGGCATATTCAATTTCACCGGCGGCCTCGATATCAATTCGGTCGACGGCACCGGCTTCGAAGCACTCAGCGGCACGATCAGCGTTGCCGCGACTGCCGGGGTCGAAAGCATCACGGTAGGCAATGCGGCCGCGCTGGTTCTCAACAGCGTCACGGCAAATCTGACATTTGACGAAATCAACGCCACAAATACTGCCAAAGCATCGATAGATATCGACAATTCCGATGGCACCTTCGCGCTCAACGGCGGCACGTTCAACACTGTTGTGACCGGGACGGATTTCTCGACCATCGACATCGATCAGAACGATGCCGGCGCCACCCGGGCACTGAACGTTGCAATCTCCGGCGTTACCATCAACCACGACGCAAGCGCGACAACCGGCGGCGATGAATTCGGCATCAATTCGCTGACCCAGGGTGACGACAGCCTGGTGATTTCGATTGCCAACTCGAATTTCAAGACCGAAGATCAGGGCGTGATGGTCACATCGACAAACGCGATGACCACCGTCACTGATTTCTCCAACAACACTCTGTTCGGCGACGCCACCGCATTCAATCCGGCATTTTTCCAGAATGGCGTGCAGTTCGTTGGTGTCGTCTTCGACTCCGATCTGGGCACAGCGGGATTGCAGGAGGTCTCGGGCGGGGCCTTTGTCGCAGGCACACTCGCCGAACGCGTTTCAAACGGTGCGTCCTTCAGCGACAATATTCCAGGTGTTGGAGCGGTTGCTGTATCGAACCAGGGCACCCTGAGGTTTTCCAGTTACAATGTTTTCGCCTCGAACCTGGGACTTTACAGTGCGGGCAACCAGGCTACGGCGACGTTGGCAACCGATGGCGGCAACATAGATGCGCTGAATGTAACTTTTGGAAGCGTGGGCGCTTCTGTGGATCTTGATGTCACCCTGGATTCACTGACACTGTCGGGCGGGCTGGTCGGCCTGCAATTTGGCACCGTGTCCGGAAGTTTTTCGGTTACCGGTTCGAGCAGCATAGCTGTCGGCGCAAGCCAGACCGGTATCTATCTTTTGGGCGCGACCGGTGCCACCATTAGCTTCGCCGATCTTGACATAGCCCTGACCGGTAACAATGCGACCGGTATCGATTTCTCCAATGCAACAATCAACGCCAATTTCACGGCAAACGATTTTGACATAACCTCGACTTCGGCCACCGGCACCATCGGCATAGACCTTGCGGGAGCCACCGGCACGGGAACCATCCAGCTTGGCGATACCAACACCAATGGCGGCGCCAATGTCACCATCGGCACCGCCGCCAACATGCTGGCGGTCGGTGTTCAGGTGGATGGCGCGACAGATCTGGCATTCGTGCTTGGCGATGGCGACGGAACCACTGGCGACCTGGTCGCTTCCGATATCCACGCCACGACGGCGGTCAACGGAACACTGCCCGCCAACGGCAGCTACAATTTCCGCGACATCGATTTCAACGCCAGCGGCGTCGCCAATATCTCCGGCGGCGCATCCTTTTTTGTCTTCGACGAGGAAGGCACCTCTGGCGCAGGCACCTTCGCGGACCCCGGTACGGCCGCGCAAGCCGCTGCGGCATCGGTCGATGTGCTGGTCGCAATCGACAATTCCGCGGTCCTCGGTTCTTCGGTCGATCTGAGCAGCGTCGGGCAGGGCGCGATCAATACGCTGACGCTCGATGACAATCAGGCGCTGATCGGTCTGGTATCCGGTCAGTCCATCGACGCAACCACCCTGGGGCTCGGTCTCAGTGCCGGCGCGCCAGCAAGTTTTCTGTTCACCGGGATTGGGGGGACGACCACCATTACCGGATCAGGCTTGGCGGGCGGCGGTCTGGCAACCATCATCACGACCGGTGCCAACAACACCGTGGCGCTCACCGGAACGTCGGCGATTCAGAGCGTCATCATCGCCAATGGCGGAACCGGCGACGGCATCAACGGCTCGCTTGGCGCCGCGGAGAATGTCGTTATTCGCTCCAGCACCATTGGCGGCGGAACTGGCGGCGACGGCATCAACATCGCCACCACGGCCGGTGCGTCGACGTTTGATTTTTCCAATCTGACCATGTCGAGCGGCTTGCGCCTCGATGGCACCGCCGGCGGAACTCTTACCGGCACGGCGACGGGCACCAACACCATTGCCAGTGCCGCCGGAAAAGGCCTTGATCTCGACACTGTGGTGATTGGTGCTGCTGGTGTGACCTTCGACAGCGTCTCCTCGACCAATGCCGGCGACGGCAATTCCGGCATACTCCTCGACACGCTCTCGGGTGCGGGCTTCGTGGCCATCACCAGCGCGACGGTTGTGGATTCCGGCGGTTTCTCGGGCGGCCATGCCATCGACCTGACCAATATCGGCATGACCGGGGCGCTGGATATTGCCAATGTCGACATCGACCTGCCGAACACTGGCGGCAACAACCTGCGCGGTATCCTTAGCAATGGCGGGCACACCTCGACGATAAATCTGGGCACCGGCGCCGGCGGTGTGGCCATCGACTCGGCTGCGATCGGCATACAATTCAACGGCTCCGCGGGCGTCATTAACATTGGCACGGGTGCAGGCTCCGGCGGGATCGAGCTCAACACCCAGGGCGGCGGCATCCATATCGGTGACGATTCCACCGGAACCATTACGATCGGCACCACCGCGACCACATCTGTGATTGACGCTGGCAATGTCTTCGCTAGCTCACCCGCCATTGCCTACAATCAGTCAGACGCAACGGTGACGATCACCCGGATTGATATCAATGGCACCGGGGCCGGCGCGTCCGGACACGGCATTCATTTGCTTGACAATGACGCGGACGGCTCGTTCACGCTGACCGGAACCAACACCATCGACAACACCGGCGGCAGCGCCATCGTCATCGACGACACCATTGCGTCTATCTCGAATGTCACCATTGGCGGTTCGGCCACCGGAGCCGGCAACGACATCACCGGCGCGGGCATTCGCATCGAAGGCACCGACGCGATTTCACGCACGGTGGCGCTGTCGAACATCACCATGGGATCAGGCGGCGTCGGCGACACCGGCGACGTGGCCGGCATCGGCCTCGACATCAATTCCTCCGGCGCGGGCATTCTCACCGTCAACCTGACCGGCACCAACGAGATCCGCTCGACCGGCCAGGCGCTCGATGTCGACGAGACCGGCGCCGGCACGGCCAACAATCTGCTGCTGAGCATCGACAACACCACTTTCGAAAGCGGTTCGGCGGGCCAGACCGTTGAAATCACCGGCCAGAATGTCACGACTCAAACAAGTTCCATCGGCATTCGCAGCTTTTCAGGCAACACGGTCACAGGCAATGGAACCGCCGGCGGCATCACCTTCACCGCGGTCGATTTCGATTCCGACGGGTTTGACTCGGCAGTTGCCGGCGGCACGCTCAACATTGGTCAATCGGCTGGCGCGCGCGTCAGTGGCAAGGGTCTCTCCTTCATCGACCCGACCGGCGATCTCGGCTTCACCACGCTCAATATCTTCAACGATGGCAACACCGGGCTCGAGGTCGACACCAAGACCAATGGCTTCAACACGGTCTTCAACCTGACCAACAGCGGCGGCAGCGTCGACACCACCAATGGCACGGCACTGTTCCTCGATCCGCTGACCATGAACCTGGCCTTCGGCACGGTCACCGCAACCGGCGGCACCAACGGCGTCTTCATCGATGCCGGCGATGCATCCGGCGGCGCGGGCGCTAACGCACTGACTATCACCACGCTCAATGTCACCGGCTCCACCGGTGCGGGCCTGCGGATCAACAATTCCACCGGCACGTTCAATTTCGGAACGACCACGATCAACAATGCGGCCACCACCGGCGGCGGCGTGGATATTGACGCGACCGGAACCGATACAACAAATGTGAATTTCAGCAATGGTCTCGATATCGACACCGATAGCGGCGCCGGATTCCACGCAAACGTGTTTGCGCCGTCGACTTTCAATCTGGAGATTGCCAACGCCGGGACGGAAACCATCAACACGGTGACCGGCCAAATTCTGAATATGCTCAATGTCAACGGTGCCGGAACCGGAATAAATTTCGACAGCCTCACCAGTACCGGCACCTTTGGTGGAGATGCCGTTGAACTTGACCTGGATTCGGGAACCTTCAACGGTGGCGCTGTCACGATTGCCGGAGCAACCTTCGACGGTATCAGCCTCGCCGGGAGCGGCGGAACCATCAATTTTGCCAGCGCCACGATCGACAATGCTGGCGTGTTCGCGATCCGGACGATTTTCGAAGGAACCGCAACATTCACAACCGTCAATATTGATGGCGGCAATCATGGTGTCCATGCCAACGGTGATGGCACGTTGAACATCATTGGCGGTACGATCGGCGCCACGACCGGCACGACCGGCATCGCTGTTAGCGTGACATCAGGCTCTGGCGATGTCAGCATTGGCGCGAGCATCACCAACAGTTCCGGGAATGTGTTGCGGGCCCTCGCCGCCCGCACCGGCACCGTCACGCTTTCGGGTGCGATCAATGACACCGGAAGCGGCATTGTGATCTCAAACCAGACGGGCAGCACCTTCAATTTCACCAATGCCAGCAAGGTATTCAACACCGGCGCCAACGATGCCATCACATTGACGAGCAACACTGGCGCGACCATCAATTTCACCGGTGGCGGGCTCGACATTGACACCACCACCGGCACGGGGTTCACGGCCACCGGCGGCGGCACGGTCACTGTGACCGGTGCCGGCAATTCAATTGCTTCCACCGGCGGAGCTGCGGTGTCCATGGACGGCGTGACCATCGGCGCGGGTGGCGCCACATTCGCCAGCATTGCGTCCGGTGGCGGCACAAACGGCATATCGCTGCAGCATGTGGATGGCGCATTTGCCGTCACCGGCACTGCGGCGCTGAACAACTCCACGTCTGCGGGCCTGAATCTGCTCAACTCCGACGGCGGAAATGACGGCAATCTGACATTCACCGCCAACACCTTGAACATTTCCAATGCCAGCGGTGGCGGGGCGTTTGTTCAGCGCGGAACGGGCTCCGGGAGGACCGACTTCGACGTCACCACCGGCACGATCAGCAGTGGCAGCCGGACCCCGATTTTCATCGCCAATTCCGGCGCCGCAACCATTGATCTGGGCGCGACATTCGCCAGCGTCAGCATGAATGGCAACGCCAACGGTGTCTACATCCAGAACAGCCTCGCCACCGGCACAATCAGCGGTGCGCTTGACACCGGAACCGGTGGGACGATCCAGAATACCGGTGCAAATGCAGTCAACATGAACCGCCTTTCCGCCAACATCACCATCGGATCGGCAATCACAACCGCCAGCGGCGGCATCCGTGTCACCAATCAGGTCAGCGGCACCAACACCTTCTCAGGCGTCCATACCTTGACCGGCGCCGGCTCGGGTTATCTGTTTGACAGCAATGCGGGAGGATCAACCACAATCAGTGGAAATGTTGCCGCAAGCACGCTCAATGGCTCAGCACTGTCAGTCAACAGCAGCGCAGCCCACACAGTCACGTTCTCCGGCACCAACACCGCGCTTTCCACCACCTCAGGCAACACCGTCGACGTTTCGGGCGGTGCCACGGTCAACTTCAATTCCACCGGCACCAATACCATCACCGCTACGACCGGCAAGGGTGTCGAGGCCAATGGCGGCGGCACGGTGGTGATCGGCGGAACCGCCAGTGTGTCCACCACCACCGGCACGGCGGTGGATATTCAGAATACCACCATCGGCGCGTCAGGTGTGACGTTTACGAGTGTGTCAGCCAACGGCGCAGTCAACGGCATCGTGCTCAATACCACAGGCACGACGGGCGGCTTCACGGTGACCGGCACCGGAACCACAGTAGGTTCGGGCGGCACGATCCAGAACACCACGGGCAACGCGATTCAGATCACCGACGCCAGTGATATTGACCTGCGCAACATGAATCTCACCAATGTTGCGAGCAGCAATGGGTTTGGAAGTGCCGTATTTGGCGGAGATATTGCCGACTATGTCGCCGCAATCAAGTTAAGCGGCGTCACAGCCCTGTCGCTCAACAATCTCGACATCAACGGCGGCGAGACCGGCGGCGTCAACGACAATCTCGGTCAGGTCGGGATTTCCGGTCAGGCCGTGTCGGGTCTGACCATCACCGACACCACGGTGCAGAACTTCGGCAACGCTTCGGGTGAAGACAACATCCAGTTCCAGGGCCTTACAGGGACGGTGGACATCACCAACCTGATCAGCCGGGATAGCGGGGGTGATCTCTTTGCTGTCGACAATACCGGCGCTGGCGGCACGGTTGCGGGCGGCAACCTGACCATGACCGTCACCGGTTCGACTTTTGACGAAACGGTCAATGGCGTTGGCGCAGGCGGCCTCAGGCTGTCGGTTAACGGCGCTGGCACCACAAATGTTTCGGTCAACACCAGCCAATTCGGCAACGGCATCGCCGCGCTCTCCAATAATGGTCTTCAGGGGACCGGCCTTCAACTCGATGTCGGTCGCGGCCATGTCGGCACGCTGACAGTTGAGGACAGTACCTTCACTGGCATGAATGTCGCGATATCAGGCACGCTGGACACTGCTGGCGTGGGCGTCGGTCCGGAACTGACTGTCAATATCCGTGATGGCGCCGATGCCGGAACGGTTGGCAACACAATCCACACTGTCCGCGCGTATGGCATAAACCTGTTTACAAACGGTGGCTTGGCGACGAATGACGGACGCCTGAATGCAACGATCACCAACAATGTCATCGGGCTTGAAAATGTAGCCAACTCCGGCTCACAATTTGGCAGCGGCATTCGCGTCGACAATGAGGGGGGCAGCACGGTCAATGTCCTGATCGACAACAACACCGTTCAGGGTGTGGGCGATGGCGCGTTCAGCGGGTTCGAAGGCATCCAGATTTCGAACGGAGGAACTGCCAGCACGACCAATGCCACGATCACCAACAACCTGATCCGGGATATCTTCGATGATCGTGGACTTCAGATCGAAAGCACGGTCGCCGGCGGTGTGGTCTGCTCGAATGTCACCGGCAATACCTTCTCGGGTGACATTCACGGAGACACGCCGCTCAACGCCACGACCAGTGTGATGCATGTTCGCCAGACCGCGGGTACCCATAACGTGACCCAGGCATCTGCCGCCAATCTGGCCACCGAAAATGGTCTCGCTGTCAATAACGTCACCGAAACAGGGGCTATCACATACAGTCAGCCGGCATGCGTGCTGCCTTAGGCCGGGCCGGTTGGCGACAACGCTTTGCTTGCATACCCATCCAGCGGTGAACTGAGCTTCTCCGCTTTTGATCGAGCAAAGCGCTTGGATTTCCTCGGGTCCGGGAATTGCACGTTTTACGGGTTTTTTCTAATCTCTGCTTGCGACCCTGTGAAAAGCTGATAATATTAAATCAAATTGATATTACTTCTAGCAGTAATGTGTGTCGCTGAGTTCGATAGGCGCAGGCACCAATTCTGATTGATGCATTAATTGAGAAATATATTTTCTCAATTGTTTCGCTCGTGAGTTGTAGATGGTCAAATTCTCCCGCAGCACTCAGTGTTATGTCTGATATTTATATAGGCTTTCGGGGAGATAAAGAATTATGTCCGAACCATTCCTTGCCGAAGTTCGTTTGATGGGGTTCAATTTTGCACCACGTGGATGGGCTTTCTGCGATGGTCAGATCTTGCCGATCAATCAAAATCAATCGCTGTACTCATTGCTGGGCACGACCTATGGTGGTGATGGGCGGACGAGCTTCGCGCTGCCCGATTTGCGCGGCCGGACGCCGCTTCATACCGGTAACTCCAATGGCGGTGTTGATCATAGTCTGGGCCAGAAAAGCGGCGAAGAAACCCACACACTCGGCGCCGTTGAAATGCCGCAACACACACATTCGATGGAGGCGGGGTCAGTTGATGGCAATACGGTCAACGCCACCGGGGCCTTGCTCGCCAGGGAGGCAGGGAACCCGTATTCGGCATCGTCCGCCGGACTGGCAAATTTTCGTTCCGGGACGGTGGCCAACGTTGGTGGCGGTCAGGCGCATGAGAATATGCAGCCTTACATTGCTGTGAACTTTTGCATCGCGCTGCAAGGTTTGTTTCCATCGCGCGATTAAACGGCGCGGGCGCAATTTCTCCAGAGGCTTGGGAGGCCGCTCTAATGTCCGAACCCTTTGTTGGCGAAATCCGTATGTTTGCGGGCAACTTCGCCCCGCGCGGCTGGGCCTTTTGCGACGGCCAGCTTTTGGCGGTGTCGCAAAATGATGCGCTGTTCTCGCTGTTGGGTACGATTTATGGCGGCGATGGCCGTACCACATTCAGTTTGCCGGATATGCGTGGTCGCTTGCCGATCCATGCCGGACAGGGCCCGGGATTGTCGGAGCGACGGCTTGGCGCAAAGGGCGGCGCCGAGGCGGTGACGTTGACCGTCAACCAGTTGCCGAGTCACACGCATCCGGCACAGGGAACCCCGGCAAATGGCGACTTGCCAGACCCGGCGGGCAACAGGCTTGGCTCAAACACGATTCTTGAGCCCTTCAGCCTCACCGAACCACTGGATGAAAATATGGCGGCGTCTGCGATCACGAACATCGGCGGGAGCCGGTCGCACAGCAATTTGATGCCCTTTTTATGCGTCCATTTCATCATCGCGCTGTTCGGCATTTATCCGAGCCGGCATTAAGGAGGTCAGACATGTCCGAACCGTTTATTGCCGAGATCCGCATCTTCGCCGGCAATTTTGCACCGCGAGGCTGGGCCTTTTGCGATGGTCAGTTGTTGCCGGTGTCGCAAAACACTGCTCTGTTTTCGCTTGTTGGCACCACCTATGGCGGTGATGGCCGCTCGACCACCGCTTTGCCGAATCTGCAAGGCAGAGCGCCGATGCACCCGGGCCGCGGGCCGGGCCTGACTTCCCGGAGATTGGGGCAGCGCGGCGGAGTGGAGATGGTTACGCTGAGCGAAGCGCAATTGCCACAGCATACTCATACAATGCGCGCATCGGGAGAAAATGGCGAACAAGGGTCATTTGCCGCAAATGTTGCGTTGGCGCGGTCGCGTGGCGGTGCATTGTACCAGTCGAACGTGGCAACCGGTCACGAAGCGATGGCTCCTCTGCCAAGCGCCGGCGGCTCGCAATCGCACAACAATATGCAGCCGTATCTGACGATGAATTTCATCATTGCGCTTCAGGGCCTCTATCCATCGCGCGGCTGACGCGCGCCTGTGTGCGCGAAGCCTTCCACAAGGAGCTTGATCATGAGCGATGCAGCAAGAGTTGAAATCGATCTGCACGAGAATGCGATTCTTCCGGCCCGAAATCCGGAGGTCACACCGTTTGCCGAAATGTCGCGGCTTATGATGATCGGCATCGACGCAAACCAGCAAAACAATCTGCTCTGGACTGCGCAGACCGAACCGAACGGTCCCTGGAGCGGAACCTGGGAGGCGATCAACAAGACATCCTATATCGTGCTGGCTACCGGATCGACCACCGACGGACGCGTGGCGCTTGCCGCCCAGACCAAGTCCTCTCCTTTGGCGGTGCATTACATTGACGAGGCAGCGCAGGGGGCCGGTGGCGAGGAACGCTGGAATGAACCAATCAGCCTTGGCATGCCTGAAGGTCTTGCCGGTTTTGTCCAGCTTGAGATGGTCCGCGATGCCGATGGCCGGATCGAGATTTTCGGGGTTGATGATTCCGGGGGCAATGTCTGGTGGATCTATCAGAATCCGCCGAAGATCGTCGACAAGACAGAACAGGTCACCCCTCCTGGATCGACGACACCGATCACCGTGCATGTGCAGGAAGCCGAGCCGCCGGATACGCCCTGGAGTGCCTGGATTGCGTTGCCCGGTCAGACCATCTCGCGTCTGACGGTTAGCAACGACGCCACAGGCCGCATCACCCTGATCGGCACCGGGCAGAATCCGAAGGCTGTTGAAGTCTATGTCATCAGCCAGAGCAAGGGCACTTCGTTGGCAACAGCAGACTGGAGCGGCTGGACCCGCATCGACAACGCCGATAGCGGCACTGCCGGCTCCAGACCCACAGCTGTTCTCGACAACGAGGGCGCCATCAACATCTTCATGGTCGGCAGCCAGGCCGACGTGGTGCAGATCCGCCAGCAGCCGTCGGGCGGACCGGGTTGGTCGGAGTGGTATCGTCCGGGCATGACCGGCAAAACCCTCGTCAATGTTACCTCGGCCTTCGCAGGCAACGGCCAGATCGTGCTTGTGGCGCTTGACGAAAACCTGGGGCTTCACGCCAATTACCAGTACGACGCGCTGTTCCAGCAATGGAGCGGTTGGCAGCAGATCGGTGTCGCGCCGGATTTCGGGTTGACTGCGATGGACTACAACGCCGATGGAAGCCTGACCTATTTCCAGGGCGAAACCAAAATCAATGGCGTCAAGATGATCAGCCAGGTGACGATGGATTCGACCTCCTGGACCGCCGGCTGGACCATGCTGGCCGACAACGGCATCTTCACCTATGGCATCGTGCGCGATCTGACGCCGCCCGAAACAAGCTAGCCTGGCGCGAATGACGTCCGGCATCCCCGATCCCGGCGTGAGCGGCCCCGTGGTCCCGCATTATGAGCGGGCCGCGGCTCTCGGGCTTGCATTCCGCGTGATGACGGCGGAAGACATGGGATTCCTTGCCGGCCTGTACGCCTCCACGCGTGAGGATGAGCTGGCGCCATTGCCCTGGAGCGCGGAGCAGAAAGCCGCGTTTCTGCAGATGCAGTTTGAAGCCCAGCATTCCCACTATCTCAAGCACTATCCGGATGCCATGTGGCTGATCATCGAACTGGCCGGTCAACCCGCCGGGCGGCTGTATCTGGAATACTGGCCGAGTGAACACCGCATCATCGACATAGCGCTGATGCCGCAGCTGCGCGGTCGCGGCATCGGGGCGGCATTGCTCCGCGATGTCATTGACGAGGCTGTGCGCAGCGCCAAGGCTGTCGGCATACATGTCGAGAAAGCAAATCCGGCCATGCGGCTTTACAAACGTCTCGGGTTCGAGACGGTCGAGGACAAGGGTGTCTATGATCTGCTTAGGTGGCAGCCATCCGCCCCGGCGACGCTGTCATAAGCCATTTTGTGAGTAAAGATCTGCTTACGTAGCCATTCAGGTGAAAACCGCTTCATAGTGAATGCCTTCGCTGGCCTGTCCGACCGGGACGATGAACAGTTCGATTTCGCCCAGCGTGTCGTTGGCCATGACATAGCTGCCCTGCGGCAACACGGTCTCGGAGTCGGACTGCCAAAGCAGCGAGAATGACCCGCCCATGCGCTCGCCTTTGCCCTTGCGCAGAACTTCGATCAATCGAAGCGGCTGAGCCGGGTCGATTGAAGTGACAGTGAATGTCTGGCCATCCAGCGCCTCGAAATGCTCGGCGGTCAGCTCGACAGTCATGATCACTGCTCCTGTTTGGGGACGCGAAAAATCCGCAAAGGCTTGAGAAGGCTGGCAGTTGGAAAGCTTGTCCGGGTTTCCTGTTTGGCCGCCACGGGCTGGCCAATCACGGCGCCGCGGCGGATCTCATGAAATGTCGCTTCAATCAACTGGTCAAAGCCGCCCCGGTACATGCCGGACAAAAACGCGATCGTGTTTGCTGCATCACCGGTGAATTGCCAGCCGCAATCGTCAAACCGGCATCCCGACAAGGCCGGGACTTCTCCGCCGGAATAAATCATCGTGCAACTGGAAAACACGCAATCGCGAAACGAGGACCCATCCAGGGCGACATTCTTGCTGAAAAAGCTGCGGTCCTTGTAATCGCCTTGGATTTTGTCGGTCATGACTTTCAGTTGGCAGTCAGTTTTTCATAAGCGGTTGAAAATCCGATCAGATTGATCGGTACCGCGAAGCTCTGTCCGGATACGGACTGAAACTTGAATTCTATCGATTTGCCGACCTTGAGATCAGCCAGCAATTGATCGCTGATCGGCAGGTTTGAGAAGGCGCCCTGGGGATTGCTGGTCTGAACCGGAACGGTGAATGGTTCCTTGTCGTCGACGGTCACTTCCACACCTTTGATAAAATCAACGCCATGCGGCAGTGCAAGCGTCAGGGTGTGGTTTGGCGAGTCTTTCTGCGGACGGATTACCACAGTCAGCAGCCTCTGGTTGGATTCCTGTACCACCACATTTTGCATCATCTGGCAGACAAGCGGCGCATCGGCGGTTTCGCCCGCCCCGCAATTGACCGCCCAGTTGCTTTTCGACGTCTCGGCGGTTGCCATGGGTCTGTCGGTGGTCTGTGCAAATGCCGGCGACAGTGTCACCGCCAGGGCCGCTGCAAGGACCGCCGAGCGGCCACCCACCATGAATGTGGCAAAGGTCAAGGTAAAACTCCCGGTTCAACGAATTCGAATGTGATCGACTTCAGGTTTTATCGCATCGCCGGTGATATCTGACAAGGCCTTAGACCCGTCTTGCGGGATGCGGCAGGGAACATATTCTGTTTTGGCGCTGATCGCAAAACGAGGTGTGCCCGCTGATTGGGGCGCTCGCCCAATGCCTTCCTGGCCGGTGCCGCGGGCTGACATGCCGACAATTGCCGTCGCCGCTGACAATGAACTTCGCACGCTCCACATGAGGTTCGAAAAAATTCCACCCTTGCCACTATAATCCATATGTGAATATATTATTCAAATAGGAATTGCGGGAGGAGTTATGGGATCTTTGTTCGAACCCACGGTCGGGATCGTGAGCACGCATCCGCGCAACATGCCTGAAGAGCATGCGGATCTGCCGGTCTGGAATGCGGAAAACTGGTTTTACGAGGATTGGCAGCCAGGCCACAGGATCCGATCTCTGCGCCGCACGATGTCCGAGGGCGAAAGCCACATGTTCAACACCCTCGTGGTCGACATTCACCCTTATGTTCAGGACCAGATGTTCGCCGAAAGCGAAGGCGTGTTCGGCCGGTGTCTGGTGGCTGGCGCCTTCGTGTTCTCCGCCGGCCTCGGACTGGTGGCGACCAATTGCGTCAACGCGTTTTCCTATGGCTATGACAAGCTGCGCTTCATCAAGCCGGTGTTCATCGGCGACACCATCTATACGGTGCGCACCAATCTCGACAAAAAGCCGCGTTATCAAAAAATGGGCCTGATCCGCGCCAGCTATGAAGTGTTCAAGGCAGAAGGCGAACTGGTCCTCTACTGCGAGCACCTCCAGACGGTGAAATACAAATCCCCGGCGGATTTCGCCGGAAAAACAGAAAAGACATCATGACCACCGATCAAGACCTCCCGCTCGACGGGCTTCTCGTGCTTGACATGAGCCAGTTTCTGTCCGGCCCCTACGCCACGTTGCGGCTTCAGGATCTTGGCGCGCGCGTGATCAAGATAGAGCGTCCGGGCACAGGCGATCTGTCGCGCACGCTCTATCTCAGCGATACCGAATTTGGCGGCGACTCGACCATTTTCCATGCGATCAATCGCGGCAAGGAAAGCCTTGCGATTGATCTGAAGAACGAAACCGACCTTGCCGTTCTCCGGCACCTGATCGCCAAGGCAGATGTGCTGGTGCAGAATTTCCGCCCCGGCGTCATCGAACGGTTGGGGCTCGACTACGAAGCGGTCCGCACTCTCAATCCCAAGCTGGTCTATGCCTCGATCAGCGGCTATGGCGAGGAAGGCCCCTGGGTCAAGCGCCCCGGGCAGGATCTTCTGGCCCAGGCCCGCTCCGGCGTGATGTGGCTCAGCGGTGACGACGGCGATGGCCCGGTTCCGATGGGGCTTGCGGTGGGCGACATGTTTGCCGGCGCAGCCATTGCCCAGGGCATCCTGGCGGCGCTGGTCAAGCGCGGCATTTCCGGCCGGGGCAGTCATGTCGAGACCAGCCTTCTTGAAGCGCTGGTCGATTTCCAGTTCGAAGTGCTGACGACCTATCTCAATGATGGCCGCCGCATGCCCCGGCGCGCCGGCTTTCGCAGCGCCCATGCCTACCTGTCGGCGCCCTACGGCGTCTACCAGGCAAGCGACGGCTTCCTGGCTCTGGCGATGACGCCGATCCCGCGCTTGCAGGAGCTGCTGGGGCTTGATGCGCTCGCGCCCTACAGTGCCGACCCAAAATCCTGGTTCACCGCCCGTGACGAGATCAAGCGGCTGATTGCGGATTGCATCAAGGCCCGCCCGGTCGATGAATGGTTGGCGATCCTCGAACCTGCCGATATCTGGTGCTCGCGGGTTCTCGACTGGGATGATCTGATGCAAAGCGAGGGCTTTGAGGTTCTCGACATGCTGCAGCGTGTCGAGCGCGAGGACGATGTGTCGATCCTGACCACGCGCTCGCCCATCAGGGTCAATGGCGCGCGGCCGAAATCAACCCGCGCCGCACCGCGCGTCGGCGAGAATTCCGTGGCGATCCGGGCGGAGTTCGGGCTGTGAGCGCAATCGTCTTGAAAGGCATGACCTGGAGCCATCCTCGCGGCTACGATCCCATGGTGGCGTGTTCGCGGGTGTGGAAGGAACAAACCGGCGTCGAGATAATCTGGGACAAGCGCTCACTGCAGGATTTCGAGTCCTATCCGGTCGAGCAACTGGCGCGTGAGTACGACCTGATTGTCATCGATCATCCCCATGTCGGCGAGATCACCGCGCAGGCCTGTCTGACGCCGCTCGATGTTGCCGGACGCGAGAGGGAACGCGATGCCCTGGCCGCAGCCAGCATCGGTGGCTCCTATCCGAGCTACTCATGGGAAGGCCGTCAATGGGCGTTCCCGATCGACGCCGCGGCACAGGTTCAGGCCTGGCGTCCCGATCTGCTCGGCGCTGCGCCCCTAAGCTGGGGCAGCGTGATGGATCTGGCGAAGCAGGGCAGGGTGATGCTCCCCATGCGTCCGCCGCATTCGCTGATGTGCCTCTACACGCTCGCCGCCAATCTGGGCACACCATGTACGACGCAAGGGCCCGGTGACCTGATTTCGACGCCGCACGGCGTGAAGGTCTATGCGCTTGTGTCGGAACTGGTCACGCAGTGCACCCCGGATTGTTTTGATATGGACCCGATCGCCGTTCTCGACCGGATGAGCCGAACCGACAGCGAGATTGCCTGTGCACCGTTGATCTACGGCTACGTGAATTACGGTGTCTCCGGCTTCAGGGACAGACGGATTGCTTTCGCCGATATCCCCGTGGCCGGTCAGCTTGGCCCGTCAGGATCGGCGTTGGGCGGCACCGGCATTGCAGTCTCGGCATTCAGCAAGCAAGCCGGTGCGGCGATCGATTTTGCCTATTGGATCGCCAGCGGCGAAGTCCAGCGCGGGCTCTTTGCCCGGGCCGGTGGCCAGCCCGGCCATGCCGCCGGATGGGAGGATGACGCCGTCAATGCCGCGACCAACAGGTTTTACGTCAATACCCGTGCAACGCTCGACAACGCATGGACCAGACCCCGCCACCAAGGCTACATGGAATTCCAGGAAAATGCGTCGCAGCGCCTCAATGCCGGCCTGCAAGCCGGTGAGGCTGGCGCACCGGTGATCGCTGATATAAGCCGCCTGTTTGCCGAAAGTTTCAGCTGAGCTTCCAGATCCGTCGGGCATTGCCGGAAAGCAGTTTTCGTTTTTCGCTCTCGCTTGCGCCGTCAAGAACGGCGTGCGTCGCCGCGACCCAGGCCATCAGGCCGCCGCCCAGCGTGCAGACCGGCCAGTCGCTGCCCCAGACGACCCGGTCCCATCCGAAACTCGAAACCGTGTGCTCGATCCACGGGCGCAGGGTCTCCGCGATCCAGGTCTCCGGATCGGCATAAGCGACAACGCCCGAGATCTTGGCGGTGACGTTTGAGCGTTTTGCAAGCTCGCTGATGTGGTCCTGCCATGGCTGCCGGGCTTCACCCTTGATGTCGGGAACGCCACAATGATCGAGAATGAAACTCACGTCCGGCGCGAGGTCGGCAAGGGCCATCGCCAAGGGCAACTGGTGCGGCAGCACGCAAAGGTCAAAGGTCAGGCCATATCCTGACATGCGCTTGATGTTTTCGCGGAA
This sequence comes from Hoeflea sp., assembly GCF_039975035.1. Taxonomy (GTDB): domain Bacteria; phylum Pseudomonadota; class Alphaproteobacteria; order Rhizobiales; family Rhizobiaceae; genus Hoeflea. The sequence goes on along the minus strand of NZ_JBDWHW010000130.1, from coordinate 12,505 downwards.
CAGGATCTGTTCGGACAGCTCGTCGGACATGACGTGAAGCACGCGGCGAAAACCCTTGATCAGCGGATTGTCCCGTTGCCTTTCGAGATAGGATGGAAAGTCAGCGGCCTCCGGGCGACAGGATGCAATCGCGCCGGCAACCAGACTGTCGGGCAGTCCGGCAAGTTTGCCCACATAGGCGGTCTCGTCCTCGATGCGATCGGGTGCGACGTCGACCTCCATGTGCAGCGTCCGCGAGATCCCGGCGCGGCGGGCTTCGAGCGCGTAGCTCTCGTACGACCATGGCTTGTCCAGCGCGGGTACGCTTGCGAGCCAGGGGTAGGAAAGTGCGGACGGATCAATGACATGCAAATGGGTGTCGACGATCATGCGGTTTCCTCCTTGCGGGGCGCCGGCTTCCCACAAGCCGGGTACGTATCGATACTCCCACAGGGAAATAGATTATTCAAATAAGAATTCAGGATGATTCCTGGGTGTCCGCGCCGGCCAGTTCCGACAATTGCCGCGTGGTCTTGGCCAGCATCGACAGGGTCTCGGTGATATCGGGAGCCTGGGAGACATTGACCAGGCTGATATAGGGGACGGTCAGGGCTGCGATGGCGCGGCCGTCCGGACCCAGAATCGGTGCCGACAGGTTGAAGACGCCGGCAGTCTGCGCGCTCGGCATCATCTCGTAACCGCGTTCACGGATCTGGTCGAGGCGCTCGAAGAATTCCTTTGCCAGTGTCGGTTGTTCGCCACTGCTGGAATACTCGTTGATCATCATCAGCCGCTCTTCCTGGGACCGGAAGGCGAGCAACGCATGCCCCGACCCGGTGTCATACAGGCTGATATGCGAGCCGACGCGGATGGAGATGCCCCAGTAACCGGGCGCTTCCTGCTGCGCCACCACAACCACCGAACCGCGGTCGAAGACGGTCAGCTGATTGGCCTGCCGGGTTGCCTCGGCAAGTTCGCGCATGAACGGTGTGGCGTAGGAGACCAGGCGGCGGACCGGAACATGCAATTGCGCCAACCCGAACAGTTTCAGCGTCAGCGAATACCGGTCGCCGTCTATGCGGGTGACATAGCCGCGCCGCACCAGACGGTCGAGCATGCGGTAGAACTGGTTCGGGCTTCTGCCCAGTCGTTTGGCTATCTCGGCCTGGGTCAGTCCGCCATCGATTTCGGCAAGAAGCTCGAGAATGTCGAGACCCTTGTCGAGCGCGGGCGCCCTGTAGCGATCGTCTTCGGCTTCCATGCTTTTCTCCGTGAATGACGAAATTTATATACGCATGACGCATTCAGATAACAATGAAACATTCCGGGGCTTAAAGGTAAACTCTTGACCGCTGGTAAAGATGATGTTTGTATATGAATGAACCGCTCATCAGTGAGGGTTTGGGGCGGTGTCCCACAGTTTCAACGTCTCGGGAGGAGGCTCATGAAAAAGCTATTGGCCGGCGTATCAGCCGGCGTTGTCGCATTGGTCGTCGGCGGTTCGGCGCTTGCCCAGGAATTGCCTGGCAAGTTCGAAGGCGTAACCATCGATGCCAAGCTCATCGGCGGGCAGCAATATGAGAACCTCTATTCGCGCATCAGCGAATGGGAAAAGGCAACCGGCGCCACTGTCAACGTCATTTCGAAAAAGAACCACTTCGAGCTCGACAAGGAAATCAAGTCGGACATCGCGGTTGGAGCGATCAGCTGGTGCGTGGGGTCGAACCATTCGTCTTTCGCGCCGCAGTATCCCGGCATCTACACGGATCTCAACGCGCTGCTTCCCAAGGAAGAAATCGATGCGTTCGTCGATGCCAACATCGCCGCGTCCACGCTCGGTGGCAAACTGGTCATGCTGCCGCGCGCCCAGTTCGACGTCTCCGCGATGTACTATCAGAAGAGCCTGTATGCCGATGAAGCCAACAAGACCGGTTTCAAGGAAAAATACGGCTACGACCTGACCCCGCCGGATACCTGGCAGCAGGTTACCGATCAAGCCGAGTTCTTCGCCAACCCGCCTGAATTCTACGGCACCCAGTATGCGGGCAAGGAAGAGGCCATCAATGGCCGCTTCTATGAGATGCTGCGCGCTGAAGGCGGCGAATATCTCGATGCCGACGGCAAGCCCGCGATCAATTCGGAGGCCGGTGTGCGGGCTCTCGACTGGTTCGTCAACCTCTATAAGGCCAAGGCGGTGCCGGCAGGCACAACCAACTATCTCTGGGATGATCTCGGCCAGGGGTTTGCTTCCGGCACGATCGCGCTCAATCTGGATTGGCCGGGCTGGGCCGGTTTCTTCAACGATCCCGCCTCATCAAAGGTGGCCGGCGATGTCGGTGTCGTGGCTCCGCCCAAGGGCTCGTCGGGCGCACGCACCGGCTGGTCCGGGCATCACGGCTTCTCGGTGACGGAAAGCTGCGCCAACAAGGAAGCGGCCGCATCGCTGGTCTGGTTCCTGACCAACGAGGACAGCCAGAAGCTGGAAGCCGGTGCCGGCCCGCTGCCGACCCGCGACGCGGTTTGGACCTGGGTGATCGATCAGGCCAAGGATGATCCGTATCGCAAGGAAGTGCTCGAAGCCTTCCAGGAAGCTGCAAAGGGCGCCTATCCGGTTCCTCAGTCGGCCTCCTGGATCGAGATATCCAACGCGGTCTATCCTGAACTGCAAGCCGCCATCCTCGGCGACAAGACAACCCAGCAGGCGCTTGATGCCGCCGCCGCCAAGGCGACCGCCATCCTCGAGGACGCCGGAGAGCTGTAACAGTCTCTAACGGAGAGGGCGCGGCCGGACTGCGCCCTCTATCCAGTCATACCAGCGTGCCGGAGTTGGGCGCGCGTGGTACCCAATACCAACCGAAGTGATGCGAGGATACGATGAGAGGCTGGAAGCCTGCGCCGCATATTCTGCTGCTGTTGCCGGCCTTTATCGTGCTTGCGGCCGTTGTCGTCGTGCCGCTGATGCTGTCGCTCTATTCGAGCTTCACGCCATTCCGGCTGACGCGACCGGATACGATTTATACGTTCATCGGCTTTCGCAATTACCAGCGGCTTTTCGCCGACAGGGAATTCTGGACCGCGTTCGGCCGCACGGTTCTGTTGTTGACCGTCGCCCTCAATCTCGAAATGGTGCTGGGCCTGTTCCTGGCACTGCTGATCGAAAAAGCCACACGGGGCCAGCGGCTGCTGCGCACCATCATGATGTTCCCGATGATGTTCTCGCCGATCCTGGTCGGGTTCCAGTTCAAGTTCATGTTCAACGACAATATCGGCCTGGTCAACAATGCCCTGCAATCACTCGGGCTGACCGATCAGGCAATCCCCTGGCTCATTGACAGCAAGCTCGCCTTCACATCGATCATGATCGCCGAGGTCTGGTCGTCGACCTCGGTGTTTGCAATCTTCATCCTGGCCGGTCTGATGGCGATGCCGAAGGAGCCGCTGGAGGCGGCCAAGGTCGATGGTTGCACGCCGTTGCAAAGTTTCCGCTATGTGACATGGCCCTTCATCATGCCGTTCGCCTACATCGCCATGACCATCCGTTCGCTCGACATCGCCCGCGCCTACGACATCGTCAAGATCATGACCGATGGCGGCCCGGCCAAGCGCACCGAGATCCTGTGGACCCTGATTTCGCGCACTGCCTATTCCGATGCCCGCATGGGGCTTGCCAACGCGATGGCCTATGTCGCCATCTTTCTGTCGATCCTGTTTACGGTGCTGTTTTTCCGGCAACTGGCGAAAGCCCGTCAGCAAATCGGGGCGGAGTGGTAATCATGAACGAGAACCAGGTAAACCGCCTCAAGCAGAACTTACTCAAGGCCGGGCACCTGATCGGTCTGTTCATCGCGATGACGATCATCTGCCTCCCCGGACTCTGGATCGTGCTGTCGTCGCTGAGGCCGACAGTCGAGATCATGGCCAAGCCGCCGGTCTGGATTCCGCAGAGCCTCTCCTTCGACGCCTATATCGCGATGTTCTCCGGCGTCGGGCAGGGCGGCATTCCGGTGCTGGAGTATTTCCGCAATTCGATCATCATCTCGGTGACATCGACCGTCATCGCGCTGGCGATCGGACTGGCCGGTGGATATGCCTTCGCGCGCTATCAGTTTCGCGGCAAGACGGCGATCTTCCTCGGGTTCATGCTTACCCGCACTGTGCCCGGCATCGCGCTGTCGCTGCCGCTGTTCTTTGTCTTTGCCCGGCTCGGCATCATCGATACCCATTTCGGGCTGATCCTCGCCTATGTGGCGCTCAATGTGCCGTTCACGGTCTGGCTCATCGACGGCTTCTTCCGCCAGGTTCCGCGCGACCTCGCCGAAGCCGCCCAGATCGACGGCTGCACCCGCTGGCAGGCATTCTGGCAGGTCGAGTTCCCCTTGGCGCGTTCCGGCATCGCCTCGGCCGGTATCTTTGCCTTCCTGATTTCCTGGAACGAATTCGCGCTCGCTTCGCAACTCACCCGGTCGACCAATTCCAAGACGTTGCCGGTCGGTCTGCTCGATTACACCGCCGAATTCACCATCGACTGGCGCGGCATGTGCGCACTCGCCGTGGTGATGATCATCCCGGCGCTCACCCTCACCTTTATTGTCCAGAAACACCTCGTGTCCGGTCTGACATCCGGCGCCGTCAAGGGATAGTCATGGCTACTGTTTCACTCAAAAACCTGGTCAAGAAATATGGCAGCCTCGAAGTTGTTCACGCCATCAACCTTGATGTCGCGGACCGCGAGTTTGTGGCGCTTGTCGGCCCGTCGGGCTGCGGCAAGTCGACCACGCTCAGGATGATCGCCGGGCTCGAAGCCATCAGCGGCGGCCACATTCATATTGGCGACCGCGCCGTCAACGAACTGCCGCCGCGCCAGCGCAATATTTCGATGGTGTTCCAGTCCTATGCGCTCTATCCGCACATGACGGTCGCCGAAAACATGGGCTTCTCGCTCAAGATCGCCGGCCGGTCGCAAGCCGACATCGCCAGCGCGGTGGCTGATGCAGCCAAGACGCTGGGTCTGGAAGAGCTTCTCGAACGCCGCCCGTCGCAACTTTCCGGCGGGCAACGCCAGCGTGTCGCCATGGGCCGGGCCATCGTTCGTCACCCCGATGTGTTCCTGTTTGACGAACCGCTGTCGAACCTGGATGCCAAACTGCGCATGCAGATGCGCACCGAAATCAAGAAACTGCACGCCAAGGTCAAGTCGACGATGATCTATGTGACCCATGACCAGGTCGAGGCGATGACGCTTGCCGACCGGATTGTCATCATGCGCGATGGCCATATCGAACAGGTCGGACCTCCCGAAGAGGTTTTCCGCCGCCCGGCATCGCGGTTTGTTGCCGGCTTCATCGGGTCGCCAACCATGAACCTGCGCGAGGCAACGGTGGATGACGGCAAGCTCACATTTGCCAATGGCGACACGCTTCCCTTGCCGGGTCAGTTCCGTGATCGCGTCACCGCAGGCCAGAAGGTGGTGTTCGGTCTGCGTCCGGATGATCTTTATCCGACCGGGCACGGGATTCATTCCGGCGAAGCGGCGGAAGTGCACGCCGTCGAGGTTCCGGTGTCCCTGACCGAGCCGCTCGGCAATGAAACCCTGGTGTTCGCCGAATTTGCCGGCGACGACTGGATCTCGCGCATGCTCAACCCGCAGCCATTGCGCTCGGGCGACAAGGTGGAATTGAGCTTCGACCTCAGCCAGTCGCATCTGTTCGACGCCGGCACCGAAAAGAGTCTGAGGGGCTGAAAATGGCGCGTATCGAAAAAGTCGAAATGCGCATGGTTGACCTCAAGCCCAAGGTCAAACGCACCGACGCGATCCAGAGCTTCATCAGCCAGGAAACCCCCATTGTCACGATCACCGATTCCGATGGCGCTACCGGAACCGGCTACAGCTACACCATCGGCACCGGCGGTTCCTCGGTAATGCGGTTGCTCAACGATCACCTGGCGCCGCGGCTGATCGGTCGCGATGCCGACATGATCGAGGCAATCTGGCATGAACTCGAATTCGCCACCCATGCCACCACCATCGGTGCAATCACCGCAATAGCGCTCGCTTCCATCGATACGGCCTTGTGGGACCTGCGCGCCCGCAAACAAGGCCTGCCCCTGTGGAAACTGGCCGGTGGCGCCAAGGAAAAATGCCCGCTCTACACCACCGAGGGCGGCTGGCTGCACATAGAAACCGAAGCGCTGGTGGATGATGCCGTTCAGGCCAAAGCTCAGGGGTTTCTCGGTTCCAAGGTCAAGATCGGCCGGCCGCATGGATCGGAAGATCACGCCCGGCTCTCTGCTGTGCGCGCGGCTGTCAGCGACGGTTACGAGATCATGACCGACTGCAATCAGGGCTTTACCGTTGACGAAGCGATCCGCCGCGCCGAGCGGCTGCGCGAGCTTGATCTGGCCTGGATAGAGGAACCGCTGCCCGCCGATGACATCGATGGCCACGTGCGTCTGTCCCGCTCGACCTCGACGCCGGTCGCGGTCGGGGAATCGCTCTACTCGATCCGGCATTTCCGCGAATACATGCAGAAGGGCGCTTGCTCGATCGTGCAGGTTGACGCCGGCCGCATCGGCGGCATCACGCCTTGGCTGAAAGTCGCCCACGCTGCCGAAGCCTTTGATATTCCGGTCTGCCCGCATTTCCTGATGGAACTGCATGTGAGCCTCGTCTGCGCGGTGCCCAATGGCAAATATGTCGAATACATCCCGCAGCTCGACGAGTTGACCTCAAGCCGCATGCGGATCGAAAACGGTCATGCCTGTGCGCCGCTTGAGCCGGGCATCGGCATCGATTGGGACTGGGATGCTCTACGTGCCAAGAGTATTCCGGAATTCACCACGACGATCACCAAAGCGGAGGGCTGAACCATGCAGCGAATGGGAACGGTCATCGGTCTGAAGCCGGAAAAGATCCCCGAGTACAAGCGGCTGCACGCCGCCGCCTGGCCGGAAATTCTTGACATGATCTCCAGATGCAACATCCGCAACTATTCGATCTTTCTCAGGGAGCCGGAAAACCTGTTGTTTGGCTATTGGGAATATCACGGCACGGATTTTGCGGCCGACGCCGCAAAAATGGCGGCGGACCCGAAGACGCAGGAATGGTGGGATCTCTGCATGCCTTGCCAGCAACCCCTCGAAACCAGAAAAGACGGCGAATGGTGGGCGATGATGGAGGAGGTTTTCCATCATGACTGAGGATATTGATTCGGGTAGCCTCTCCCCCTCACCAAGCGCGCCCAGACATTCGATTGTATCGAATGCGGGCTTGCTATCCTCTCCCACAAGGGGAGAGGTAGAGCCGCGGTATAGCCATTCGGATGACCTCTCCCCTGGTGGGAGAGGATACGAAGGCCGGGCGAGCATGGCGAGCCCTCGGCCGAAGTTGGTGAGGGGGCATGTGTGTTGCTCTCTGATTGGGAGATGCAACCCATGACCTTCGATCCCACAAGTCTGCAGCAATCCTGGCAAATACCGACAGATCCGAGGCCGATCGTCACCTTTGGCGCCGGCTCGATTGTCGGTGACGCGCATTACCCGGCTTACCGGAAAGCGGGTTTCCCGGTGGCGGGCCTGTATGATCCGGACAGTCTAAAAGCTGAAAAGCTGGCCGCCGAATGGGGCGTGACGGCCTATGCTTCAGTCGAGGCAGCAGCCGCAGTCCCGAACGCGATTTTTGATCTGGCGACGCCACCCAACGTGCATGCCAGTGTCCTGCGCAAGTTGCCCGATGGCGCGGCCGTGTTGATCCAGAAACCGATGGGCAGCGATCTTTCAGCGGCAACGGAAATCCTCACCATCTGCCGCGAGAAGAAGCTCAAGGCCGCAGTCAATTTCCAGCTGCGCTTCGCACCGATGATGCTGGCTCTCAAGGACGCGATCGCCCAGGGCTGGCTCGGCGAGGTCGTCGATTTCGACGCCTGGCTGGCGCTGGCGACGCCCTGGCAGCTCTGGCCATTCCTGAAGGGATTGCCGCGCATCGAGATTGCCATGCACTCGATCCATTATCTTGATCTCATTCGACAGGTTCTTGGAGACCCCGATGGTGTTCACGCCAAATCCATCGGTCATCCCAACCACGAGATGGCCCAGACCCGCACCAGTGCCATTCTCGATTATGGCAACCGGGTGCGTTGCGCACTGTCGATCAATCACGACCATGATTTTGGCCGCAAGTACCAGGCTTGTGAATTCCGCATCTGCGGAACCGAAGGGGCTGCCTATCTGCAATTGGGCGTCAATCTCGACTATCCGCGCGGCGAGCCGGACATTCTCGAGATCCGCCCCAAAGGTGGCGACAGCTGGGTCGCGGTGCCGCTGAAAGGCGCCTGGTTCCCCGATGCCTTCGTTGGCCGGATGGCCAATCTGCAGCGCTTTGCCGCCGGAGAAGACACAGAACTGGTCAGTTCGGTCGAGGATGCCTGGAATACCATGGCGCTGGTCGAGGCCGCCTACCAATCATCGGCAGCACCCGCGACGCAGTTGCAAAAGAGACCCTGAGAATGGAACAGACAACCTATTTCGAAGATTACGAGATCGGCAGTGAGCGCGTCACCTATGGACGGACGATCACCGAGACGGATTTCGTCGTGCATGCCGGCCATACCGGCGATTTCTTCCCCCATCACATGGATGCCGAGTTCATGAAGACGCAAGGGTTCGGCCAGCGCATCGCCCACGGCACCATGGTATTCTCCATCGGCGTCGGGCTGACAGCCAGCGTGATCAACCCGGTGGCGTTTTCCTATGGTTATGACCGGCTGCGTTTTGTAAGACCGGTGTTCATCGGTGACACGATCCACACCCGCACCACCATTGCCTCCAAGCAAGACGATCCGAAGCGGGCTGAAATGGGGCGGGTGGTCGAGCGCACCGAGGTGATCAACCAGAAGGGTGAGGTCGTGCTCGTTGCCGACCACATCTACATTGTCGAGCGCAAACCCGCCTGAGCGGAACCGAACGGAGTGAAAAATGGCAGACTGGGTCAAAGACAAAACCGTCCTCGTAACCGCCGCGGGCCAGGGCATCGGGCGTGCCACAGCACTTGCCTTCGCGGCGCGCGGGGCGCGGGTGTTTGCCACCGACATCAATGAAACGACGCTTTCGGAATTATCCGGTGAAGCGGGCATCAAGACGCGCAGGCTCGATGTGCTGGATGCCGCCGATATCGCCGCAGCCGTGGCCGCGATTGGCCCGGTCGACGTGCTGTTCAACGGCGCGGGCTTCGTCCATGCAGGCACGATCCTCGAAATGAGCGACGAGGATTTCGACTTCGCCATGGATCTCAACGTACGCTCGATGATCCGCACCATACGCGTGGTGTTGCCGTCCATGCTGGAGCGCGGCGGCGGGGCGATCATCAACATGTCGTCGGTCGCAAGCTCGATCACGGGTGTGCCCAACCGCTTCGCCTATTCCACCTCCAAGGCAGCGGTCATCGGCCTGACCAAATCCGTTGCCGCTGATTATGTCGGGCAGGGGATCCGCTGCAACGCCATCTGTCCCGGCACGGTCGAAAGCCCGTCGCTGCAGGATCGTATGCGTGCGCAGGGAGACTACGACACCGCCCGCGCCGCCTTCGTCGCGCGCCAGCCGATGGGCCGCATCGGCAAGCCCGAAGAGATCGCTGATCTCGCGGTCCATCTCGCCAACGCGACCTTCACCACGGGTCAGGCCTACGCCATCGATGGCGGCTGGTCGATCTGACGTTTGCAACGGGACAAAGCACCGTGACCACAATCACCGGCCTCAAGACCTACGATCTCAGGTTCCCGACATCGCAAAGCCTCGACGGCTCCGACGCAATGAATGCTGACCCGGATTATTCGGCGGCCTATGTGGTTCTTGAGACCGGCGAGACGGGGCTGGAAGGGCATGGCCTGACGTTTACCATCGGACGTGGCAACGAGATCTGCTGTGCGGCGATCAAGGCGATGCGCCATCTGGTCGTCGGGCTCGATCTCGACTGGATCCGTGACGATCCGGGAAGGTTCTGGCGGCATGTGACGTCGGACAGCCAGTTGCGCTGGATCGGTCCCGACAAGGGAGCGATCCATCTGGCGACCGGCGCCGTGGTCAACGCTGTGTGGGACCTGCTCGCCAAACAGGCGGGCAAACCGGTTTGGCGGCTGGTCGCGGAGATGACGCCCGAGGAGATCGTCAGTATTGTCGATTTCCGCTACCTTACCGATGCGATCACTCGCGACGAGGCGCTTGCGATGCTGAAGCGGGCCGAACCCGGCAAGGCGGAGCGGATCGCCCGGCTCGATGAAAGCGGTTATCCCTGCTACACCACATCGGCGGGTTGGCTGGGCTACCCTGACGACAAACTGCGGCGGCTGTGCCGGCAGGCGGTGGATGCCGGGTTCAATCATCTCAAGCTCAAGGTCGGCCGCGATCTGGACGACGACTTACGGCGATTGCGCATTGCACGCGAGGAACTCGGACCGGACCGGGTTCTGATGATTGACGCCAATCAGGTCTGGGAAGTAGGCGAAGCCATCGACTGGGTCGGCAAACTGGCCTTCGCCAATCCCTATTTCATCGAGGAGCCGACCAGTCCCGACGACATTGCCGGTCACAAGCGTATCCGTGAAGCGATTGCCCCGGTCAAGGTCGCCACCGGCGAGATGTGTCAGAACCGCATCATCTTCAAGCAGATGATTGCCGGCGGTGCCATTGACGTGGTGCAGATTGACGCCTGCCGGATGGGCGGCCTCAACGAGGTGCTGGGGGTTTTGCTGATGGCGGCGAAGTACCGGCTTCCGGTGTGGCCGCATGCCGGCGGCGTTGGCCTGTGCGAATATGTCCAGCATCTTTCGATGATCGACTTTGTCGCCGTCTCCGGCACAATGGAGGGCCGTGTGATCGAGTATGTCGATCACCTGCATGAGCATTTCATCGATCCGTGCGTGATCCGCGGCGCGGCCTACATGCCTCCGGCAAAAGCGGGTTTCTCAATCGAGATGAAACCGCTATCAATTGAACAGCATATTTTCACGCCGTCCCGCACGGCAGCGGCCTGACCGGCCAATCAAGACACGAGGAAAAGACCACATGAAACTGCTTCGCATTGGCGCTCCCGGACAGGAAAAACCTGCCATTCTCGATGCCGCGGGCAAACCCCGCGACCTGTCGTCGGTTGTCGGCGATATTGCCGGTGATGCGCTGTTGCCCGAAAGCCTGGCCAAGATCGCCGCCATTGATCCTCAGAGCCTGCCCGAACTTGCGGCCGGCAGGATCGGCCCCTGCGTAGGTCAGGTTGGAAAATTTATCTGCATCGGACTCAATTATTCCGACCATGCCGCGGAAACCGGCGCCGAAGTGCCAAGCGAACCGGTCATCTTCATGAAGGCCACCAGCGCCATCTGCGGCCCCAACGACACCGTGCTGATCCCGCGCAAATCGGTCAAGACCGATTGGGAGGTCGAACTCGGCGTCATCATCGGCAAGGGTGGTGTCTATATCGACGAGGCCGATGCCATGGACCATGTCGCCGGTTATTGCGTCGTCAATGATGTCTCCGAACGCGAATTCCAGATCGAGCGCAGCGGCACCTGGGACAAGGGCAAGGGCTGCGACACCTTCGGCCCGATCGGTCCCTGGCTGGTGACGCGCGACGAGATTGCGGATCCGCAAGATCTCAAGATGTGGCTGGAAGTCGATGGCCATCGCTATCAGGATGGTTCCACCAGGACCATGGTCTTCGGCGTGCAGTATCTGGTGAGCTATGTCAGCCAGTTCATGAGCCTGCAGCCCGGCGACGTGATCTCGACCGGCACGCCCCCCGGTGTCGGCATGGGCCAGAAGCCGCAGACCTACCTCAAGGGCGGCGAGACAATCGAACTCGGCATCGAGGGCCTGGGCCAGCAACGCCAGAGCGTCGGCAAGGCCTGAGGTTCATCTCCGCAACAGCTTCACGCCTTCCCGCTCCGGGGAGGCTGGGACTGTTGCGCTTTGGCCACCTTTTCCCGGTAAAACGCAAGCGCATCGTCAACCGGGCCGATGAAGATCGACCGGCCTTTCTCAAGCACCATTCCGTGGGTGCACAGCGACTTCATCAGGCCTGTATTGTGGGTGGCGAGTACCAACCCTCGGCTACCTTCAACCAGGCTCATCATCCGCTCTTTGACTTTGGCGTTGAAAGCCGCGTCGCCGGCGCCGATCCATTCATCGAGCAGCAGGATATCCGGCTCGATCATTGTGGACACCGCCACGGCAAGCCTCAACCGCATGCCAGTGGAATAGGTGGCAAGCGGCTTTTCGATGTCGTCTTTGAGCTCGGAGAAATCTAAAACGGTGGGAATCAGCGCCCGAATCTCTTTCAGCCGCAAGCCCATTTGTAATCCGCGCAGATAAATGTTTTCAAGCCCTGTGGCCTCCGGGTGCAGGGCAATCGGGTGAAGAAATGCGTGACAAAGGGGTAATAAGCTGAATCTGTCGTGATCCTCTGATTTGGAAGGAGGACGACGATGGATGATGTGGTGGTGGAGTGTGATGCGGTTGGCGAAGCGGTTGTCTTTCTTCG
>NZ_JBDWHW010000129.1:0-6208 GCF_039975035.1 Hoeflea sp. | reverse complement strand
ATCACATGGGCGAGGTGGTGTCGCGCACCGAACTGGTCGAACACATGTATGATCAGGATTTCGACCGGGATTCCAACACGATTGAAGTGTTCGTCGGCCGGTTGCGCAAAAAGATCGGCGTCGACCTGATCGAAACCGTGCGCGGCCTGGGCTACCGCTTGGTCCCGCCCGAGGGCGCGGACGCCGGCAAGACCGGATGAAGCGCGGGTCTCTCACCGCGCGCGTTCTGCTGTTTGCCTCGGTGTGGGCGGTGATCGCCCTGGTCGCCATCGCGATTGTGATTTCACAGCTTTACCGCGCGGGCAGCGAGCGTGCCTTTGGCGAACTGCTGCGCGCCCACCTCAACAGCGTTATCAACGCGGTGACCATCAACGGTGAGGGACATCTGTCGGGAAATCCGCAACTTGGCGACCTGGTGTTCGATCAGCCCGGCAGCGGCTGGGTCTGGCTGGTTGAACCGCTGGGTGCGCTTGACGGCCCGAGACTGGCCTCGATCTCCATCGGCGAGGCGACGATTGCGCCGCCAAGCATCAAGGAACTGCCGTTCAACGAGCGCTATCTGCGCACCTATCGGGCCGGCGATGCCGACGGCAACAGGCTGGAAGTGATCGAGACCGAAGTCGAACTCGACAGCGACGGCCACGCGGCGCGTTTCCGGGTGGGCGGCAACCGCGCGGTACTGGAAGCCGATATCGCGGCATTTTCGGGCAATCTCTATCTGGTGCTGGCTCTGTTCGGTATCGGCAGCCTGCTGGTCAACGCGGTTGCCATTCTTTACGGCTTGCGACCGCTTGACCAGGCCCGCCAGGCGCTGGGCCGCATTCGCGCCGGCGAAGCCAGACAGCTTGATGGTCGGTTTCCGCGCGAGATCGCGCCGTTGGCGGGTGAAATCAACGCGCTCATCGAGGCCAATCATCGCGTGGTTGAGCGCGCCCGCATGCAGGTTGGCAATCTGGCGCATTCGCTGAAAACGCCGATCGCGGTTCTCATCAATGAATCGCGCGACATGTCGCCGGCCCACGCCAGCCTGGTCCGAACCCAGGCCGAGACAATGCAGGCGCAGGTGCAGACCTATCTCGACAGGGCCCGCATCGCCGCCCAGCGAGGCAGTGTTCTGGCCCGCACCGAGGCGGCGCCGGTGATCGAGCGGCTGGTCAGGGTGATGGCCAAACTCAACCGTGACCTGGATTTTTCCGCCGATATCGAGCCGCGCGACGCCGCGCTGGCCATGGAAAGCCAGGATCTGGAGGAAGCGCTCGGCAACCTGGTCGAAAACGCCGCCAAGTTCGCGCGGGACAAGGTTGTCGTCAGATTGCGCAGGGCACCCGATGGCAGGGGGCAGAGGCCGATGTACCGGATCGATGTTGATGATGACGGGCCTGGCCTCGACGAAGTGGGTATGCGGGAGGCGATGAAACGCGGCCGCAGGCTCGATGAAAGCAAACCCGGTACTGGCCTGGGCCTGTCAATCGTTGGCGAGATCGCTTCTGAATACAAGGGTGGCTTCGCTCTGGCCCGGGCGCAATCGGGGGGATTGTCAGCGCAACTGATCTTGCCCGGATTGGGTGATGAAAAATGAGTTTCGACACGGGTCTGCACCCGTCACAATGCGGCCACAGGAAAGCGGCACAAAGATGATGCGTCAGGACTTCGGGCACCAAGAATTTCGGGCAATATACACGGCATCGGACAAGCAGGGACTTAGCGGTATGGCAACTTTATTCTCGAGTTTCTCGAAATTGACTTTTGCCGCTGGCCTTTTGGCCGCGGTTGCGGGCTGCACCAGCATTGGAGCAGTCAAACCATTGTCGTTCGGACCGGTGTCGGCCCCGAAAATCGGCGGCAGCGATGCGATCCTTGTCTCGCTGAACGGCGGCATCCTGCCGAAAGAGGCCGTAAACAGCCTGACCAAGCCGGATCAATTGCGCGCCCTGGCAGCCGAATATCAGGCTCTGGAAAAAGCACCGCTTGGACAGACGGTGGCCTGGAAAGGGCAGACCAGCAACGCTTCCGGTGAGATATCCGTGGGTACACCCTATCAGGTGGGCCGGCAGAACTGCCGTCAATACACCCACACCGCCACCATCAAGGGTGCTCCGGTGAAAGGGCAGGGTGCTGCCTGCCGCAATGAGGACGGCAGCTGGACGCCGCTGAGCTGAGCCGTCGAAACCGTTTGATCGGTGTCATTGCATTCATGTTCGGCGGGAAAATCGCTGATGAACGGCGCGGCTGACTGCCGGGCTTGACGCGACCAAACGCCCCATTTTCCTTTTCCACACCGATTGATGTTGGAAAATAAACAATGCTCGGATATTGAAGCCATATGTTGTTTTGGGTAATCGCAGCCGTCATGACCGCCGCAGCGACCCTGGCCCTGCTCGGGCCGGTGGCGCGCGCCCGTAAATCCGTATCAGCAGCGCCCGAATCGCACGATGTGGAAGTCTATCGCGATCAGTTGAGCGAAGTTGATCGTGACCTTGCCGATGGACTCGTCGAACCTGTTCAGGCCGAAGTGGCCCGCACCGAAATTTCCCGGCGGCTGCTGACCGCGGCGCGCAAGAGCGAGGCGGCGGGTGCGGACAGCGCCGGTGCCCAGAATTCCAGGTTGCGCAGGGCTGTGGTCATAGCTGTTGCAATCTTCATGCCGCTGGTCGCTGTCACCGCCTACCTTGAACTCGGGCGTCCCGATTTGCCGCAACTGCCGCTTTCGGCACGACTGCAGGCCGAGCCACAGTCATCCGATATCACCATGCTGATTGCGAAGGCTGAACAGCATCTGGCCAATAACCCCGATGATGGCCGTGGCTGGGACGTGCTTGGACCGATCTATCTGAGAACCGGTCGTTTTGAAGATGCGGCCACAGCATTCCAAAAGGCAATTTCCATCCTGGGGCCGTCGCCGACGCGGCAGGCAAACCTTGGGGAAGCTCTGTTTTCGGCTGCCGGGGGGATTGTCACCGAGGAAGCCAGTCTGGCATTCCAGACCGCTCGCGAGCTTGATTCGACCGATCCGCGACCACAGTTTTTCCTGGCCGTGGCCATGGCCCAGTCGGGCAAGACTACCGAAGCCCGCGCGGCGTTTGCCGGCATGCTTGAGAGTGCTCCTGAAGGTGCTCCCTGGATACCGGCCGTGCAAAGCCAGATCGCCGCTCTGCAGCCAGGCGCCGGTTCCACCGCGCTGCGTAATCCCTCCGCCGCCGATATCGCCGCCGCGCAGAATATGAGCCCGCAAGACCGCAACGTGATGATCGGCTCGATGATCGACAGCCTGAAGGCCAAGCTTGTCGACAATCCCGACAATATCGAGGGCTGGCTGCGGCTGGTGCGATCCTATGTGGTGACGGGAAGCCGCGATCAGGCCCAATCGGCGCTTGACCAGGCTTTTTCCGCTTTTTCGCCCTCCGGACCTGAAAGCCAGGCTCTGAATGCACTGGCCAATGAACTGGGCCTGATTGCCACGCCAACCCTGGGCGGCGTCCCCATGCTGCCCGCGACCCCGTCGCCCGCCCGGTCCGGCAACGAACCGTCAGCGGCCGCAAAAGCACCTTTCATTCTGCCCGGCGCAAACACCGATGCCGCTCAGGACCAAACTTCAGGGGAAGCTTCGCCGGCACCGCTTAACGGGCCGTCCGAGGCCGATGTTTCCGCCGCAGCCGAAATGTCAGTGACTGATCGCAACGAGATGATCCGCGGCATGGTTGCGTCGCTCGATGCCAAACTCACCGACAACCCGGACAATTTGGAAGGATGGCTGCGCCTGATCAACTCCTACGCCGTGCTGGGAGACCGCGCCGCAGCCGAGCAGGCACTCGCACGGGCTGCCAACGCTTTTCCCGCCGACAGTGAAGGCGGACGTGAGCTGGCCGGGCTTGCCTCCCAGCTGGATCTTGAACCTGTTGTGGAGGGCCAATGAACCGCAAACAGAAACGATTGGCGATCATCGCCGCCGGCGCGGTGTTCCTGGCCGGCGCCGCCGCATTGGTGACTTCGGCGCTGCGCGAACAGATCGTGTTCTTCAATTCACCCACCGATGTGCTGGCCCAGCATGTGGCTCCGGGCGCAAGGGTCCGGCTCGGTGGTCTGGTTGAAGAAGGCTCAGTCGAGCGCGGCGAGAATTCCGCTGTCACCTTCCGGGTCACCGACACCAGCGCGTCCGTCAAGGTTCGCTATGTCGGTATTCTTCCGGACCTGTTCCGTGAAGGGCAGGGCGTGGTGACCGAAGGCGTGTTTTCGCCGGATGAGGACACATTCCTGGCGGACTCGGTTCTGGCAAAGCATGATGAGAACTACATGCCCAAGGAAGTCGCAGACGCGCTCAAGGCACAGGGCGTATGGCAGGAAGGCGACCCGGCTCCGGGCATCGCAACTGAAACGCAATAGGCCGCTTGCGCGGTCAACGCCGTTGAACCTATAGGAGTTGACGACGCCATGATCACCGAACTCGGCCATTTCGCCCTTGTCCTTGCGCTGGCCACGGCCATTGTCCAGTCAATCGCGCCGCTGATCGGCGCGCGCCGTCGTGACGCCGGGCTGATGGCGATTGGGCCGGTGGCCGCATTGACTTCCATGGCGCTGGTGGCGATTTCCTTTCTCGCGCTGACATACGCCTATGTCACTTCGGATTTCTCGGTCTTGAATGTCGTCGAGAACTCGCATTCGCTCAAGCCGCTGATTTACAAGATCACTGGTGTTTGGGGCAACCACGAAGGCTCGATGCTGCTGTGGGTGCTGATTCTGACGGTGTTTTCGGGACTGGTGGCGCTGTTCGGGCGAAATCTTCCCGACACGCTCAAAGCCAATGTGCTCGCGGTGCAGGCCTGGATCACTGTGTCCTTCCTGCTCTTCGTGCTGCTCACCTCCAATCCCTTCATCAGGCTCGAGTCGGCGCCGGCGGAAGGCAATGACCTCAATCCGATCCTGCAGGACATCGGCCTGGCGATCCACCCGCCGCTGCTCTATCTCGGCTATGTCGGCTTCTCGATTTCCTTCGCCTTCGCCATCGCCGCGCTGATCGAAGGCCGCATCGACGCGGCCTGGGCGCGCTGGGTCAGGCCGTGGACGTTAACCGCCTGGATCTTCCTCACCGCCGGCATTTCGATGGGCAGTTACTGGGCTTATTATGAACTGGGTTGGGGCGGCTGGTGGTTCTGGGATCCGGTCGAAAACGCCTCGTTCATGCCGTGGCTGGTGGGCACGGCGCTGCTGCACTCGGCGCTGGTGATGGAAAAACGCGAGGCATTGAAAATCTGGACGGTTCTGCTGGCCATCCTGACTTTCTCGTTCTCGCTGCTCGGGACTTTCCTGGTTCGCTCCGGGGTTTTGACTTCCGTGCACGCTTTTGCCACCGACCCGGCGCGCGGCATGTTCATTCTTGGCATTCTGGTGATTTTCATCGGCGGCGCGCTGGCGCTGTTCGGGTTGCGTGCCGGTACGTTGAAAGCAGGCGGCATCTTCGCGCCGATCTCGCGCGAAGGGGCGCTGGTTCTCAACAACCTGTTCCTGACGACAGCCGCTGCCACGGTGCTGATCGGCACACTCTATCCGCTGCTCCTGGAAGCCACCACCGGCGCCAAGATTTCGGTCGGTGCTCCGTTCTTCAATCTGACCTTTGGTCCGCTGATGGTGCCGTTACTGATGGCGGTGCCATTCGGGCCGCTGCTGGCCTGGAAGCGCGCCGACCTGGCCAGTGCCGCGCACAGGCTTTATTTTGCCGTCGGCGTTTCGCTGCTGGTTGGTTTGGGCGTCGTGTTCATGCAAACCGGCGCTCCGGTTCTGGCCGGTCTCGGGATATCGCTGGGCGTGTACCTGATCCTCGGTGCGCTGACTGATCTGGCACTGCGCTCCGGTCTTGGCCGGGTGGCGGCAAATGTCGCCTGGAGACGCCTGATCGGCTTGCCGCGCTCGGCCTTCGGCGCGGCCTTCGGTCACATGGGCTTGGGCGTTACGGTGATAGGCGTTGTCGCGGCCAGCCTGTTTTCGACAGAATCCGTGGTGTCGATGAAACCCGGCGACACGGTGAGCGCCGGAGGCTACGAACTGCACTTCGACGGAACCAGGGACGGCAATGGCCCCAACTATTCCTTCACGTCGGGCGAATTCACGGTGTTGCGCGGTGGCGTCGAGGTAGCAACTGTTGCGTCGGCAAAGCGGTTCTACCAGGCCCGGAGCATGCCCACGACCGAGGCCGGAATCCTGACCTTCGGCGCAA
>NZ_JBDWHW010000128.1:0-12984 GCF_039975035.1 Hoeflea sp. | reverse complement strand
CTTACAGCGGTCTATCCGGGCGCCGACTGGTTCGAGCGCGAAGCCTACGACCTGTTCGGTATCCTGTTTACCGGACATCCGGATCTGCGTCGCATCCTCACCGATTACGGTTTCGAGGGGCATCCGCTGAGAAAGGATTTCCCGCTAACAGGCTTTGTCGAAGTGCGTTATGACGACGCGGTCAAGCGGGTTGTTTACGAGCCGGTGGAACTCAGGCAGGAATTTCGCAATTTCGATTTTCTCTCTCCCTGGGAAGGCACCGACTACGTGCTTCCGGGCGATGAAAAAGCCAAGGGGTGAGGACGGGAACCATGAACGAACATAACGTCCGCAACTTCAACATCAACTTCGGTCCCCAACACCCGGCGGCGCACGGCGTGCTGCGGCTGGTGCTGGAGCTTGACGGCGAAATCGTCGAGCGCGTCGATCCGCATATCGGGCTATTGCATCGTGGCACCGAGAAACTGATCGAGGCAAAGACCTATCTGCAGGCTGTGCCGTATTTCGACCGGCTCGACTATGTCGCCCCGATGAACCAGGAACATGCATTCGCGCTGGCGGTGGAAAAGCTGACCGGTGTCAGCGTGCCCAAGCGCGGACAGCTGATCCGGGTTCTGTACTCGGAAATCGGCCGTATCCTGTCGCATCTGCTCAATGTCACCACGCAGGCTCTCGATGTCGGCGCGCTGACCCCGCCGTTGTGGGGCTTTGAAGAGCGCGAAAAGCTGATGGTGTTTTACGAGCGGGCTTGCGGCGCGCGCATGCATGCGGCCTATTTCCGTCCCGGCGGCGTGCACCAGGACCTGCCGCATGATCTGGTCGAGGACATCGCCAAGTGGTGCGATCCGTTCCTCAAGACCTGTGACGATATCGAAGGGCTTCTGACCGACAACCGCATCTTCAAGCAGCGCAATGTCGATATCGCGGTTGTCAAACTCGATGATGCCTGGGCCTGGGGCTTTTCCGGCGTGATGGTTCGCGGCTCGGGCGCCGCATGGGATCTGCGCCGTTCGCAGCCTTATGAATGCTATTCGGAGATGGAGTTCGACATCCCGATCGGCAAGAACGGTGACTGCTATGACCGCTACCTGATCCGGATGCAGGAAATGCGCGAATCAGTGAAGATCATGAAGCAGTGCATCGAGCAGTTGCTGGGCAAGGAAAAGATCGGACCGGTTTCCACCACCGATGGCAAGATCGTCCCGCCCAAGCGGGGGGAGATGAAGCGGTCGATGGAAGCGCTGATCCACCATTTCAAACTTTACACCGAAGGCTACCGGGTGCCGGAAGGCGCTGTCTACGCCGCTGTCGAGGCGCCAAAGGGCGAATTCGGTGTCTATCTGGTGTCGGACGGCTCCAACAAGCCTTACCGCTGCAAGATCAGGGCTCCGGGCTACGCGCATTTGCAGGCGATGGATTTTGTCTGCCGCGGCCATCAGTTGGCCGACGTGTCGGCTGCGCTGGGCTCGCTCGATATCGTGTTTGGCGAGGTGGACCGGTGATACACTCCGAGGCTGCAATGACCGCCATTCGCTTTGGCGCCGACTCCATGACAATGTCGCGCCGCGGCGAAATCAAATAGGCCGGAAGAAAGACAAAAGAGCACACCATGTCCGTTCGTCGACTTGCCGAAGATAATGTCCAGCCTGCGGAATTCGCTTTCAACCGCGAATTCGCCGCCCAGGCCAGGGTCTGGATCAAGAAATATCCCAAGGAGCGGGCGCAGTCGGCGGTGATCCCGTTGCTGATGCTGGCCCAGGAACAGGACGGCTGGGTCACAAAACGCGCCATTGAGGCAATCGCGGACATGCTGGGCATGCCCTATATCCGCGCGCTGGAAGTGGCGACGTTTTATACCCAGTTCCAGTTGAAGCCGGTCGGCACCCGGGCGCACATCCAGGTCTGCGGCACCACGCCATGCATGCTGCGCGGTTCGGAAGCGCTGATGGAGGTCTGCCGCAACAAGATCAATCCGGAGCCGTTCCAGCTCAATGAGAGCGGAACCCTGTCCTGGGAAGAAGTCGAGTGCCAGGGTGCCTGCGTCAACGCTCCGATGGTGATGATCTTCAAGGATTCCTATGAGGATCTGACGCCGGAACGTCTGGCCTATATTATCGATCGTTTCGAGGCGGGCCGACCCGAGGACATTACACCCGGTCCGCAGATCGCCCGGATCTATTCGGCGCCGGCAAGCGGATTGACCAGCCTGACGACAGAGATCAAGCCCGGCAACAAGGCCGGTGCCAAGACTGCGCCAGCGAAGGCAAAATCGCCGTCCGCGACAAAAGCTGCCCGACCCAGGACGCCGGCAACCGAACCCGCAACCAAATCTCCGGCCAAGGCGAAAGCCAATGTGGAGGCCGATTCAAAAACCGCGGCCATGGCTTCCGACGCGCCAGAGGTGAACTCGGCGCGCAAAGCCTCCACGACCGCCGGAAACAAGACTGCAGCAGTGCTGGCATCAACAGCGAAATCAACCAAGCCTGCAGCCGCCACGGCAAAGGCCGCAAGCACGCCTTCGCTGGATGACAGGAACCGCCCGGCGGGCATCGCCAAGCCGGCGAAACCGGATAATTTGAAGATGATTTCGGGCGTGGGGCCGAAGATTGAAGGCACCCTGCATTCGCTCGGCATCTACACTTTCGCGCAAGTCGCATCGTGGAAGAAGGCCGAGCGAGAATGGGTGGACGGATATCTGAGTTTCAAGGGCCGTATCGACCGCGAGGACTGGGTGAGGCAGGCCACTGCACTGGCCAAGGGCGGCGAGGCCGAATACATCAAGGTCTTCGGCAAGAAGCCGCGATAGAGGTGAATGATGTTAGCTGACAAAGACCGGATTTTCACCAATATCTATGGCGTCTATGACAAATCGCTCAAGGGAGCGATGGCGCGCGGTCATTGGGACGGAACCAGGGGTATCCTGGAAAAGGGCCGTGACTGGATCATCAACGAGATGAAGGCCTCGGGCCTCAGGGGCCGTGGCGGGGCAGGGTTCCCGACCGGGTTGAAATGGTCGTTCATGCCCAAGGAAAGCGACGGGCGTCCGCACTATCTTGTCATCAATGCCGACGAATCCGAGCCGGGCACCTGCAAGGACCGCGATATCATGCGCCACGATCCGCATACGCTGATCGAAGGCTGCGTGATTGCCGGGTTCTCGATGGGGGCGCATGCGACCTACATCTATGTTCGCGGCGAGTATATGCGCGAGCGCGAAGCGCTGCAGGCGGCAATCGACGAATGCTATGAAGCAGGGCTTCTGGGTAAAAACTCGAAACTCGGTTACGACATGGATGTCTATGTGCACCATGGCGCCGGCGCCTATATCTGCGGTGAGGAAACAGCGCTGCTCGAAAGCCTTGAAGGCAAGAAGGGCCAGCCGCGGCTGAAGCCGCCGTTCCCGGCCAATATGGGACTTTATGGCTGCCCGACGACGGTCAACAACGTCGAATCGATCGCCGTCGCACCGACCATCCTGCGCCGGGGCGGAGCCTGGTTCGCGGGCATCGGCCGGCCAAACAACACCGGCACCAAGCTGTTTTGCGTCTCGGGGCACGTCAACACGCCATGCACCGTGGAAGAGGCAATGTCGGTGCCGTTCCGCGAACTGATTGATCGCCATTGCGGCGGCATTCGCGGCGGCTGGGACAATCTGCTGGCGGTAATTCCGGGCGGCTCATCGGTACCGATGGTGCCTGCTGCCGACATCATCGACACGCCGATGGATTTCGACAGCCTGCGCGATCTCAAGTCGGGTCTGGGGACCGCGGCAGTGATCGTCATGGACAAGTCGACCGATGTGGTCAAAGCCATCTGGCGGCTGTCGGCGTTCTACAAGCACGAAAGCTGCGGCCAGTGCACACCATGCCGCGAAGGCACCGGCTGGATGATGCGGGTGATGGAACGCATGGTCAAAGGCAATGCGCAAAAACGCGAAATCGACATGCTGTTTGATGTTACCAAACAGATCGAAGGCCACACCATCTGCGCGCTCGGCGACGCGGCGGCCTGGCCGATCCAGGGCCTGATCCGGCATTTCCGTCCAGAGATGGAAGCCCGGATCGATCAATACACACGCAATGCGGTGCAAAGCCGCAACGAACGGCTGGAAGCGGCTGAATAAGAGGCCCGCAACGCGCCGGGCCCGGCAAGACAGGAAACGTCACGAGGGACAAGAGCCAACAGACGACTAAGGAGAGACTGATGTCGATGTTTTCTTTTCCCGCAGACCTGAATACGAAAGATATGATGAAGACGATGAGCGCCATGACTGACTGGACCAAAGCGACGGACTTCCCTGTCTCGCCGCTGATGGTCTATCCGTTGGGTGCGGCGGCGGCGGCCACCGCTGTCGGCTTCGGCATCGCCGGTCAGATGACCGGCATAATGATGGGTGCAATGCAGGGCGCGATGCAAGGCCAGGCCGGGCTGTTGGGCAAGCACCCCGATTTCAGCTGGATGATGCCGACGCTGGCGGAAGATCTGGCCCCGGTCGAGGATGAGGGCGAGGCTCAAGCATCCGCGAAAGCCAAGCCCGCGACCGGGGCAACGTCTGCCGATATTGTCGAGTTGAAGCAGGCGCCCAAGGCTGCACCTGCAAAGGCAAAGACCAAGGCAAGTGCTGCCAAGCCCGCAAAGGCGAAAGCGGCGCCAACCAGGAAAGTGGCCGCCAAGCCTGCCGATGCCCCGGCAAAGGATGCGGCAGCGGCCGTGGTCGACAAGCTGAAGTCGGACGCCGAGATTGCAGCCGCTGTTGCCAGCGAGCAGGCACCGGTGTCCAACACAGCGAAGGCTGCGCCGGCCCCCGCACTGGAGACCGACAATTTCCGTCGTCCGGCGGAAATCGAAAAACCGGAAGCGCCGGATGATCTCAAGTTGATTTCCGGTATCGGCCCGAAGCTCGAGCAGGTGCTCAACGGTCTGGGTGTGTGGACATTCACGCAGATCGCCGGCTGGCAGCCGGAAGAGGCGGCCTGGGTCGATGATTACCTGCAGTTTGGCGGCAGGGTCGAGCGCGACGACTGGATTACACAAGCCGGTGCGCTGGCGAAGGGCGGGGCAACCGCTCGATAGGAATACCCAGCCGGGCGGTTTGACCGCCGCCCGGCGATACACACTCAGGTCCCGTCAGGGATGGTACGCGGTCGTTTCGACCGTTCGCAAAGGTAGGACTGCTTGCATGGCCAAGATCAAGGTTGATGGAAACGAGATCGAAGTGCCGGATCACTACACGCTGTTGCAGGCGTGTGAGGCGGCCGGCGCGGAAGTGCCGCGGTTCTGTTTTCACGAACGGCTGTCGATTGCCGGCAATTGCCGGATGTGTCTGGTCGAGGTGAAGGGCGGACCGCCCAAGCCCGCAGCGTCGTGCGCCATGGGCGTGCGCGACATGCGGCCCGGCCCGAATGGCGAACCGCCGGAAGTGTTCACCAACACACCAATGGTCAAGAAGGCACGCGAAGGGGTGATGGAGTTCCTGCTCATCAACCATCCGCTCGACTGCCCGATCTGCGATCAGGGCGGCGAATGTGACCTGCAGGACCAGGCCATGGCGTTTGGCATGGACAATTCGCGCTACGCGGAAAACAAGCGCGCGGTCGAAGACAAATATATCGGCCCGCTGGTCAAGACCATCATGAACCGCTGCATTCACTGCACGCGCTGTGTCCGCTTTACCACGGAAGTGGCAGGCATTTCCGAGCTCGGGCTGATCGGTCGTGGCGAGGATGCCGAGATCACCACCTATCTCGAACATGCGATGAGCTCTGAATTGCAGGGCAATGTCATCGACCTTTGCCCGGTCGGCGCGCTGACTTCGCGGCCTTACGCATTCCAGGCGCGTCCGTGGGAATTGAACAAGACCGAATCCATTGATGTGATGGACGCTTGCGGCTCGGCGATCCGGGTGGATACCCGCGGTCGCGAAGTCATGCGGGTGATGCCGCGTGTCAACGAGGCGATCAACGAGGAATGGATTTCCGACAAGACCCGTTTCATCTGGGACGGGTTGAGAACCCAGCGGCTTGACCGGCCCTATGTGCGGCGCAACGGGCGTCTGGAAGCCGCGTCCTGGGGCGACGCATTCGCGGCCATTGCAACTGCCGTTTCGGCTGCCAGGCCCGAACGCATCGGCGCGATCGCCGGCGATCTGGCGGCGGTCGAGGAAATGTTCGCGCTCAAGGCGCTGATGACATCGCTCGGCTCGGTCAATATCGATTGCCGCCAGGATGGCGCTGCTCTCGATCCGGCGCTGGGACGCGCCAGCTACATCTTCAACCCGACCATCGAAGGCATTGAAGACGCCGACGCCATTCTGATCATCGGATCCAATCCGCGCCGCGAAGCCGCCATTCTCAATGCGCGGATCCGCAAGCGCTGGCGCATGGGCGAATTGCCGATCGGTCTGATCGGCGAACAGGCTGACCTGCGTTATGGCCATGAGTATCTTGGCGCGGGACCGGAGACGCTGAAGCAACTGGTCGATGGAACCAGCAAGTTCACAGCCAAGCTGAAACGCGCCAAGAAGCCGATGATCATTATCGGGCAGGGTGCGCTGACGCGGGGCGACGGCGCGGGCGTTCTCGCCAATGCCGCAAAACTCGCCGATGCTGTCGGTGCGGTGAAGGGCGACTGGAACGGATTTGCGGTGCTGCATACAGCGGCTGCGCGCGTCGGCGGTCTCGATCTTGGCCTGGTGCCGGGCGAGGGCGGGCTGGACGCTGCTGCAATGCTGACGGGCACGGACGTGCTGTTGCTGCTCGGTGCCGACGAGCTGGACTTCACCAGGAAGACGGCCGGGTTCACCGTCTACATCGGCACCCACGGCGACAATGGCGCCCATCATGCCGATGTGATCCTGCCTGCCGCCAGCTACACCGAAAAATCCGGCACCTATGTCAACACCGAAGGCCGGGTGCAATTGGCCAACCGCGCCGCATTCGCGCCGGGCGAGGCCAGGGAAGACTGGGCTGTGCTCAGGGCGCTTTCAGATGTGCTGGGCAAGAAGCTGCCCTATGATTCGCTGCCGGCCTTGCGCGCCGCGCTCTACGCCGAGTATCCACATTTTGCCGAAATCGACATGATTTCCACCGCTGATGGCGGCGCAATTGCCGCAGTTGCGAAGAAAGCGGGCAAGATGAACAAATCGGCGTTTGCTTCGACGGTCAAAGACTTCTATTTGACCAACCCGATCGCACGCGCTTCGGCGGTGATGGCTGAATGCTCGGCCTTGGCGAAGACCGCCAAGGCAGTGGCTGCGGAATAGGGGCGGGAAACACAATGGACGGTTTCATCTCAACTTATGTCTGGCCCGCGGCCATCATGCTGGCGCAGTCGCTGCTCCTGCTGGTGGCGCTGCTGATCTTCATTGCCTACGTGCTCTACGCCGATCGCAAGATCTGGGCTGCCGTGCAGTTGCGGCGCGGTCCGAATGTGGTCGGGCCATGGGGATTGTTCCAGTCGTTTGCCGATTTGTTGAAGTTTGTCTTCAAGGAGCCGGTGGTTCCTTCCGGCGCCAACAAGGGCGTGTTTCTGCTGGCACCGTTGCTGGCGGTGACCCTGGCGCTCGCGACCTGGGCCGTTATTCCGGTGGCCGCCGGGTGGGTGATTGCCGACATCAATGTCGGTATCCTGTTTGTGTTCGCGATTTCCTCGCTTGAGGTCTACGGCATCATCATGGGTGGCTGGGCTTCGAACTCGAAATATCCGTTCCTGGGCGCGCTGCGCTCGGCGGCGCAGATGGTGTCTTACGAAGTCTCGATGGGCTTCGTGATCGTGGCGGTATTGCTGTGCGTCGGTTCGCTCAATCTCACCGACATCGTGATGGCGCAGTCCAACGGTATCGGAACGCGGCTGGGGCTGACCAATTCGCTGCTGGACTGGCACTGGTTGGCGTTGTTCCCGCTGTTCATCATTTTCTTCATCTCGGCGCTTGCCGAGACCAACCGCCCGCCTTTCGATCTGCCCGAGGCTGAATCGGAACTGGTCGCCGGCTTCATGGTCGAATATGGCTCGACGCCGTACATGATGTTCATGCTCGGCGAGTATGCGGCCATCGTCTTGATGTGCGCGCTGACCACGATCCTGTTCCTGGGTGGCTGGCTGCCGCCGCTGGATGTGTGGTTCCTCAACTGGGTGCCGGGCATCATCTGGTTCGTGCTCAAGGTCTGCCTGGTGTTCTTCATGTTCTCGATGGTGAAAGCCTTCGTGCCGCGCTACCGCTATGACCAGTTGATGCGGCTGGGTTGGAAAGTCTTCCTGCCGATCTCTCTGGGTATGCTGGTCATCGTTGCATTCGTGCTCAAGCTGACGGGGACGGCACCGTGATCGCGCGCATCATTCCTACAACCATCCGGCAGCCTGTGCCGGCCAAGAGCGGAGACTGACCATGGCCTTGGCTCAAGCCGCAAAATCGCTGTTCCTGAAGGAATTTGTCAGCGCCTTCTTCATGTCGATGCGCTACTTCTTCGCTCCGAAGGCGACGCTGAACTATCCTTTTGAAAAGGGACCGGTGAGTCCGCGCTTCCGTGGCGAGCACGCGCTCAGGCGCTATCCGAACGGCGAGGAACGCTGCATCGCCTGCAAGCTGTGCGAAGCAATCTGCCCGGCGCAGGCCATCACGATCGAAGCCGGACCTCGCCGCAATGACGGAACACGCCGCACGGTGCGTTACGACATCGATATGGTCAAATGCATCTATTGCGGCTTCTGCCAGGAAGCCTGCCCGGTTGACGCCATTGTCGAAGGGCCGAATTTCGAATTCGCGACGGAAACGCGCGAGGAACTTTACTATGACAAAGACCGGTTGATCGCCAACGGCGATCGCTGGGAACGGGAAATCGCCCGCAATATCGCGATCGATTCGCCCTACAGATAAGACACCGGAATGGCGCACCATCAAGGCGCGCCGTTTTCAAACCAGACGCGGGGAAGGGGACGGCCTTGGCCAATCCCTCCCTCAATCGGGGCAGGAACAAGGGGTTCCTGTTGCTCGGGGGAAAGACGAAAAGGCGCCGATCATGGGTCTTCAGGCTCTGTTTTTCTATTTGTTTGCCTTCGTGGCAGTGGCTTCCGCTTTCATGGTGATCGCGGCGCGCAATCCGGTGCATTCCGTTTTGTTTCTGATCCTCACCTTCTTCAACGCGGCGGGACTGTTCCTGCTGACCGGCGCTGAATTCCTGGCGATGATCCTGCTGGTGGTCTATATCGGCGCAGTGGCGGTGTTGTTCCTTTTCGTTGTCATGATGCTGGATGTGGACTTCGCCGAGATGAAGTCGGGCGCTCTCGAATATGCGCCAATGGGTGCGCTGGTTGGGATCATTCTGGCGGCTGAACTGATCGTGGTCCTGGCAGGCAATGCTTTTCAAGCGACCGCCGCCAGCGGTGGTGCAAGCCCGATCCCGGCCTTGTCAGAGCGCACCAACACCGAAGCGCTTGGCGATGTGCTCTACACGGACTTCATCTTCTACTTCCAGATCGCCGGGCTGGTGCTGCTGGTGGCCATGATCGGGGCCATCGTGCTGACGCTCAGGCATCGTGAACATATCAAGCGGCAAGACGTCTCCCGTCAGGTCGCCCGGACACCGGAGACCGCCATCGAGGTGGTCAAGGTTAAGCCGGGACAGGGCATTTGAACGTAGGGATGTGAAGGAATAAACCTATGGAAATCGGACTCTCACATTACCTGACGGTCAGCGCGATCTTGTTCACGCTCGGCATTTTCGGGATCTTCCTTAACCGCAAGAACGTGATCGTCATCCTGATGTCGGTCGAGCTCATCCTGCTTGCCGTCAATTTGAACATGGTGGCCTTCTCGATGCACCTCAACGACATTGTCGGTCAGGTCTTTGCGCTTCTGATCCTGACGGTTGCCGCGGCAGAAGCGGCGATCGGACTCGCCATTCTCGTCGTCTTTTACCGAAACCGCGGCTCAATTGCCGTGGAAGACGTCAACATGATGAAGGGCTGAGAGAGCCATGTACCAAGCTATCGTCTTTCTTCCTCTCATCGGTGCGCTGATTGCCGGCTTCGGCGGTCGCGCGATCGGCGCCAAGGCGTCGGAATATGTCACCACGCTGTTTCTGATCGTCGCCGCGCTGCTGTCCTGGGTGGCCTTCTTCACCATCGCCATGGGCCATGGAGAAACGGTTCGCATCCCGTTGATGCGCTGGATGGATTCCGGCTCGATGAGCGTCGAGTGGGCGCTGCGCGTCGACACGCTGACGGCTGTGATGCTGGTGGTGGTCAATACGGTATCGTGTCTGGTGCACGTCTATTCGATTGGCTACATGCATCACGATCCGCACCGGCCACGGTTCTTCGCCTATCTGTCGCTGTTCACCTTCGCCATGCTGATGCTGGTGACATCGGATAATCTGCTACAGATGTTCTTCGGCTGGGAAGGCGTGGGTCTGGCGTCCTATCTGCTGATCGGGTTCTGGTACAAGAAGCCGTCGGCCAATGCCGCGGCGATGAAAGCCTTCATCGTCAACCGTGTCGGCGATTTTGGCTTCCTGCTCGGTATTTTCGGTCTGTTTGTACTGTTCGGATCGGCGTCGTTCGACACGATCTTTGCCGGCGCTGCCGAATTCCTTCCCGCGGAAGGGGCGGAAGCCGGCGACAGCGTGTTGACGCTGTTTGGCATGCATCTCGACAAGGCCGATGCGCTCACCGGCGTTTGCCTGCTGCTTTTCATGGGTGCCATGGGCAAGTCGGCACAGTTCCTGCTGCACACCTGGCTGCCTGACGCCATGGAAGGCCCGACACCGGTTTCGGCTCTCATTCACGCCGCGACCATGGTGACGGCGGGGGTGTTCCTGGTGGCGCGCATGTCGCCTGTGTTCGAGCTCTCTCCCGATGCGTTGACCTTTGTCACCTGGATCGGTGCGATCACCGCGTTTTTCGCGGCCACGGTCGGACTGGTGCAGAACGACATCAAGCGGGTCATCGCCTATTCGACCTGTTCGCAGTTGGGCTACATGTTCGTGGCGCTCGGCATCGGTGCCTATGGCGGCGCGATCTTCCATCTGTTCACGCATGCGTTCTTCAAGGCGCTTTTGTTCCTTGGTGCCGGGTCGGTGATCCATGCGGTGTCTGACGAGCAGGACATGCGGCGCATGGGCGGTCTGCGCAAGAAGATCCCGATGACCTACTGGATGATGATCATCGGCACGATCGCGCTGACCGGCGTCGGAATTCCCGGCACCATGATCGGCACCGCGGGATTCTTCTCCAAGGACATCATCATCGAATCAGCCTTCGTGGCTGAAAATTCGGCTGCCGGCATTGCCTTCGGCCTGCTGGTGATCGCGGCGCTGTTTACAAGCTTCTATTCGTGGCGGCTGATCTTCATGACATTCCACGGCAAACCCAGGGCGTCCGCGGATGTGATGCATCACGCGCATGAATCTCCCATGGTGATGCTGGTACCGCTGTTCATTCTGGCCGCTGGCGCGCTTTTTGCCGGTGTGCTGTTTGAAGGTTACTTCTTCGGGCATGAATATGCCGAATTCTGGAAGGGCGCGCTGTTCACGTCCGCGGAAAACAATATCCTCGATGAATTCCATCACGTGCCGTTGTGGGTCAAACTGAGCCCGTTCGTGGCTATGTTGCTGGGACTGCTGACCGCCTGGTACTTCTACATCCGCTCGCCTGAAACACCCAAGCGGCTGGCCGAGGATCATCAGATGCTCTACCGGTTCCTGCTCAACAAATGGTATTTCGATGAGCTTTACGACTTTATCTTCGTCCGTCCTGCGAAATGGCTCGGTTCGTTCCTGTGGAAGCAGGGCGATGTCGGGATCATTGACGGCTATGGTCCGAACGGTGTTGCCGCGCGCGCGCAGGATGTCACCGGCTGGGTCGTGCGACTGCAGACCGGATATCTTTACCACTACGCCTTCGTGATGCTGATCGGAATTGCAGCGCTTGTCACATGGATGATGCTCGGGAGTGCATTCTGATGACCGATTGGCCTCTTTTGTCAGTTGTCACCTTCATACCGCTGATCTGCGTTCTGTTCCTGCTGCCAATCAAGGATGATACCGAGATCGGGCGGCGCAACATCCGCCAGGTGGCGCTGCTGGGCACCACAGCGACATTCATCATGTCGCTGCTGATCTGGGCGAGCTTCGATATGAGCGATCCCGGCTTCCAGATGGTGGAAACAATCGATCTTCCGGGTTCGATGTTCAGCTATGCGATGGGCGTGGACGGTATCTCGATGCTATTCGTGATCCTCACCACCTTCCTGATGCCGCTTTGCATCCTTGCCAGCTGGAACTCGATCCAGACCCGGGTGCGGGAGTACATGATCGCGTTTCTGGTGCTCGAGACCATGATGATCGGGGTGTTCTGCGCGCTCGACATCGTGCTGTTTTACGTCTTCTTCGAGGCGGGCCTGATTCCGATGTTCATCATCATCGGCGTGTGGGGCGGCAAGCGCCGGGTCTATGCGAGCTTCAAGTTCTTCCTCTACACGCTTGCCGGCTCTGTGCTGATGCTGCTTGCGATCATGGCGATGTACTGGGATGCGGGCACCACCGACATCCGGATGCTGCTGGCGCATGATTTCCCGGCCGGGATGCAAACCTGGCTGTGGCTGGCATTCTTCGCCTCGTTTGCCGTGAAGATGCCGATGTGGCCGGTTCACACCTGGTTGCCTGATGCGCACGTGGAAGCACCGACGGCGGGGTCGGTCATTCTTGCCGGCATTCTGTTGAAGCTCGGCGGTTATGGTTTCCTGCGCTTCTCGCTGCCGATGTTTCCGCTGGCCTCGGCCGACTTCGCACCCTTCATCTTTACGCTGTCGATTATCGCGATCATCTACACCTCCTTGGTGGCGTTGGTGCAGGAAGACATGAAAAAGCTGATCGCCTATTCGTCGGTGGCGCATATGGGCTATGTGACGATGGGTATTTTTTCCGCCAACCAGCAGGGCGTTCAGGGGGCGATCTTCCAGATGCTCAGCCATGGGCTGGTATCGAGTGC
>NZ_JBDWHW010000127.1:0-26926 GCF_039975035.1 Hoeflea sp. | reverse complement strand
GCCCGGTCACGGCCCAGTTGGACAATGGTTTGACCGGCTTTTCGACAATGTTGGTAGCGAGGCCGGTTGAGGGGTTGAAGGAGACAACGCCGTAGCGTTCGGGATCCTTGACGTAATAGGCAAAGACCGTCGCGCCGCTTTCCTGTTTGATCGCGTCTCTGCAGATCTTGGGAAGGTCCGCGCCGTAAAAGATGTTGTCGCCGAGGACGAGCGCGCAAGAATCCGTTCCCACAAAGTCTCGCCCAATGATGAACGCTTCGGCCAGTCCGTTGGGGGCTGCCTGCTCGGCGTAGCAGTGCTAGGCCGCGCTCGATCTTGCTGGGGTACCAGATGTCGTCCTGATCAGAGAACATGTAGGCATCGTGGGTATCGGCAACTCTGTGCAGCAGACTTCGGTAATTTTCGGCAAAGCCCTTCCTGGGTACTTCGAACCTGATTAGCTGGCAACACCCGCTGGCGGCAAAGTCATCAATGATGGCGCCGGTTTCATCGGATGAGCCGTCATCAGACACATAAAGGCTTGTCCGGCCCACTGTTTGCCTGGCGATTGAGGCCAGTTGCTCCGGGAGGAAACGTGCCCCGTTATAGGTGCCCAACATGATCGCTATTGATGGGTGCGCATCACGGTTAGGCTGTTCGGCCATGACGGGTTGTTGCCTTTTAATCATGATGCCTGATACGGCCTATATTTTGTAATTGCACGAATTTTTCCGTGTTTCCTGCAAACATTGGTCATCAATAGTCGTGTGTTCGGTCTTTGAATAGATATGCCGGAGGTTGAGGTGTCTGGTCTGTCGATTGGCTCGCTTTATCCTGCTTGCAAACGACACGCCATCACCCGGAAGAATGATCTTCCAAATGGCCCTAACTACGATCACAGGTTCTGGCGATGCAACCACAATCCGGTCGGGATGTCCAAAAAACCTTGCCATCGGCGAAGAACAGCATCTGATTGCTGCGTTTAGCACAGTGCGGCGTATCGCCAGTCGCGGATCGATTTTGGCAATTTGGCGGTGGCAGGCTGGGGATAAGAACCTCAACTATAGATGCGGTGATCCATCGGTGTGCGCGCGATCAGCTCGGTCAAGCCGGTGAGCATGGCGATCTCGGCGCGATTTGGCTTGGCGTGTGGGTTCCAGACCACATGAACGTCGATGGCCGGCGGTGTTTCATAGGGCGGCAACCGCCAGAGTCTGCCCCGCTCCACATCCTCGCGCACCACATGTAACGGCAGGGGCCCGATACCTAGACCTGCTATGATCATGCGCCGCACCTCTTCGAGATTGGGCGAAGTGCCGACAATTCGGGCGTCGAGTTGCGCCTTCGCGCGCATTTCGGCAACAGGCCGCAACGCGTCGTCCATCTGATCGGTCACGAAACTCACCGAGGAGTGGCCGGCAAGCTCTGCAATCGTCACACCTTCGCGACCGTAAAGCGGGTGGGTCGGACCGCAGAACAGGCCGAAATACTCGCGGAACAGGCGCCGGTATTCCAGTTGCGGACTGCGGTCCATCACCAGACAGATGGCAAGCGATGCCCGGCGCGCCGCAACGGCGGTCAACGCGCTTCGGCTCGCCATTGCCTCGATCGACAGCGTGGCGCGGGGATGGTCGGTATGGAACTTGTTCAGGGTCGCATCGAACAACGGGCTGATGACGTGGCTCGCCATGACAATGCGGACATGGCCGCTGACCTCGTCCTCGACGTCCCTGATGACCGTTCCCAGACGAAGAATGGCGCCGTGGATGTCTATCGCCTCGTCATAGAGCAGTCGCCCGGCGGCGGTGAGTTCATACCGGCCTGGTTTTCGGTTGATCAGGCGCTTGCCGAGCCGGTCCTCAAGCCGTTTGAGCGCGCTTGAAACGGTTGGCTGCTTCAGGCTCAGGCGTTCCGCGGCTTCGGTCACAGAGCGGGAATCGGCGAGCACGAGGAAGGTGCGCAACAGATTCCAGTCAAGATCGCGGGCCAGACGTTCGGGCGGGGTGAGGCTGCTCATTTCATTATTGATATCATCTATGATTGCAATATCAATTATCTATTTGATCAATACGGACCAACCCAACATCATGTCCCTAACAAGAAAACGCCGGGGAGCGTTGGGAACATGAGTATCGAACAACGCGAGGCGCGGCAGCCGTGGATCCTGCTGACGCCGGCATTGACGGCGATCGGATTGCTGCTGATCGTGCCGCTGGTGTTCATCGTCGTCTACTCGTTCTGGCTCAAGAGCGCTGCCGGCGCCGATACACCGGGCTTCTTTCTCGACAACTGGACGGAAGCGCTGAGCGACCGCTTCTATCGCGACATCCTGCTCAACACTCTCAAGATCGCCGCCATGACCACCATCGCCTGTGCGGTTCTCGGTTATCCGGCGGCCTATTTCATCGCCCGTTCCAAAGGCAACAAGGCGATCCTGCTGGTGCTTTTGATGCTGCCGTTCTGGATCAGCTACATCATTCGCACGATGAGCTGGATCAATATTCTGGGTGTGTCCGGTGCGCTCAACGCGGCGATGATGTGGGTAGGCATCATCGATGAACCGATCCAGATGCTCTACAACGAAACCACCGTGATCCTCGGGCTGGTGCACTTCCTGCTGCCCTTCATGGTGCTCAACATTTTCGTCAGCCTCGACGGGATTGACACAAACCTGGAAGATGCCGCCTCGTCGCTGGGAGCCACGCGCTGGCAGGGATTCCTGCAGGTTACGTTGCCGCTGTCGCTGCCCGGGCTGGCCGCGGGCGGGCTGCTCTGTTTCGTTCTCGCAGCAGGTACTTACATCACGCCGGTCATTCTCGGCGGACCGCGCGACGCCATGTTCGCCAATCTCGTCTACGAAGCGATCATCAGGCAGCTCAACTGGCCGCTCGGTTCCGCGCTGTCGCTGCTGCTGCTTGCCGTACTCGGGGTGCTGGTTCTCATCTACAACCGCTATCTCGGCATGGCGCAACTGGCGAAGGGGTTGGGCTGATGGGCTGGCGTCTGATCCGCACCTACACAATTCTGGTCTACCTGTTCATGTTCCTGCCGATTGCGGTGGTGGTGCTGTTGTCGTTCAACGCCAACCAGTTCGGCAGCTTCCCGATGACCGGCCTGTCGACACACTGGTTCGAGGTGCTGTGGAACAATGACGCCATCATGCGGGCATTCCGGACCTCGGTCGTCCTCGGTCTGATGACCGCGGCAATCTCGACCGTGCTTGGAGTGCTGGCCAGCCTGGCGCTGGTACGGTACCGGATTCCGGGACGCAACCTGATAACCACGCTTTTGATCGCGCCGATCCTGGTGCCCGAGGTCGTGCTGGCGGTGGCATTGCTGCTGTTTCTGAATTTTCTCAATTTCGGCAAGAGCTTCACGCTGCTCCTTGCGGGCCACGTCATTTTCACGCTGCCGTTTGTCATTCTGGTGGTTCAGGCGCGACTGGTCAGCATCAAGAGAGATGTCGAGGAAGCAGCACTCAGCCTGGGCGCTTCACCGATGCAGACCTTTTTCGCGATCACCCTCCCACTGCTGATGCCAGCGGTGGCTGCGGGCGGCCTGTTCGCCTTCACAATCAGCTTCGATGACATCACCGGAACACTGTTCTGGAAGCCGGGCGGGATTGAAACCGTGCCGACGCAGATCTTTTCGATGCTGCGCAACTCAATCTCTCCGGAGATCAATGCTCTTGGCACGGTGATGATCGTGCTGACGGTCGGACTGCCGCTGATCGGAGCGGCGATCGCCCGAAGACTTGCAACAAGAAGCGGCGAATAAGCCGCCGAAGTAAACCTGAACCAGAGATGGAGAACATAATGGACGATACAAAACGCTATGAACGGCTGCGCGAGCGGTTCCAGAACGGCGATATCAGCCGGCGCAGTTTTTTCGGCCTTCTTGGCGCCGCAGGCGCCGCCTATGGTCTGCAGATGCCATTCGCCAGGCAGGCGCTTGCCGCCGGCGATGTCACCCAGGTCCGTTTTGACGGCTGGGGCGGCGTGGTCTCGGAAGCGTTCCGCAAGCACGCCTTCGATCCCTACACCGCAAAGACCGGAGTCAAGGTCGTTGACGGCACCTTCCCAGGCGGTGACGAATATCTCGCCCTAGTGCGCGCCAGCCAGCCCGGCGAATACAACATTGCTCACCTTTCCGGTGTGTTCGACTATGCCCGCTACGCCAGTTTCGATCTGACCAGCGAACTCAACGTCGCCAACATTCCGAACATGGCCAATGTCATGCCGGCGCTGATGAACGCCTTCAAGTCGATAACGCCGGACAGCCTCAGCGCTGCGCCCTACGACTATGGCACCACCGGGCTTGCCTACAATCGCAAGCACATCAGTGATGACGAGATGAAGGAAAAGGGCGCCAAGATCCTCATCGACGAGAAGTACAAGGGCAAGATCGGCGGCTGGAGCGATTGGCGCACCCGCATGTGGTATGCGGCCCTGCAGACCGGCCAGAACCCGAACGACATCCAGGATCTCGATGCAGCCTGGGATGCCGTGCGCAAGCACCGCGATCTGGCGCTCAAATACTGGGCGTCCGGGGCCGAACTGATGAGCCTTCTGGCCGAGGAGGAAATCCATGTCACCGAAGGCTGGTCCGGCCGTATCTACGCGCTGCAGGAGCAGGGCCACGATATCGGCTATTACGATCCGCCGAACGGTTTCGGCTGGCAGGAGTGCCTGTTCGTGCTCAGGGGCAGCCCGATGGCAGCCTGCGAAGAGCTGCTCAACTTCATGCTCGACAAGGATACCTCGATCGCGGTGGCCGAAGGCCAGAGCTATCCGCCTGCACTCGACCCGACCAAGGTCGATCTTGGTGCCAAAATTCCGAAGCTTCCGGCATTCGATGCGACCGGCACGCTTTCGGGCCTGACGTTTGCCAATCCGGCCTACTGGAACGGCAACGAGGCTGACTGGTCCAAGGAATTCGGTCGCGTACAGCGCGGCTACTAAGCCAACATCCGGCCCCGTCGCCACGACGGGGCCGTTTTTTTCGCAACCGGAGGCATAATGCCGTGAGCGCAGTTTCCCTGAGCAATATCGTCAAGCGTTTTGGCGACTACACCGCCGTGCACCAGATGTCTCTGGATATCGCCGAAGGCAGTTTTGTCACCTTGCTCGGACCGTCAGGCTGCGGCAAGACCACGACATTGCGCATGATCGCGGGCCTGCTTGATCCCAGTGAAGGCGACATCGCTATCAAGGGCAAGCGGGTCAATGATGTGCCGATCCACAAGCGCAATCTCGGGCTGGTGTTTCAGAACTATGCGCTGTTTCCGCACAAGACCGTTGCCGAAAACGTCGCCTTCGGTCTCAACTACCGCAATGTCGGCAAGGAAGACGCCAGACGCAAGGTGGCCGAGGCGCTGGAACTGGTGCAATTGCCCGATCTCGGAGCGCGCTATCCGAAGGAACTTTCCGGCGGCCAGCAACAACGCATCGCGCTGGCGCGCGCCATTGTCATCGAGCCGGATGTGCTGCTGCTTGACGAACCGCTGTCGGCGTTGGACGCCAATCTGCGCGAGGACATGCGGGTCGAGCTCAAGCGCATCCAGCAAAGCATCGGGGTGACCACGGTCTTCGTCACCCATGACCAGACCGAGGCGCTGGCCATGTCCGACCAGATCATCGTCATGTCGGAAGGCCGGGTGGAGCAGGTCGGCACGCCGGAAGAGGTCTACAACACTCCGGCGAGCGAGTTCGTTGCCCAGTTTCTTGGCGCTTCCAATTTGCTGACGGCACAATGCACCGGCATATCCGGTGATGGCATCATCCTGGAACTGCCGGGTTTCCCCCGAATCGCAATTCCGAAAGACCGGGGCCCAAGGGTTTCAGGACCGGGGCCCGTCCGGCTGGTCATCCGTGCCGAAAAACTGCACCTGAAAGCCGAAGCCTCTCCGGCGGAGGATCTTTTGACGGTCGAAGCGATTGTCGAGAACGTCGATTATCAAGGCCAGTCGGCGCGCTATTTCGTGCGTGCGGGCGATCATCAGATGCAGGCCATCAACATGATCAAGGATCATCCTTTTGCCGCTGGAGCGAAGGTGGCATTGCGGTTCCGGGCAAAAGACTGCGCCGCTTTGCCGGTGGAGATCCGTCCGTGAAACCCGAAAGCCACCTGTTTTACCAGACGCGCGACCGGCGACCGGTGCTGTCGGAAGCGCGCGGTGTCTACATGTGGGATGTCGACGGCAAGCGCTATCTCGACGGCTCGTCGGGAGCCATGGTTTCCAACATAGGCCATTCCAATCCCCGGGTGCTGGACGCGATGCGGCGGCAGATGGAAAAGTCGACCTTCGGCTACCGGCTGCATTTCGAAACTGAATCAAGCGAGAAGCTTGCCGCCAAGCTGGCCTCGCTTTCGCCGGATGGGATGGAAAAGGTCTTCTTCGTTTCCGGCGGCTCGGAAGCGGTGGAAAGTGCCATCAAGCTGGCGCGGCAATATGCGGTCACGGTGGGGCACGGATCACGCTGGAAGGTGATCTCGCGCAATCCCAGCTACCACGGCTCCACCCTCGGCGCGCTGGCGCTGACGGGGTACACACCGCTCTCCGATCCGTTCCTGCCGATGATGCAGGCGATGCCGAAAATCCCGGCGCCACGCGCCTATCTCGATGGTCTCGATATCGATGATCCGGCGACCGGCGCCCATTACGCGACGATGCTCGAGGCAAAAATCATTCATGAGGGCCCGGACACCGTTCTGGCCTTCATCCAGGAGCCGATCGGCGGCGCATCTACCGGGGCGCTGATGCCGCCGGCGGGCTACATGCAGGCGGTGCGCCAGATATGTGACCGTTACGGCGTGTTGCTGATCCATGACGAAGTGATGTCAGGTGGCGGGCGCACCGGCAAGTTCATGGGCGCGGAACATTTTGGCGTGGAGCCGGACATCATTGCCATTTCCAAGGGTTTCGGCGCCGGTTATGCGCCACTTGGTGCCATGATCGCCCATGACCGGCTGATCGATCCGGTGCTCGATGCCGGCGGCTTTCTGCATGGCCATACCTATGCCGGCAATCCGCTCGCCTGTGCTGCGGGCCTGGCAGTGCTGGAGGAGATCGAAACCGCCGGTTTGATCCAGAATGCCGCCCGTGTGGGCGCCTTGCTCAAGGCGCGGCTCGAAAACCTGATGCAGCGGTTCTCCTTCATTGGTGACGTGCGTGGCGAAGGCCTGTTGCTGGCCTTCGAGCTGATGTCCGACCGGAAGACCATGCAGCCGCTGCCCAAGGTGCTCAACGCTTATACCGAGCTGGTGGAACGTGCCTATGCCGAAGGTCTGATCATCTATTCGCGCCGGACCCGCGGCGGTGTTGAAGGCGACCATTTTCTCATTTGTCCGCCCATGATCGTGACCGAAGGCCAGGTTGATGAAATCATCGACATGCTCACCATCGCACTCGACAAGTTCGCGGCCTCGGTCGGCCTTGCCGTCGACACAGTCTGACCGGGGAACGCATGTCGAAGATCATCATTACCTGCGCCGTCACCGGCTCTATCCATACGCCGTCCATGTCGCCCTATCTTCCGGTGACTGCCGAAGCCATCGCAAACCAGGCTATCGGCGCCGCGAAGGCGGGGGCGGCGATCCTGCACCTGCATGCGCGCCATCCGGCGAACGGGCGGCCCTCGGCCCTGGTCGAACACTATATGGCGTTCCTGCCGGCGATAAGGGCGGGCACCGATGCAGTGGTCAATCTCACCACCGGCGGCAGTGCGGTGATGAGCATGCAAGAGCGGCTCGCCGGGCCTGTCGCTGCCGAACCGGAGATGTGTTCACTCAACATGGGCACGATGAATTTCGCACTCTACCCGATGCTCGGCAAACGCACCGAATGGCTCTATGACTGGGAAGAACCGTTTCTTCGCCAATCCGACGACATGGTCTTCAAGAACACGCCCCGGGACATTGAAAGCATCCTTCGGTTGATGGGACGGGATCGCGGAGCCCGCTTCGAGTTCGAATGCTATGATCTGAGCCATCTGCAAATGCTGGATCATTTTGTCGGACGCGACCTGATCACGGGGCCGATCTTCATCCAGTTCGTCATGGGTGTACTGGGCGGTGTCGCCGCCGAGCCGGAACATCTGGCCTATCTCAAGCAAACCGCCGACAGACTGTTTGGCGACGACTACATGTTTTCGGTGCTTGCCGCTGGCCGTCTGCAAATGCCAATGGCCCGGCTCTGTGCATCAATGGGCGGTCATGTTCGTGTCGGGCTTGAGGACAATCTATATATTGCGAGCGGCGAGCTCGCGAGGTCCAATGCCGAGCAGGTGGACATGGTGCGACAGATCGTGGAAGCCGAAAGTCGCGTGGTGGCAACACCCGATGAGGCGCGGATGATGCTGGGCTTGAAGGGCAAGGACAAGGTGGGATTTTGACCATGAATGACATCACCATCAGGCAGGCAAAGCCTGACGACGCGGCTGATCTGAACCGGGCGCTGGGGCAATTGTCCGCCGACATGGGGGACGAACACCGGGCCAGCGATGCAGACATTGTCCGTTTCTGCTTTGGACCTGCACCGGTGTTCCAGGCGTTGCTGGCGGAAGCTGCGGACGGAAGCATTGTCGGTGTTGCCGCCTATTCGCCGTTCTTCTCCACGGTATCTGGATCTGTCGGCATTTATGTTTCGGACCTGTGGGTGGCGGAACAGACCCGCGGCCAGCGGCTCGGACAACGGCTTCTGGCTGCCGTTCGCGAGGCCGGGATGGAGGCGTGGGATGCAGGTTTCATCCGTCTCAATGTCTACCATGACAATCCAAAAGCACTGGCATTCTATGAGCGACTTGGTTTCGTTCACTACTCAGAGACCCAATACATGACGCTGGCGGGCACGGCATATGATGCACTGGGAGAACAAGCATGAGGGCGATCTTCGACGCGCGCCAGCGGGCGCATGATCCGAAACACTTCATGTCCAATGGACGGCTGTCCGCCAATCCGGAACAGCCGAAACGGATCGAGGAGCTGAGCCGCGGTGCTCGTGCCGCCGGGTGTGATTTCAGTGCGCCGACCGACCAAGGGCTCGGCCCTATCGCCGAAATCCATTCCCCTGAATATCTGGCTTTTCTTGAAACCATTCATGAGCGCTGGATGCGCACCGAGGGGGCTTCCGATGAAGTGATCCCGAACATCCATCCGGACCGGCGCACCGCCAGCTATCCGAGTTCGGCAGCCGGCCAGGCGGGCTTCCACCAGGCCGACACATCCTGCCCGATCGCCGCCGGCACCTGGCAATCGGCCTATTGGTCCGCGCAAACGGCGCTCAGTGCTGCCGGTACCGTGCTCGCGGGAGAACCTGCCGCTTATGCCTTGTGCCGCCCGCCGGGTCACCATGCGTTTGGCGATCTGGCCGGCGGCTTCTGCTTTCTCAACAATTCGGCGATCGCCGGCCAGGCACTGCTGCGAGCTGGCCGTCGTCCGGTCATTCTCGACGTCGATGTGCATCATGGCAACGGCACGCAAGGAATTTTCTATCATCGCCGCGACGTGCTGACTGTGTCGATCCATGCCGATCCGGCGCGGTTCTACCCGTTCTTCTGGGGACATGCCGCGGAAAGGGGGGAGGGCGAAGGAATCGGATACAATCTCAACCTGCCGCTGCCGCGCGGAACCGGGGATGGTGATTATCTGGCTGCCCTGGATATCGCGCTCAAACGGATACGCTCCTTCGGCGCCGATGTGCTGGTGCTGGCGCTGGGGCTTGACGCCCATGAGAACGATCCGTTCCACGGCTTCAAGGTGACGACGCCGGGCTTTGGCCAGATTGCTGCGGCGATTGCAGGGCTGGACCTGCCGACAATCATCGTGCAGGAAGGTGGCTATCTCTCTGCTGATCTGGGCGACAATCTGACCAGCTTTCTCAATGGATATCAGGCGGGATGAACACAGATAAAGATATTCTGGTGATTGGCGGCGGTATTGCCGGCATCAGCGCCGCCGCCCGGTTGTCGCCTGAGGCGAAGGTCACAGTGCTCGAAGCCGAACCGGTGATCGGGCATCATTCATCCGGTCGTTCGGCTGCGATTTTCATTCGCAATTACGGCAATGCCACATTGCGGATGCTCAATGCTGCATCGGCGCCGTTCCTGGCCAGCCCGGATGAGATCTCCGACACCAGTCTGCTCTCGCCGCGCGGTGAAATGCTGGTGGCGACGGATGAAGATCTTTCCCAATTTGACGCCTATCTCGATGGCAGCGAAGGGCTGGAGCGACTGTCATCACAGCAGGCACTGGAACTGGTGCCGATCCTGCGGCAGGGCGCCATCGCCGCCGCGGCGATTGAATGGGATGCCCAGGATATTGATGTCGACCGCATGCTGCAGGGATTTGCCCGCAAGTTTCGTGGTCACGGTGGCCAGATCGTCACCGGCACGCCGGTGCAGTCCATTGTCCGCCGCGACGGAGTTTGGACGGTCTCGACGCCGAACGGGGATTTTACCGCGCCGGTGCTGATCAATGCCGCCGGCGGCTGGGCCGATGCTGTGGCGCGGATGGCCGGTGTCCGCACCCTGGGTCTGCAGCCATTGCGCCGGTCGGCTGCGTTGATTCCGGCACCCGCCGGCCATGACGTCAACCGCTGGCCATTGTTCGCCAGTGCGGGCGATCAATGGTACGCCAAGCCGGAAGCCGGCAAGCTGATGATATCACCTGCTGACGAGGATCCGGTCGACCCGCATGACGTATGGGCTGACGACATGGTGATCGCGGAAGGTCTTCATCGCTATGAGCAGGCGGTGACCACTCCGGTCACCAGGGTCGAGCATTGCTGGGCAGGCATGCGCACCTTTGCACCTGACAGGACGCCTGTCGTTGGTTTCGCACCGGATGCCGAGGGCTTTTTCTGGCTCGCGGGACAGGGCGGCTATGGCATGCAGACTGCGCCGGCCTTGTCGCAACTGGCTGCGGATTTGTGTCTGGGACGTCTAGCCTCGTTGGGTCAGAGCGTAATAGAAGCGCTCAGCCCCGGACGGGCGGCATTGAATTTACAACAAGGACAAAACACATGAGTGACATCAAACGTATCGAAACCGGACCGCGCATGAGCCAGGCCGTCGTCC
Organism: Hoeflea sp.; assembly: GCF_039975035.1. Lineage (GTDB taxonomy): Bacteria > Pseudomonadota > Alphaproteobacteria > Rhizobiales > Rhizobiaceae > Hoeflea. The sequence continues at coordinate 15,872 of NZ_JBDWHW010000127.1, read as the reverse complement.
ATGGTGGTCTCGTCTATCTGGCAGGCCAGGTCGGCACCGCCGGCGCCAGCGTCACGGTGCAGACCCAGGAAATTCTCGCCAAGATCGAACGGCTGCTGGCCGCTGCAGGGTCTGACAAGACAAAAATCCTGCAGGCCACGATCTGGATGGCTTCCATGGATGATTTCGCCGAGATGAATGCTGTCTGGGACGCTTGGGTGTCGCCGGGCAATGCACCGACACGGGCCGCGGGTGAATCAAAGCTGGCGACGCCTGATTACAAGGTCGAAATCATCTGCGTCGCTGCTCTCTGAGCCAGCTGAGCATGACCTGATTCTCGCCCGGCTGCGTCCGCCAGGAGGCCGTCGGGCGAAACAAAATCCGCCTTGCGGCTCGGTGACCCACGAGCGGAAAGCAGCCTGATATCAGCGTCGACATTACCCGAATTTCCCCCGATAATTTGATTTCTGACGCCTGGATTACTAGGTAGTCACCATCAACCATAGCGTCGCCAGGCTGCGACTGCTGTCTGTGCAGGGCGAGCGTCGAGCTTGCCCCGTCTGCACGAAACAAATAATCGGGGACGAAAAGCGATATGTGTGGAATTGCCGGGGAAATCCGTGTCGACGGCGCATTTGCCGATAGCGCAGCCGTCGCGCGCATGACTGAAGCCATGGCGCCGCGCGGGCCGGACGGCAGCGGCATTGTCGCCCGGGGACGGGTTGCTTTCGGCCACAGGCGGCTGAAGATCATCGACCTGTCGGACAAGGCGGCCCAGCCGATGGCGGATCCCGCACTCGGGCTGACCGTCGTCTTCAACGGCTGCATCTACAATTATCCGGAACTGCGCGCCGAGCTGATCGCTGACGGTTACAGCTTCTTCTCGCATGGCGACACCGAAGTGGTCCTCAAGGCCTGGCACAAGTGGGGCGAGGCCTGCGTCGAGCGCTTCCACGGCATGTTTGCCTTCGCTATTTACGACCACGACAGCGGCGATGTCGTGCTGGCGCGTGACCCCTTCGGCATCAAGCCGCTCTATTATGCCCAGGATGACAAGCGCATCCGCTTTGCTTCGTTCCTGCCGGCTTTGCTCAAGGCAGGCGGCATCGATACCGAAATCGACCGTGAAGCGCTGCACAACTACATGAGTTTTCATGCCGTGGTGCCGCCGCCGCGCACCATGCTCAAGGGGGTGCGCAAACTGCCGCCGGCCACCACCCGGCGCATCGCGCCCGATGGCGCAACGACCGACCGGGTCTATTGGCAGCCCGCCTATCAGCGGCGCGGCGAAGACGCGGGACTGACCCGAAACGATTGGCGCGACCGGGTGCACGACGCGCTGCGTCTCGCCGTGCGCCGGCGCATGGTCGCCGATGTTCCGGTCGGTGTGTTGTTGTCCGGCGGCGTCGATTCCAGCCTGATCGTCGGGCTCCTGGCCGAGGAAGGCCAGAAGGACCTGATGACGTTTTCCATCGGCTTTGAGGAAGCCAATGGCGAAAAGGGCGACGAGTTTATCTATTCCGACCTGATCGCGAAAACCTTCGACACCGACCATCACAAGATCTTCGTGCCGTCAGCAGATCTGATCAGCCATCTGCCTGACACGATCGCCGCCATGTCGGAACCGATGGTATCCTATGACAATATCGGCTTCTTCCTGCTCAGCAGGGAAGTCTCCAAACATATCAAGGTTGTCCAGTCCGGGCAGGGCGCCGATGAGGTGTTCGGCGGCTATCACTGGTATCCGCCGCTGGCCAATTCCAGCGATGTCGTCGGCGACTATGCCAAGGTGTTCTTCGACCGCACACATGCGACGCTGAAGGCGCAACTCGGCGACCAGTGGATCGCCGACAGCGATGTCAGCCGGTCCCTGGTCAGCGACCATCTGCTCGGCGGTGGCGCGGCCACACCGGTTGATCGTGCGCTACGGCTGGATTCGCATGTCATGCTGGTTGATGATCCGGTCAAGCGCGTCGACAACATGACGATGGCCTGGGGGCTTGAGGCGCGAGTGCCTTTTCTCGATCATGAACTGGTCGAGCTTGCCGCGACAATTCCGCCGGAATTCAAGCTCAACGACAATGGCAAGGGCGTGCTCAAGGACGCGGCAAGACTGGTCGTGCCGCACGAAGTGATCGACCGGAAGAAGGGTTACTTCCCCGTACCGCAGCTCAAATACATCCAGGGTGAGTATCTCGACATGGTCAAGGATGCGCTGGGATCCACCGCAGCGCGCGAACGGGGTCTGTTCAAGCAGGATTATCTGGAAACGCTTTTCACCGATCCGGCAAGCCACATTACGCCGCTGCGCGGATCGGAGTTGTGGCAGGTCGCACTTCTGGAAATGTGGCTGCAGACACACGGAGTGTAAGACCGGAATGGCGGACAAGGACAAGGACGGCGCCCGCAGCGCGAGCAGTTCGCGCGAGCGCCAGGGGCGCGAAGCCTATGCGCATCGGCTCAAACGCATGCGCGAGCAGGGTCTCAAGCCTCCGATCGCTCCGCATGGCGAGGAAACGGCGCGGATGACGCCGGAATTCACACTCGATTGCGGTTGGGGTCGTCTCGTCTTCGCACAGACATTCGACAATCCGGAATCGATGATTTCGGCCCTGAGCGGCGAACAGCCTGACCGGCGTGACATCGCGGTCTATGTGCGTGATCCGCATGTCCTTCTGGCCAATGCCCCGCAGGAACTGTTTCTCGATCCCTCGCACACCTTCAGGCTTGACCTGTCGCGATACCGCGCTTCGCGCAAGTCGCCGAAAGGCTTTTTCATCCGCCGCCTGACATCGCAATCGGATGCCGACGCGATCAACCGCATCTATGCGGCGCGGGCGATGATTCCGGTTCCGCCGGAGTTCTTCTGGTCGAAACGCGATGCGCGCTCGATCATCTATTTTGTCGCCGAGGATGAACAGACCGGCGAAATTCTGGGAACCGTGACCGGCGTTGATCACATGCGCGCATTCAATGACCCGGAGCAGGGGGCATCGCTGTGGTGCCTTGCCGTCGATCCTGTCGCCCGGCATCCCGGAATCGGCGAAGCGCTGGTGCGGCGCCTGGCCGAGTACTTCACGCCCCGGCGCGCCGCTTTTCTCGATCTGTCTGTTCTGCATCACAATGAGCAGGCGATCGCGCTTTATGAAAAACTGGGCTTCCAGCGCGTTTCGTTTTTCTCGGTCAAGCGCAAGAATCCGATCAACGAGGTGCTCTATACCGGGCCCGAGACCGACGCTGCCTTCAATCCCTATGCCGCAATCATCGTCAAGGAAGCCCGGCGGCGCGGCATTCGCGTCGAGGCTGTCGATGCCGAAGCCGGCTATTTTCGTCTGACCCAGGGCGGACGAACGGTGCTTTGCCGCGAGAGCCTGTCGGAACTGACATCCGCCGTGGCCCTGTCGATATGCGATGACAAGGCGATCACGAGGCGTCTCGTGTCAGCCGCCGGGGTCCGTGTGCCGGCGCAACTCGATGGTGATGCGAGCCCGTCCGAGATCGCGGAATTCGTCAAGCAGTGCGGCCGGGTCGTGGTCAAGCCGGCGCGGGGAGAGCAGGGCCGGGGGATCTCGGTCGCTGTGTCCGAGCCGGATGAGGTGAAGGCGGCGATTGCAGCGGCCAAGGCTGTGTCGGAGATGGTGCTGCTGGAGGATTATATCCAGGGCGAGGACTTGCGGCTGGTGGTCATCAATTACCGTGTTGTCGCCGCCGCGATAAGGCGTCCGCCATCCATCGTCGGCGATGGGGAGCGAACTGTGCGGCAGCTGATCGAGGCGCAGAGTAGACGCCGGGCGTCGGCGACCGGCGGGGAATCGCGCATTCCGCTTGATGCCGAGACCGAACGCACTTTGCGCGAGGCAGGTTACGGTCTGGACGGTATTCTTCCCGCTGAGGTCGAGATTGCCGTCCGCAAGACGGCCAATCTGCACACCGGCGGCACGATCCACGATGTCACCGATATTGTCGATCCGACGCTGGTGAAAGCGGCAATCGCAGCCGCGCGTGCGATCGACATTCCGGTTACCGGCATTGACCTGATGGTAAAGTCGCCGCGCCAACCGGATTATGCGTTTATCGAGGCCAACGAGCGGCCAGGCCTCGCCAATCATGAACCGCAACCCACTGCGGAACGTTTCATCGATCTGCTTTTTCCGTTATCGATGCCTGCGGCAGCGCGCCAGACAATGCAAAAAGAACGAGACGGAGGTGGCTAGTGTCACGCTTGGCAATTGATCACGAATACCTGCTTTCCATTCTGGAGAAGCTGCTGAAGATACCAAGTCCCACCGGCTACACAGATACTGTCGTTCGCTTCGTCACCGAAGAACTGGAGCGTCAAGGCCTGGAGGTGGAACTGACGCGGCGCGGCGCGATCCGTGCAATCCGCCGGGGCAAGTGCGAAGCAGGAGCGAGGGCCATCGTCTCCCATCTCGATACGTTGGGTGCGCAGGTCAAGCAGCTCAAGGACAACGGCCGCCTCGAACTGGTGCCGATCGGCCACTGGTCGGCCAGGTTCGCCGAGGGCGCCCGGGTAACCGTATTCGCCGAGAACGGCACCTATAGCGGCACCATATTGCCGCTCAAGGCGTCGGGTCATACCTTCAATGACGAGGTCGATACGGCGCCTGTCGGCTGGCCGCATGTGGAATTGCGCATCGACGCGCTTGCGCGCAACAAGGACGACATCATGCGGCTTGGTATCGAGATCGGTGATATCATCGCCGTCGATCCGCAGCCGGAATTCCTGGAAAACGGATTCATCGTATCGCGCCACCTCGACAACAAGGCCGGCGTCGCGGTGATGCTGGCGGCGCTGAAGGCAATGCAGGACCAGGCCGCAGAAACGCCGGTCGACATCCATTTCCTGTTCACCATTGCCGAGGAAGTGGGCGTTGGTGCGTCTTCGATCATCAGCCACAACATCGCCTCGATGATCGCGGTCGACAACGGCACAACGGCGCCGGGCCAGAACTCCGACGAATTTGGCGTCACCATCGCAATGGCCGATCAGACCGGTCCGTTCGACTACCATCTCGCCAGAAAACTGGTGAAGCTGTGCAAGGACAACGAGATCCGCTACCAGAAGGACATCTTCCGCTACTACCGCTCGGATTCCGCAAGCGCCATCGAGGCGGGTGCTGACGTGCGCACGGCGCTGATCACTTTCGGTGTGGATGCCTCGCACGGCTACGAGCGCATTCACACCCATGCGCTGCGCTCGCTGGCAGAGTTGATCACCGCCTACGCCGTCAGTCCGGTGGTGATCAAGCGCGATTTCAAGGAGACCTCGGACGTCACCGGCTTCACCCGGCAGCCCGCCGGGGAAGCCGAGCAGGACTTGACCCCGGTGGTTGCCGACGAGGAGCTCGGCGAGTAGTTTTCATGCGCAAGGTCAAGCGTTCGAAAGGCGCATCAGCGTGTTCAGCATCAGCTGCGCGCCCTTTTCAATGTCCGCCCAGTCGCTCCATTCCTCGGGGGCATGACTGATACCGTTGCGGCTGGGAATGAACACAAGCCCCGCCGGGCAGCACGATTGCATTGTCTGCGCATCGTGTCCGGCGCCCGATGGCATGATGATCGACTGAAACCCCAGCCTGTCTGCCTCGGCTTTCAGCACGTCGCGGATGCCGTCGTCCAGGGAGACCGGCGCCAGCCAGCTCTTTTCCGTTACAGTCCAGCGCAACCCGTGAGCCGCAGCGGCGGCTTCGATGTTTCGCAGGCACTCGGCGCGAAGTTGCCGCATGATGGTCTCGGATGTGTCGCGGAGATTGATCAGGAATTCCGCAGCCCCCGGGATAGTATGGGCGAAGTTGGGTGACAGTTCCACCTTGCCGATGGTGATGCGGCTTTGTCCGGAACCGTGCTGCTTGAGGGTTGGCGCAATCGTGCCCGCGAAAGCCGCCAGCCCGGCAAAGGCGTCGGCGCGCATGTCCATCGGCGTTGTCCCCGAATGGTTGGCCGTGCCCTCGTAGCGGACCTGGATATTGCACACGCCCGATATTGCCTCGACGATACCGACCGGTATGCCCGATCGTTCCAGCACCGGCCCCTGCTCGATATGCAGTTCGAGAAATGCGCGGATCGAACCGTCCTTCCACGCCGCCTCCGGTGCGCGACGGGCGTCGAGACCCTGTGTAGCCATGGCGTCGACCAGCCGCATGCCGTCACTGTCCGACGCCTGCTCGATCCACTCCGGTGTCACCGCGCCGGCAATGGTTTGCGAGCCAAGCATGCCGCCAAAGCGTCCTTCCTCCTCTGCTGTCGCCGCCACGACGATGGCTGTTTGCGGTTTGATGCCCGCGTCACGCATCGCGCGCACGCATTCCAGCGCTATACAGGTCCCGAGCGATCCATCGAAGGCGCCGCCCTCCGGCACGGTGTCCAGATGCGAGCCCGCCATCACGCACGGACCGTCCGATGGACCATAGCGTCCGAACAGATTGTTGACCGCGTCGCGGCTGACAGCCAATCCGTCATTGCCCATTTGCGCGGCAAACCAGTCGCGCACCGCCATGTCTGCGCCGGAATAGCCGATCCGGTTGAAGCCACCGGTTACAGCATTGAATCCGAATGCGTTTACACCATCGAGCAGGCGACGCAGACGATTGATGTCGATGACGGGAGCTGTGTGATTCATGATGTCGATCTGTTCTTTGTATTCATGGTCGGGAGATGTCGTTTCAGGATGCACAAAAATTTATCATAATAAATACTTGCATTGAACCAATTTTTCAGAATTAATTGAATCCCATCAGCAACGATGGAGATTGCCATGAAGAGATTTCTGGCTGCGGTCGCGACTGTGTTGTCGCTCGCATTCGCTTCGCCTGCCTTTACCCAAACGCCCCCCAATATTCTTGTCGTAGGACAGATTGCGGAGCCGAAGTCGCTTGACCCCCACGCAGTGACCGCGGTCAACGACTTCCGCATCCTGATGAACATCTATGACGGGCTGGTGCGCTACAAGGACGGCACCCTGGAAGTCGAGCCGGCGCTCGCCGAAAGCTGGACGATCTCCGACGACGGCACGGTCTATACGTTCAAGCTGCGCGACGGCGTCAGCTTTCATGACGGCTCGGCGCTCAATGCCGAAGCGATCAAGTTCAATTTCGAACGCATGCTGGATGAAAAACATCCCTTCCATGATACCGGACCTTTCCCGCTGGCATTTTTCTTCTCCTCCGTTGACACGGTCACGGCAGTTGATGACCTGACCGTCGAGTTCAAGCTCAAGGAACCCTACGCTCCTTTCCTGTCCAATCTCGCCTATCCGACAGGTCTGATCGTTTCACCAAAGAGCGTCGAAGCAAACGGCGCGGAGTTCGGCCGCAACCCGTCAGGCACCGGCGCCTACAAATTCGCCGAATGGGAGGCCAACGCCAAGGTAGTGGTTACCCGAAACGATGACTACTGGGACGGTGCACCGGAACTCGAAGCGGTCATCTACCGGCCGATCACCGATGCCAACACCCGCATCGCCGAGATGCTGTCGGGCGGGCTCGACATCATGGTCGAGGTGCCGCCGGACAGCTTGCAGCAGTTTCGCACCGATGCCTCTTTCAAGGTCTTTGAGCAGGCCGGGCCGCACGTCTGGTTCCTGATCCTCAATGCCAAGGAAGGTCCGTTCGCCAGCAAGGAAATCCGCCAGGCGGCTAATTACGCCGTCAACAAGACCGCGCTGGTCGACAATATCCTGCAAGGCACCGCTGAAGTGGCCGCAGGACCGACGCCGCCGGCCTTTGCCTGGGCCTATGACGAGACACTCGAGCCCTATCCCTACGATCCCGAAAAAGCCAAACAGCTTCTCAAGGACGCCGGATACGATGGTGAGGAAGTCACCTTCTACGTCACCGAAGGCGGCTCCGGAATGCTTGACCCCATCGCCATGGGCACCGCCATCCAGGCCGATCTGGAAGCCGTCGGCATGGACGTCAAGATCGAGACTTACGAGTGGAACACCTTCCTCGGCAAGGTCAATCCTGGCCTCGAGGGCAAGGCCGACATGGCTGAAATGGCGTGGATGACCAATGATCCGGACACGCTGCCGTTCTTGGCGTTGCGCACTGAAGCCTGGCCCGACAAGGGTGGCTTCAATTCGGGCTATTACTCCAATCCGAAGGTCGACGAATTGCTCGAAGCGGCTCGCCGCTCCACCGATCAGGACGAGCGCGCGAAGCTCTATCGCGAAATGCAGTCGATCGTGCAGGACGACGCCCCTTGGGTATTTGTCGCCAACTGGAAACAGAACGCCGTCACCAAGGCGGGCGTGGAGAACTTCAAGCTCCAGCCCTCGTTCTTCCTGATGCTTCAGGACGTCGTCAAACCGCAATAATGCAAACAATCGCAAGGGGCCGCTCGTGCGGGTAGCACGCGGCCCCTCGCAGCCCGCTTCGGAGACCGCCTTGTCGGCCTATATCGCAAAACGTCTTCTGGCCGCGATCCCCGTTCTGTTCGGGTTGACGATCATTGTCTTCCTGATCATGGCGATGATCCCCGGCGATCCGGCAACAGCCATCCTCGGCTCCTATGCGACGCCGGAGAACGTCGACAGGCTCAATCGCGATCTCGGTCTCGACAAGCCGCTTTTCCAGCAATACCTGATCTGGCTGACCAACCTGTTCCAAGGTGATTTCGGCCGCTCCTACACCCTCAACCGGCCGGTCCTGGATGAGGTTCTGGAGCGGTTTTCGGCAACCTTGACCCTTGCCGGCACGTCGCTCCTCTTGTGTTCGGTGCTGGGCCTGATCGCCGGCATCATCTCGGCGGTGCGCCAGTTTTCGTGGGTCGACAAGACCATCACGCTGGTGGTGCTGATCGGGATCTCGGTTCCTTCCTTCTGGCTTGGACTGCTGCTGATTTTGTTCTTCGCGGTCGATCTGCGCTGGTTTCCGGCATCGGGCATGTATGCCATCTATGGCGGCGGCGGTCCGCTCGATCTGTTGCATCATCTGTTCCTGCCGGCGCTGACGCTGGCTGTGGTTGCCACCGGCGTGATCGCGCGGCTGACGCGCACGGCCATGCTCGAGGTTCTGCGCCAGGATTACATCCGCACCGCGCGTGCCAAAGGCGTGACCGAGAACCGGGTCATCTACCGCCATGCCTTTAAGGCGGCGCTGGTCACAATCATTCCGGTCATCGGCATCCAGGCGGGCTTCGTGCTCGGCGGCGCGGTCTATATCGAGACCGTGTTCCAGTGGCCGGGCATCGGCTCGATGCTGGTCAAGGCGATTTCCACCCGCGATCTGCTGCTCGTCCAGGGCGGGGTGCTGGTGGTCGCGGCTGCCTATGTTCTGTTCAACCTTGCCGCCGATGTGGTGCAGACCGTGCTTGATCCGAGGTTGCGTTGATGGGGGAGGCTAACACGGCACCCGGCAATCCGGTGCGTCCGGCAAAAACGACGTCCGGGCGGCCTGACAGCCTGCGGCTGCTGCTCAACAACAGGCTGGCGACAGCAGGTCTGGTGGTTTTTGTGCTGATCGTGCTGACAGCGATTGCCGCCCCGTTGCTGCCGCTGCCTGACCCCGATGTGACCGCGCCCGCGAACCGGTTGTTCCGGCCGCTGACAGAAGGTCACCTGCTTGGCACCGACGCGCTCGGCCGGGACATCCTCTCGCGCCTGATCTGGGGCAGCCGTGTCAGTCTGGCGGTCGGCATCTCGGCAACGCTGATTGCAGCCTTCTTCGGTTCGCTGATCGGTCTGGTCGCGGGCTATGCCGGCGGACGGGTCGACACGCTGCTGATGCGCGGCATCGATATGGTCATGGCTTTCCCCTATATCCTGCTGGCGCTCGCCATCGTCGCGGTGCTCGGGCCGGGCCTGCTCAATGCGCTCTACGCCATTGCTGTTGTCAACATTCCGTTTTTCGCCCGCAACATCCGAGGCATCGCGCTGGGGTTGTCTCGCAGGGAATTCGTCGATGCGGCGCGTCTGTCGGGCAAGTCCCACGCGCAGATCCTGTTCATAGAGGTGCTGCCCAATGTTCTTCCGGTGATCATCATCACCATGTCGACCACGGTCGGGTGGATGATTCTCGAAACCGCGGGCCTTTCGTTCCTGGGGCTGGGGGCGCAGCCGCCACAGGCCGATCTGGGCTCGATGCTCGGCGATGGCCGCAAGATCCTGTTCACCGCGCCGCATGTCTCGATCATTCCCGGCCTGATGATCTTCGCGCTGGTGATGAGCATCAACCTGCTCGGCGATGGCGTGCGCGATGTGCTTGATCCCCGGCTGAAATCCGGTGCGCTGACCCGCCCCGTGGCGCGCACCGCTGCCCTGCGTGAACTCGCCCCCGGCAATGTCGCGCCATCGCCCGATGCTGTGCTCGATGTTCGCGGGCTGAAGACCGAGTTCCATTTGGGCCGCGAGGTGTTCAGGGCGGTGGGCGGCGTCGACATGCGGGTAGACCGCGGCGAGTGCCTTGGCATTGTCGGTGAATCCGGGTCCGGCAAATCTGTCGCCGCCATGTCGATCATGGGCCTTGTGCCGACCCCTCCGGGCCGCATTACCGGTGGTGTGGCGTTGCTTGACGGCGAAGATCTCTTCTCGGTTTCCGACGAGCGGGTCCGGCAATTGCGCGGCTCCGCCGTCAGCCACGTCTTTCAGGATCCGCTGTCCACGCTTCACCCGTTGTTCACGGTCGGAGATCAGCTGATTGAGGCGATCCAGTCGCATCATTCGTTCTCGAAAAGCCAGGCCACCGAAAAGGCTGAAGAACTTCTCAAGCTGGTGCGCATTCCCAATCCCGCCGAGCGGCTGAAATCCTATCCGCACGAATTGTCGGGCGGAATGCGCCAGCGCGTCTGCATCGCCATGGCGCTCGCCGACGATGCGAAGATCATCATCGCCGACGAACCAACCACCGCGCTTGACGTCACGGTGCAGGCGCAGGTGCTGGCGCTGCTCGACGCGCTGCGCAGGGAACATGACGTCGGCATCCTGTTCATCACTCATGATTTCGGTGTCGTCTCGGCGATCTGTGATCGCGTCGCGGTGATGTATGCGGGACAATTTGTCGAGACCGGCACGACCGCAGAGATCCTGGAATCGCCGGCGCACCCCTACACCGCCAAGCTGATCGACTGCGTTCCCGTGCTCGGCCAGCCAGAACGCCGGCTCGACGCGATTGAGGGCCGTCCGCCGGTGGTCAACGATCTGCCTTTGGGTTGCGCGTTTGCCGCGCGCTGTCCGCGCGCGCAGGACGATTGCCGTGCCGCACCGATCGCGCTCTCCGAACTCGGCCCGGGCCGCGCGGTACGCTGCATTCACCCGCTCATCGGGGAGGCAATGGATGTCTGAAACGCCATTGCTCTCGATCGAAAAAGCCGGCCGGGTGTTCGGCGGTGGCCGTACTCTGTTTGGCCGGCCCAAACCGGCCGTCCACGCAGTCCAGGATGTCAGCATCGAAGTCCGGCGCGGCGAAACGCTCGGTGTCGTGGGTGAATCCGGTTGCGGCAAGTCGACGCTCGCGCGCATGATCGTCGGTCTCGACGCCCCGACCGCCGGGCGCATCGTTTTTGATGGACGCGATCTGGTGGCGGAAGCCGGCAAGGATCTGCGCCGGCTGTCGCGTGACGTCCAGTACGTCTTCCAGGATCCGGTCGCTTCGCTGAACCCGCGAAAAACCATCCGCACCATCCTTGAAGCGCCGCTGATCCATTTGCTCGGTCTCGACAGGCAGGCACGCCAGACGCGGCTTTCCGAATTGATGGAAGCAGTCAATCTCGCGCCGGAGTTTCTGGATCGCTATCCGCACGAATTTTCCGGCGGTCAGGCCCAGCGCATCGGCATTGCCCGGGCGCTTGCCGCCGATCCGAAGCTGATCGTGCTGGACGAACCGGTTTCCGCGCTCGATGTCTCGGTGCAGGCGCAGGTTCTCAATATTCTCGACGGGTTGAAGGACCGGTTTGGACTGACCTATGTCTTCATCAGCCATGATCTCTCCGTGGTCGAAAGCGTCAGCGACCGTGTAGCGGTGATGTATTTCGGCAGGATTGTCGAGGTCGGCCCCGCGCGGTCCGTGTTCGGCTCGCCGCGCCATCCCTACACACATTTGCTGCTGCAGTCGGCACCGGCGCCCGGACGCCGGTCCCTCGTTTCCGAGGATGCCGACACCGAACTTCCCGATCCCTATAATCCTCCGCCCGGATGCGCATTTTACGCCCGTTGCCCTCGTGGCACTGATATGTGTAATGCCAGGCTGCCGCGGCTCGAAATCATGACGGGCGAGCAAGACCATCGCGCGGCGTGCTTCCATCCACATGAGGGGCGATAAACACAATGTCGGATGTTTCGGACAGGCCGGAAACTGCGTCCGTGGTGCCACAGGCAGCAAGGAAGCGCAAACGGCCGGACATCACCGCGGATGCGATCCGCGACAGGATCATGGAGGCGGGACTTTCTCCCGGCGATCGTGTTCCGGCGAGCTGGCTTGATCCGGACGCGCTCAAGGTGTCGCGCGGGACGTTGCGCGAGGCGCTGAAGCTTTTAGAGTTCCAGGGGCTGGTCACCACCAAGACCGGGCCGGGGGGAGGCGCGTTTGTCGCAGCGATTGCACCGGAAAACGCCCTGCGCATGCTCGATAACCTGTTCCTGTTCACCCCTCCGACGATCGCCGACATCTATGCCATGCGCATGCTCATCGAGCCCGAGCTCGCCGCCGCCGCCGCCAGTGGACCATTGTCGCCTGAAGCTTTCGAAGCGCTGCAGAATACGGTCCGGCTCTATGAGGCGGAACCGGCGTCCGGTGAGGAGGAATACCGCCAGCGTCTTGCAGAGCTGGATTTTCATGCCGAACTTGCCCGCAACAGCTCCAACCGCGTACTCGGTTTTGTCGCGGTCTTCCTGTTGAGCCTGCTGCAGGATTTGACCGTGTGCCGCGAGATCTATCAGCTTCCCAATCCTCAATTGCGCGAGACCGGCCTCCATTACCAGGTCCGCCTGCTGCGTGCGATCAGGGCTGGTGACGCGGAGCGGGCGCGCGAAATCATGCGCGAGCACATGACCGAAGCCGCCAAATACATGCTGGAACGGGCCGCCATGCGTGACCGTTCGTTTGCAAGATCATGACGCATAAAGCGAAACCCTGGCGCACGATTCATGGCGATCACTGCCATTGCGGCTGGGACAATTCGATCTCTCCCGCCGCACATGTAGCGCCAGGCGAGACGATCCGGCTCAACTGCCGCGATGCAGCTGACGGGCATTACACAGCCTCGAGCACTGCGGCTGATATCGCCCGGATGGATCCGGCCAGGGTCAATCTGGTGACTGGCCCGGTCTTCGTGGATGGTGCCGAGCCGGGCGATGCCCTGAAAGTGACGATCGGGGAGTTTATCCCGTCCGGTTTCGGCTGGACCGCGATCATTCCAGGTTTCGGACTTCTGGCCGACCAGTTCACTGATCCGCACTTGCAGCTTTGGGAATATGACAGGACAGCCACGACACCTGCGGTCTTCAGTGACAAGGCGCGAGTGCCACTAAAACCTTTCGCCGGAACCATCGGCGTTGCCCCGGCCAAGCCCGGGCCTCACGATATCATTCCGCCGCGGCGCACCGGCGGTAACATGGATATCCGCGATCTTGCCGCGGGAACCGAATTGTATCTGCCGGTCGAGGTTGCCGGCGTGCTGTTTTCGGTTGGCGATACTCATGCCGCGCAAGGTGACGGCGAAGTTTGCGGCACGGCGATCGAAAGCGCGATGGACATCGTGGTGAAGCTGGATCTGGTCAAGGGCGCGGCGCCGCGGTTTCCACGGTTTCCACACCCGGTCCGGTAACGCGCCATCTCGATGCGGCCGGTTACGAGGTGACGACCGGGATCGGGAACGATCTGATGGCGGCTGCATATGATGCGGTATCCGGCATGGTCGAGCACCTTGCGCAATGGCGAGGACTCACGCCGGAAGACGCCTACATGCTGTGTTCCGTGTGCGGCGATTTGCGCATCAGCGAAGTGGTCGTTGCCCCCAATTGGGTGGTGTCGTTCTATTTTCCACGCAGTGTGTTCGAATAGCAGCGTGTTGCAGCAACCACGGTGAGGCTGATTTGCGATGTAGTCGGCCCAACCGGCGGGCTGATGGGGTGACGGTGTCGATGCTGGAAATGTTTCGGCGCCGCCTGTCTGGTTCACAAGCGGCGCCGGTATATCTTGTATCCGTGCTTGTTCGACGCTGCCAGCGATGGCGCGTCAAACGCGATGGCTGTGTCAGTTAGCGACAATGGCGCGAAGCATCCACAACGCCTTTTCATGGAAGGTCAGACGCGCGGTCAGCATGTCTTCCGTGACCATGTCATCATTGTCTCCAGCCTTTGCCGCGGCGGCGCGCATGTCCCTGACAGCCTCTTCGTGGGCCGAAATGAGATCCTCGACCATGTCGTGCGCCGATGACTGATCCACATCCGATTTGGCGGGTGCGAAGGATTTGGTCATGTCGAGGCTGACAGGTGCCAGGTGACCCAATGCGCGGATCCGCTCCGCGATGATGTCGGTTGCTCCAAACAGCGCGTTGTAGTGCTCTTCGGTCAAATCGTGAATCGGCTTGAAAATCGGGCCGACGACATTCCAGTGATAGACATGGCTCTTGATCGTCAAACGGTAGGTTGCAGCCAGGATCGCCGAAAGGTCGTTGGCAATATCCTTGCGGTAGCTGGCTTCCAGCCCGGTGTGGATACTGTCCTTCGAGGTCTTGGGAGAGAGACTTGCGATTGTTGCTTTACCCATGGGTAAATCCTTTCCTGTGGGGGAGAGCGGTACGGCGTGATCAATGATCAGGCGACCAGATCAGCCTGTAAGGGTGAGGCGGCGGGGTTGACCGATCCCGTCTTCAACGGAGGAGACGGAATAGCCGGCAGACAAGGCCGCGTCCTCCTCGCCTGCATTGAAAAACAGGCCCCAAAGCACCCACCCGGAGATCAATGCGAGCAACAGGCTTGCGACCAGGATAACAAGAATCTGTCTGCCTAACCGGCCCTGACGCACTGAAGTGGGTTCTATTGGTTTGGGCATCTTTCAAATTCCTTTCTGGATTGCAATACGGATCAGTCGCGACCAGGGCGGACAAGCAATCCTGCTATCACCCCGATCGCCACGCCTGCAGCCAAGGCCATTGTCTTGTTCTGCGCGATCATGTTCGACGCGGTTGAGACTGCCAGAGCGGACGCTGCGCTGGACGTTGCCAGCCGTTGACGCTGCAAGGCTCTCCTGCGCAACAACGCCCTCACCGCGATCGCCAGCAACCCCAGAACCAGGGCCAGAGCCGCTGCCGCCAGAAGCCCCGTTACCGGGCCATGGGTTTCGGCTACGAAGGCGGCGAAGGCGGCGAGAAGCAGCATACTGACCAGCACGGCCATCAAGCCGATAAATGCGATCACCAGCAGGTCGCGCTTGATCTGTCGTGTCTTGCCTGCGGTATAGGCAGAGGCGATTGTCATCATGGGCGAGAACATGATCCCGATTACCTGCGCATCAAAAATGCGGCGAGAAAGCCTGCGGCGACTGCAACACCAAGCGACTGCAGCGGGTTTTCACGCACTGTCGTGCTCACCTGCTTTTCCGCACGCGTAATCTGGCCGGACATCTCGGAGATGAGCTTCTCGCCACTGCGAAGCACTTCGTCGACCCGGTTTTCCGCGGCCTCGCGGGCCACTCCGGCCTTGATTGCGCCAGCACCGGCAAGGGCTTCTCCGAGTGCGGTCAGTTCTTCACGGATCCGCGCGGTACGCTCGGCGATATCGTCGATCATCATATTGTCCTTGGTGTTGGAAGACGAAGTCTTGCTCGCTGTAGCCATGATAATTCTCCTTCTTGATTTCTCCGGACCAACGTCTGAAACCCCGATAGGTTCCAGGTTGGGGGGCATTATTGAAAAGACAAAGGCCGCCGGAGCGATCCGGC
>NZ_JBDWHW010000126.1:0-43492 GCF_039975035.1 Hoeflea sp. | reverse complement strand
CCACGATGTGATCGATGCCGGCGAAGACCGCGTTTGTCGGATCGTATTCCACCCATCCGGCGCTTGGTCCACACCAGGCCGAAACCCAGGCATGCATGGCATCGGCGCCTTCAAGCCGCTCCTTGCCCGGCGGCGGCAGGGTGCGCAGGTATCCGCTGACATAGCCCGAGGGAATGCCGAGGCTCCTGAGTGCCACGATCATAATGTGGGTGAAGTCCTGGCAGACGCCATGCCGTGCCGCGAAGGCCTCTGCGGCAGGCGTATCCACTGTGGTCGCCTCGGCATCGAACCGCATTTCCCGGTGCAGCGCCTGGCCCAGCGTGGCGACAATGTCCGCGGTCTGCCGGCCTGGCTGCAGGTGGGACCGGGCCCAGCGGGCGATTGCGGTATCGGGTGGCGCATAGGGAGAGGCGGCGAGAAAATGCTGGGGCGAACGGGATCCAAGATCCGTTACAGCGTCCAACGCCCTGGCGAGCTCGGGTAGATCCGGCGATTCCGATCGGGGCGCTGCGCCGCCGATCACTTCGACCCTGGCCTTCAGCGCAATGATGATATCGTTGTGTGGCTCGTTAAATGCCAGTTCGGTCAGGGAATTGCCAAAAAAATCCAGACGGTACTGGCGCATGGCCGGTTGCGGCTCGATATGAATGCCGCCGGCGATCAGGCGTTGCCGGCCTTCAATGGCAAGCGGCATCACATGCAGGATCTGGCGCGCGCCGGCAGCCGGCGTTTCGAAGATATAATCGATGGTCAGCTTGATATCGTAACGCATCGCCATCAATCGAGATATTGAGCTTGAATGTCGTTGGTCAGGCGCGCAATTGCCTGTTGAAGTTCAACCAGTTGGGGCTGATCGAGAGTTTGCGGCGTGTGAACGGAAAGGTCAGCATGAATCCTCACGATCGCGCGGGACAGGTCTGACAATTGCCCGTTGACATCGGCACCCGGCAACAGGCTGACCTGATCGCGAATTTCGTTGATATGAAAGGCGATCGATCGTGGATTGAGCGGATCCAGCGCCAGCAGATCCACGATCGTATCGCGGCTGGCGGTGACCGAATAACGCCGCCGGTGGGTCATGACGCTGTCGCCAACCTCGACGCAAAGTTCAAAGCCGCCATGGGGGCCGGTCCATTCGCCGAAGGTGGCGAGCAGATCAGCCATTGCAATGGCGCGCTCGAGCGACCGACCGATGGTCAGGAACCGCCAGCCGCTGAAGCGGTACATGTTTTCATGCACAAGGCCGGAAAAGCCGGTGATCTTTCGCAGCAAAACACCCATCGCGGACGCCGAGTCCTCTCCGGGAACGATGGTTTTGCGCATGTTGGCCACCGTGCGTTCCAGGTCTGCCAGCGACGCCCAGGCATCGACCGAGAACCGGTCGCGAACCTGATTGGCGGAATTCACAGCAAGCCCGATTGTCTTCTCGACGGCCGGGCAAACCCCCTCCGACATGTCGAGGCCATGATCATCCAGATAGGTTTCGAGCGCGGTCATCAACGGCGTTCCGCCGGCCGGCGTTTCCGCCAGCCTGCTCATGTAGGCCCGGGTCAGGCGCATCTGGCCCTCGGCCCGCTCGACATAACGGCCGAGCCAGAAGAGATTGTCGGCGGCCCGGCTGGGCAACAACCCCGGCGAGGCCCGCACGAACACCTCACCTGATTTCGTCAGCATGGAATCTTCCGGCACCTTGGTGTCGGACACGACCCAGACATCGGCCACCGAGCCGCCGCTGCTGATCGAAACCGCCGACGGATCCTGACCGGATGCAGCCAGCCGGGCAAAACCACCGGGCATCAGCTGCCAGCCGTCGCGGGTGCGGGCCATGAACACCCGGACGCGCATCGGCCTCGGCGTCAACCGGCCGTCCTCCCATGTCGGCGTGGTCGACAGCGAGACCAGTTCCTGGCCAACCAGATTGCGCCCTTCCACCTCAAGCCAGGCTGCCAGTTCAAGACCGGTTTGAGACATGTCGCCTCTGAGCACCGCGCCGGCATCAGGCTCCAGCGGAAGCCGGGTGGAATTGGCCGATCCGATCAGCATCGCGTGGGCGTTGTCACGCACATGGGCGCGCTCCGCCTCGCCACCGCACCACCAGGTGGCAATGTTGGGAACAGCCAGCGGCTTGCCGTGCAGCACCTTCGACAATTGCGGCATGAAAGCAAGAAAAGCCCGGCTTTCGAGAACACCGGCGCCAAGCGCATTGATCATGGTCACGCCCTGGGAGCGGACCGCGCCGAGAAGCCCCGGCGTTCCAAGATGGGAACTCGCCATGAGTTCAAGCGGATCAGCCCATGCTGCGTCGAGCCGGCGCCACAACACGCTGATGGGTTTGGGGCCGGAGACCGTTCGCACCATCAACCTGCCATTGTCGACCACCAGATCGTCGCCCTCGAGCAGCATCATGCCGAGATAGCGTGCGATGTAGGCATGCTCGAAATAGGTGTCGTTCATCGGACCGGGCGTCAGAATTCCGATGCGGCTGTCATCCTCACGGCGCAGGGAGATGAGCCCGTCACGGAAAGCGCGGAAGAACCCGGCCAGACGCTCGACATTCGAGCCGGTGTAGAATCCGGGAAACGACCTGACTGATGCCACGCGATTTTCGAGAGCGTAACCGGCGCCGGATGGCGCCTGGGTCCGGTCGCCCAGGACCCACCAGCCGCCATCAGGTCCGCGGCCGATTTCGAATGCGAGGAAATGCAGAAAATGGCCCGATGCCGGTTTCACTCCGATCAACGGACGCAGCCATTCAGGATTGGACGCAATCACACCGGCAGGTAGATGACCTTCGGCGACCAGACGATTTTCGCCATAAAGATCAGCGACAACCTCCTCAAGCAGATCAGCCCGTTCGGCCAGACCAGCGGCCAAAGCCTTCCATTCACTCGCCGGCTGGATCACCGGTACCGGGCTCAGCGGCCAGTCCCGCGGGCTTTTGCCATCGCCGTACTGGCGCACGAAGACGCCGGCGTCACGCAGATACTGGGCGCCGCGGGCGAAGCTGCGCTCACGCTCATCTCGACTTAAGCCGTCCAGATGGCCGATCAGATTGGCCCATGCCGGCCTGATACTGCCGGACTCCGACAGCAATTCATCGGGAACACCCGGCACCACCGCATAGTCCGCCAGAATTGGCGGCCGGTGCCTTCGCGAAGCCATGGCTGAACCCGGCACGGCTCAGATTCCCGGTTTTCGGCGCAAATCAAGCGTAAAGGGAAACTCCGCATGCGGAGTTTCAGGCACAGGCATCGACGCGCCGGGCGTATGGCCACGATGCTCGAAACGGGCAAGCCTGCGCGCTTCGGCCTCGTTGCCGTTGACCGGGAACGTGTCATAGTTACGGCCACCGGGATGGGCGACATGGTAGACACATCCGCCCAGCGGCTTGCCCGACCAGGTATCGAAAATATCGAAGGTCAGGGGCGCGTTGACGGGCAGCACCGGATGCAGCGCCAGTGCGGGCTGCCAGGCCTTGTAGCGAACGCCGCCAACAGATGTTCCCGATTGGCCGGTCGCGGCCAACGGCACCGGCCGACCATTGCAGGCCACCAGATAGCGCGATGGATCAGCGGTCTCGAGCTTGACCTGCAAACGTTCGACCGAACTGTCGGTGTAGCGGACCGTTCCACCGATCGCACCGGTTTCGCCGAGCACATGCCACGGCTCGAGCGCCTGACGCAGTTCCAGCCGGACGCCCTCATAGGTGACCTCGCCGCAGAACGGAAAGCGGAACTCGGCCTGCGCCTCGTACCATTCCGACCGGAGATCAAATCCGTGATCACGCAGATCGCGCAGCACATCGAGGAAATCCTGCCAGATGAAATGTGGCAGCATGAACCGGTCGTTGAGCGTCGTGCCCCAGCGGGTGAAGCGTCCGGTGGCAGGGGCCTGCCAGAACCGTGCGATCAGCGCACGGATCATCACCTGCTGAGCCAGGCTCATGCGCGGCTCCGGCGGCATCTCGAAGCCACGGAATTCAACCAGGCCGAGACGGCCGGTCGTGCCATCGGGCGAATAGAGCTTGTCGATGCAGATTTCTGCCCGGTGGGTGTTGCCGGTGACATCGGTCATGAGATTGCGCAGCAGGCGATCCACCAGCCAGGGCAATGGCGGCGAACCGGCATCAGGATGCGGGATTTGTTCCAGCGCCATCTCGAGCTCATAGAGATTGTCGTGACGGGCTTCATCGATCCGCGGGGCCTGGCTGGTCGGGCCGATGAACAAGCCGGAAAACAGATAGGAAAGGCTGGGATGACGCTGCCAGTGCAGGATCAGGCTGGCCAGCATATCGGGACGACGCAGAAACGGGCTGTCGAGCGGCGTTGCGCCGCCGACGACGACGTGATTGCCGCCGCCGGTGCCGGTGTGGCGTCCGTCGATCATGAACTTGTCAGCCCCGAGCCGGGTCTGGCGCGCCTCCTCGTAAACGCCTTCCGTGATCGCCTTGCATTCCTTCCAGTCAGTCGCCGGATGGACATTGACCTCGATAACGCCCGGATCGGGGGCGACCCGGATGACGTTGAGGCGCGGATCATGCGGCGGGCCGTAGCCCTCGATATGAACCTTCAGGCCGAGCTTGTCCGCGGCGGTTTCAGCGGCTGAGACCAGTTCGAGATAATCCTCCACCTTCTCAACCGGCGGCATGAACACGCAAAGCCGGCCATCGCGCGGTTCGACAGAGATCGCCGTGCGCACGGCGCCATCCAGATCGCCAAGCTTCTGTTCCACAAGCTGCTGTGTGGCTTCGGCAGCCGTGAACTGGGCCACTGGCTGTGAAGCAGCTTCCGCGGCCCGGGAATCAGCCAATGCATCGGAGAACGCCTTGGCCGCGGTTGCGGGATCAGGCAGATCTCCGCGCGGCTCTGTGGGATCAGCCGGATTGACAAACGGATAGGACGATTCCGGCACATGCGGCAGAGATCCGAGCGGCAGGCGATAGCCGACCGGACTGTCGCCGGGTACGAGGAATACATGACCACGCCGGGTTTTCCATTTCTCAGAACGCCAGCCATGCGCGGCGGCCTTGGACTGCCAGCGCTGAACCGGCAGCACGAAGCCTGAGGGTGTCGCCAGTCCTCGGCCGAACACGGTTGCAATCCGGTGACGCTCCTCAGCATCTTCCAGCTTGGAATTGTCCGGTGTCACATTGTCGGGAAGATTGCCTTCCTTGAGGATCCATTCTGCCGGATCCTCGTAAGCGGCGACAACGTGATCGTCTTCAATCCCCAGATTGCCGGCAATTTCTGCAAGCAACTGCTTGGCAGTCTCGGGGCTGGCCTGACCGGTATCCTTGCCTTCATCGGCAATGAGTTCGGGATTGTGCCAGATCGGCTTGCCGTCGCGCCGCCAATAGAGCGAAAAGGTCCAGCGCGGCAGGGTTTCGCCGGGGTACCACTTGCCTTGCCCGTAATGCAGGAAGCCACCCGGAGCAAAGCGTTTGCGCAACCTGCGGATCAGCTTGTCGGCGGCCTCGCGCTTTTGCGGACCGACGGCGGCGGTGTTCCATTCCTCGCTTTCGAAATCGTCGATGGATACGAAAGTCGGTTCGCCGCCCATGGTCAGCCGGACATCGCCAGCCTGGAGTTTGGCGTCGATCTCATGGCCGAGCGCGTCAAGTGCTGCCCAGGATTCCTGGTTGAACGGTTTGGTGATGCGCGGATGCTCCGCCATCCGTTCGACACGCATGTCGAAAGCGAAATCGACCTCGGCATAGCTGGCCAGACCGGAAATCGGCGCGGCATTGCGATAGTGCGGCGTCGCGGCCAGCGGAATGTGGCTTTCGCCAGTGAGCAATCCCGACGTCGGATCGAGCCCGATCCAGCCCGCGCCGGGGAGATAGACCTCGGCCCAGGCATGCAGATCGGTGAAATCATGATCGGTACCGGGCGGACCATCGATTGCCACCAGATCAGGCTTGAGCTGGATCAGATAACCCGAGACAAAGCGCGCGGCGAAACCCAGGTGTCTGAGGATCTGGACCAGCGTCCAGCTGGTGTCGCGACACGAGCCCTTGCCGGTCTGGAAGGTTTCTTCGGGCGTCTGCACACCCGGCTCCATACGGATGACATAGCCGATTTCATTGGCAAGCCGGGCATTGAGCCCGACGACAAAATCCACCGTCCGCGCCTGATCGCGCGGAACCGTCTGCATGAATGCCGCCAGGCGCGGCCCGGCGGGCTCGGGCGTGCGGTAGATCACCAGATCCGGTTCGATATCCTCGGGATATTTGAACGGCCAGGTTTCGGCCGACTCCTCGACGAAGAAGTCGAACGGGTTGTAGACCGTCATGTCGGCGACCAGATCCACCTCGATCTTCAGTTCCATTACCGGATCGGGGAACACATATCGCGCCATCCAGTTTCCATAAGGATCCTGCTGGTAATTGACGAAATGTTCTTTGGGACTGATCTTGAGAGAGTGCGACACCACCCTCGTCCGGCTGTGCGGCGCCGGTCTGAGGCGTATGATTTGCGGACCGAGAGTAACCGGACGGTCGTATTTGTAGTGGGTCAGGTGGTGAACGCTTGCCAGAATCGACATGGGGTGTATCCGTTGATCGGGCTGCCTTGCGGCAGCGCGCACAATGCATTGCCTGCCCTGTCATGTCCACCGCCCTTGGTGCAGTGCACAAAAAATCCCCTCGGGAGGCCGCCTGCACCCAACCGGGCCGGGTTGGGATGGGCCGGGCCGGATTGTTTCACCCGGTCAGACGTCAAAGGGCAGGCGCATCGGGGATGACCCGGCGCACCCGCCCTTCACAATTGGCTTGTCTGCCGACAGATGTCAGGCGGCGAGCTCGCCTTCTTCGTCGAGCAAGGAATCAAGATCGAGATGAGAGATCATCGACTTGTCCTTGGCGATGATCGCCGTGGTCATTCTCTGAACTTCGGTCGCACCGACTTCAGGAACATTCTGGATCTCGTCTTCGCTCACCGTGACCATGTCGGACACGTTGTCGACCAGAAGGCCAACCAGTTGTCCGCGAATGCTGGCGACGATGATCGCGGAGCGTTCGGTCGGGTTGATGGCTTCAAGTCCAAGCCGCAGCGCCATGTCGATGACCGGAATCACCGTTCCACGCAGATTGATGACGCCCAGAACGTGGCGCGGCGCATGGGCCAGAGGCGTGGCCGGCGCCCAGCCGCGAATTTCCCTGACCGCCATGATGTTCACGCTGAACACCTGTTCGCCGAGGAAAAACGAAATGATTTCCAGACCTGAAGTCTTGTTGGCGGTTTGCGTATCGCTCATCGTACCCTCGCTTTAAATTGGCCCACCGGTACAGAACGGGTTCTGCATCGGGTCCGGCCTGTCCGGTGTTAAATGTATAAACAGGCGGCACGCCCGATGAACCTTCATGTGCCGGGCACGGACCCAGTCCGCGCATGGGTAAAGTCTCATGCCGGAAGCCAGCGCCAATTCCCATGACACGAGCTAAACATGTTTTCGTTAAGAATGCGAAAACAAGCCATCACAGAAATCAGTTATTTACTGGGTCCGGACAATAACAGGTGAGATTATGTCATGTCAGGAAACACCGAATGCGCACGGGTCGTTCCGTTTGACTGGCGAAGCTAGCCGTGGGCCTGGTGACGACCCCAATCGCCTGGCCGATCAGTCGCGACAGGCCGGGCATTTTTACATCGCCGAAATTAACGAGATCTGCGCCCGAACCGATATCGCGCCAAGCAGGACCCGCCCGGCGCGACATGGTTCAAGATCCAATGCTTGTCCCTGATCAGCTCAAGGCTTCGGCTTGCGTTTCAACCCACCCTTGCCGCCATCGGCTGCGGTAACGCGCTTGGTGACGTCGGCGAGCGGGTTTTTCGCACCTTTACGGTGCGGTTTGGCGGGCTTTGCACCCGGCTTGAGATCAGCTTTGAAGCCCGGCTTGTCGCGCTTGGGCTTCTTGTCCTTGGCAAATGGCGGCTTGTCCGAACCCGCATCGGAGACTGCGGCGGCGGCCTTGCCGGGTTTGGCCGACTTGGCTGCCTCAGGCTTCGACTTGACTTTTCCAGGCTTTGGCGCCGGGGCCACGTCATCATAAGGCCAGCTACCGGCGCCGGCCGCAGGCGGGGCGTCCTCGCGGGCCGAAGGCTTCTTGTCGGCGTAGGCATCGTGACGCGGCGGGCGGTCATTTCGCTTCTTGCCGCCGGTAAACGGTCGCTTCTTGGCGTAGTCCGGCTTTGCTTTTTCGCGCGGATGATAATCATCGCCGGATCGATCAGGCCGGTCGGCGCGCGGGCCGCTGTCTTCACGCGGAGCCCGCGAGACATCCGCATCGACGGATCTGGCCGGGCGCTGTGTCCGCGCCGGTGCCTGGGGCACGCCATCGAGGCGGGTCACCGTGACATTTTTCTCGATCTTGCGCGTCGGCCCGATTTCAGCCTCGAATTTCGCCACTGCCGCCCCGGCGATCTCGACGTGTGTCTCCAGATCATGAATGCGGATGGAGCCGATTTCCGTCTTGGTTATATGGCCGGCGCGACACAGCATCGGCAGCAGCCAGCGCGGCTCGGCCGATTGCTTGCGGCCCAGCGACAAGGAAAACCAGACAGCATCCTTGATCGCCACATGTTCGCGCGGCGCCCGCTCGGCATAGGTGCCGCCGGGGGCTGCAACAGGGCCGTCGTCAATCAATTCCTCGGGCGAAGACCGCGTGCCCCGGTGCATGCGTATCAGCGCCGCGGCGACCTTTTCCGGACCGTGCCGCTCGAGCAGGGCGGAAACCATTGCGGTTTCGTCCTCGCCGACTTCTGCCTGGAAGGACGCGTCTTCCATCAGGCGCTCGTCATCGCGAGCGAGAATTTCAACAGCGGACGGCGGGCGGGCCCAGGCGGCGGCAATGCGGGCGTCGGACAACAGCCTTTCGGTGCGGCGACGTGCATTGTAGGGCACGATCAGCGCGGAAACGCCCTTGCGCCCGGCGCGACCGGTGCGGCCTGACCGGTGCAGCAAACCTTCCGGGTTCTTCGGCAGATCCGCGTGAATGACCAGCTCCAGATCCGGCAGATCAAGTCCGCGGGCCGCGACATCGGTCGCCACGCAGACCTTCGCCCGGCCATCGCGCAAGGCCTGCAGAGCGTGGGTGCGCTCGTTCTGACTCAGTTCGCCCGACAGTGCCACGACCGAAAAGCCGCGGTTGGAAAAGCGCGCGGTCAGATGGTTGACGGTGGCGCGTGTGCTGCAGAACACGATGGCGTTCTTGGCATCGTAGTAGCGCAGCACGTTGATGACGGCGTTTTCACGGTCATTGGGAGCAACCGAGAGCGCACGGTATTCGATGTCGAGATGCTGCTTCTGATCGCCAGCCGTGGTGACCCGAACTGCCTTGTTCTGATAGCGCTTGGCCAGGTTGGCGATGCCGGCGGGCACGGTTGCCGAGAACATCAGGGTGCGGCGCTGGTCGGGCGCGGCATCCAGAATGAACTGGAGATCATCGCGGAAGCCCAGATCGAGCATTTCATCGGCTTCATCGAGTACGACGGCGCGAATGGCCGAGAGGTCCAGCGATCCGCGTTCGATGTGATCGCGCAACCGGCCAGGCGTTCCCACCACGATATGTGCCCCGCGTTCCAGCGTGCGCCGTTCGGTCATCATGTTCATGCCGCCAACGCAGGTGGCGATGCGCGCGCCGGCTTCACCGTAGAGCCATGCCAGTTCACGCTCGACCTGCATGGCCAGTTCGCGTGTCGGCGCGATCGCCAGAGCCAGCGGCGCACCGGCGCGCGGCAGCGTTTCGTCTTCCCCCAACAGCGTTGGCGCCAGCGAAATCCCGAAGGCCACGGTCTTGCCGGATCCGGTCTGAGCGGAAACCAGAAGGTCTGCATCGCGCAGCTCGGGCGCAAGCACCGCTTCCTGGACGGGAGTGAGCGTTTCATAGCCGCGTTTTGCCAGCGCTCGGGCTAACGCCGGCTGGATGGTCGCAAGGTCTGTCATGTCGGATCTTTCGGACTTCGTGTTTGAGCCCGCTCATTCGGGCGCCGTGCGGGGCGAATGAGCGGCTACGGCTTTTCGGCTTCATAAAGCACAATCGAGCAATAAGAAACGGGGCCAAGCAAGAAAATTGCCCGACGATACATCCGCTCAAGGCCTGCAGGCAGCCTGTCCGGCTTTGTTGTTCGCGCACGAGGCTTGCGAAAGAACCCCGCCAATACCATCAATCCAAAAGCAAAAACGGCACAATGGACTGCATTGCCGAACGCCGCGATGCAGATGGATGTGCACACATCGGGTCGGCCAGGCCCTATCGTAGGCTTGAAAACAAATGCCCCATGATGACAGCGTATGGCTTCACCTAGTGGTGCGATCCTGACAGATGGTTCCCATCTGTCAGGAGAAATCGCCCCACCAAATCAATAGCTTGTGGGCTGACTGTTCGAAACAGATGGGTATCATCTGTTTCGGTCAGACCACTAGCGGGTGTAATGACGGCAAACCGCCGCAAACCGGTCTGTCGTCGCGATCAGACAGGCAATGCGCCAGTCAGGTTGACTTGATTCAAACGACATCTTGCAATTTCATTTTCATCAAGTATTCTTGATATATTGATTTTCAAAACCAACCGACAGCCAGGCCGCGGCCCGCAAGCCGTCGAACCGGACCCACGACCAGCGAGGCGATCATGACCGAAAAAGTCTATAATGTGTTGTTTCTGTGCACCGGCAACTCCGCCCGATCTATTATTGCGGAAGCGATTATGAACCGCGCCGGACAGGGCCGCTTCAAGGCCTATTCGGCCGGCTCGCAGGCCAAGGGCGAAGTCCATCCCTACACGCTGGACCTGCTTCGACAACTGAACTACGACACGAGCTTCGCGCGCTCGAAGAACTGGGATGAATTTGCCCGGCCGGACGCCCCGCATCTGGATTTCGTCTTCACCGTCTGTGACAATGCGGCCAATGAATCCTGCCCTGTCTGGCCCGGACAACCGATGAGCGCCCATTGGGGCGTGCCGGATCCGGCTGCAGCCGAGGGAACCGAGGCCGAAAAACGTCTCGCATTCTCGGATGCATACCGGATGATGGACGCACGGATTTCGATTTTCACCAATCTGCCGCTGGCGAGCATCGATCAGATGGCGCTGCAAAAGCGTCTCGACGCCATTGGCAGCGCACGGGATCTCGACAGTAGCGGATGAACCCATCCGGCGGCCCGGCAAGACCGCGCCGCGGCTCCGTTTGACAAGTCCCGGAACACTCCCGGGAACCAAGGCGGATGTTAGGCGTTAATATGGCATGAAAAAGATTGCCATCATATCAACTGCTTCTGTCCTCGCTCTGGGCGCGGTCGCCATTGCCGCCGACGCGGACGGAATCTCTCACCTGGCAGCCTTGAACGGTTTTGCCTCCAGCTATTCGGCACAACCGGTTCAAGTCTCCCAAAGCGCGGGCTCCGGCAACCAGACCGGTGTGCGCCATATTCGGATCGTGTCACCCGGCGTGGAGATTGCGACCTCCTGCAGCAAGGCAAATTGGCCGTATTACCCTCCGCAGTGTCTGCAGAATACCGGATCGATGGATCTGTGATGCCGCAATTGCGGCGGCGGTAAACCGAACGCCGGTTGATCGCCTGGCAGGGATGGCGCCAGCCGGATTGGGCGGACCCGCTCCCTGCTGTCGGAAATCGGCAAACTGGGATCTAACCCGTTGTCAGCCGTCACGAATGCTGGTTGTCTGGGGCATGGCCTTTACGCTTCGCCAATTGCAGTATTTCGTCGCCGTCGCCGCCCAGGGTACCGTCTCCGGGGCCGCGCAAAATCTGTCGATTTCCCAGTCGGCGGTCACCGAAGCGATCAAGGAGCTTGAAGGCGATCTGGGCGTCGAGTTGTTTGATCGTCATTCGCGCGGGCTGACAATCACCCACAAGGGTCACCAGTTTCTTCGCCACGCGACCAAGATCCTTTCCGATGTGTCCGACGCGCGGCGCACCTTCTCCGATGAAAAAGAAAACCTGACCGGTACGCTCAATCTGGGGGTGACCTCGCTGGTGGCCGGCTATGTGCTGTCTGATCTGCTGGCGCGCTACCGCCGGGCCTTTCCCGGCGTTACGGTTTCGGCGATCGAGGACAATGGCGATTATCTCGAACATCTGCTGATCGGCGGCGAACTTGATGTCGCAGTGATCGTGATCTCCAATTTGCGCAATCGGATGGCGCTGCAAACCGAGATCCTGGAGGTTTCTCCCTACCGGCTGTGGCTGCCGCTCGGTCATCGGCTGGCGTCTGCTGAAAGCATTACGGTCGCAGATGTGGCAGAAGAACCGGTGATCATGCTGACCATTGACGAAATCGAGGAAAGCACCGGAAAACTGCTCAGCGCCATTGGCTCGCGTCCGAAGATCGCCTTCCGGACAAGATCCGTGGAAGCCGTGCGCAGCCTGGTTGCCACCGGTGCAGGTGTGGCGCTGTTGCCGGATCTTGTCTACAGGCCATGGTCGCTGGAAGGCGACCGGATCGAAAGCCGCGATGTATCAGGCAGCCTGCCGATGGTGCAGGTCGGCGTGGCCTGGCGGCGTGGCAGCCAGATGACGCAGGCCGCACGCGATTTCATTGACCTTTCTCAGGCGCAGAGAGCGATACGTCAGCGCTGATATAGGTATCGATTTTTCCGATATCATAATTCTGATAAAAGTATTTGCGCACCCAGACTGGCCGTATCACTGTTGGCTCCCGACGCTGACCGTTATTCTGGCGGTCACCAACGGTGGGAGCTCAAGCACATGAAAAAGATCTTCAATACATGCACGGCGATGGCGCTGGCGCTTTCGGTCATGGCGCCGGGATTTGCCTCGGCGGAAATGATGACCGAAGTCGGACCCGGCGAAGGTCAGGTCAACATCGTCGCCTGGGCTGGCTATATCGAGCGCGGCGAAACCGACAAGGCCTTCGACTGGGTGACCAAATTCGAGGAAGCCTCGGGCTGCAAGGTCAACGTCAAGACCGCCAACACATCCGACGAGATGGTGGCGCTGATGAACGAAGGCGGTTTCGATCTGGTCACCGCGTCTGGCGACGCATCGCTGCGGCTGATCGCCGGCAAGCGCGTGCAGCCGATCAACACTGATCTCATTCCGTCCTGGTCGACGGTCGATGACCGCCTCAAGGATGCCCCCTGGCACACAGTTGACGGCGTTCACTACGGCACTCCCTATATGTGGGGCCCGAATGTGCTGATGTACAACACAGAAACATTCAAGGAAGCGCCGACCTCATGGAACGTGGTGTTTGAAGAAATGGACCTGCCCGATGGCAAGACCAACAAGGGCCGGGTCCAGGCCTATGATGGTCCGATCCACATTGCCGACGCCGCACAGTACCTGATGTTCCACAAGCCGGAGCTGGGCATCAAGAGCCCTTACGAGCTCAATGAAGCCCAGTACAAGGAAGCGCTTGACCTGCTGCGTGTGCAGCGAACGCTGGTTGGCCGCTACTGGCATGACGCTTTCATCCAGATCGACGACTTCAAGAACGAAGGTGTCGTGGCTTCGGGTTCGTGGCCTTTCCAGGTCAATCTGCTGCAGGCCGACAAGGTGCCGGTGGCTTCCACCATTCCTCAGGAAGGTGCCACGGGCTGGGCCGACACCACGATGATGCATGCAGATGCGGCCAATCCAAACTGCGCCTACAAGTGGATGGAACATTCGCTGGCCTCCAACCTGCAGTCCGATCTCTCGGTCTGGTTTGGCGCCAACCCTTCGGTTCCTGCCGCGTGCACCGATGGCCGTGGCATGCAGACCGCCGAAGGTTGCACCGCCAACGGACTGGATGACTTTGACAGGATCAATTTCTGGACCACTCCGGTTTCGAAATGCGAAAGCCAGGACGAATGCGTGCCCTATTATCGCTGGGTCTCTGACTATATCGGCGTCATCGGCGGTCGCTGAACCGGCCATACTACCGAACCAAGCCAACATCTCCCTCCCGTGACTTTGGGGAGGGAGACCGGCGCTTCGCTACCCCCTCACGATGCCCCCGGTGGGCCGGTGCCGCTTCGAGGGCACATCAGGACTGATCTGGATTTTCCATGCCGTATGCCGTCTCATTCCAGCAGGTCTCCCGTCATTTCGGGAGCGTTCGCGCCGTCGACGCCGTCGATCTGGAGATCGCGCCTGGCGAGTTCTTCGCCATGCTCGGTCCGTCGGGTTCCGGCAAGACGACCTGCCTGCGGCTGATCGCGGGTTTCGAGCAGCCGACGGCCGGGCATATCGAGATATTCGGAGAAACGGCCGAAGGCGTGCCGCCCTACCGGCGCAACGTCAACACGGTGTTTCAGGACTATGCGCTGTTTCCGCATCTCAACGTGGCGGACAATGTGGCCTACGGGCAGATGATCCGCGGCGTTGGCAAGGCTGAACGTTTGCGCGAGGCCGAGGCCGCGCTCGAGATGGTCAAACTGCCCGGTTACGGCGCGCGCAAGCCGGGGCAATTGTCTGGCGGCCAGAGACAGCGCGTGGCGCTTGCCCGGGCGCTGGTCAACAAGCCCAAGGTTCTGTTGCTTGATGAACCTCTCGGCGCGCTTGATCTCAAGCTGCGCGAGCAGATGCAGGAAGAACTGAAAGTTCTGCAGAAGGCGCTCGGCATCACCTTCGTGTTTGTCACCCATGATCAGGGCGAAGCGCTGTCGATGGCTGACCGGATCGCGGTTTTCAACGAAGGCCGGATCATGCAGACCGGCACGCCCGAAGATATCTACAGGCGTCCGAAGACCCGTTTCGTGGCCGATTTCGTTGGTTCCTCCAACGTGTTGCCCCCTGAATTCACCCAGCGGCTGGGCGGACCGGCCGAATGGGCAAGCCTCCGGCCCGAAGACATCCGTCTCGGCACGGATACCGGCCATGAGGCCCGCGTCACCGGGACGAGCTTTCTGGGCAGCGCAACGCGGGTGACGCTCAATGTGGCGGGCCAAAGCCTCAACGTGCTGTTGCCTTCCGGCGCGCAAGTGCCGGATCAGGACGCCAGCATCCGGTTTTCCTGGGAGCCTTCTGCGCTACATCTGATGGGGGCGGATGCATGAGCGCCGCAACCGTCCAGTCTGCCGCCATTTTGCCCGGGCGAGGCGGTCTGGGAGGCGCATTGTCGGACGCGTTCTGGCGCAATCCGAAGCTCCTGCTGTTTTTAATGCTGACACCGCCGCTGCTGTGGCTCGGGGTGATTTATCTCGGAAGCCTGTTCGCCCTTCTGATTCAGAGCTTCTTCTCGATTGATGAGTTCTCCGGCATGGTGGTTCGAGAGTTCACCCTGAAAACCTATGGCGAACTGCTGCGCCCCTCCAATCTCGACATCATCGTCCGCACCGTCACCATGGCGGCGATGGTGACCATTGCTTCGGCGATCATTGCGTTTCCTATCGCCTATTTCGCGGCGCGCTACGCCAAGGGACGCTGGAAGGCTGTGTTTTACCTCGGGGTGATGTTGCCCTTGTGGTCGAGCTATCTGGTCAAGATCTATGCCTGGAAGCTGATCCTGGCCAAGGAAGGCATCCTGACCTGGGTGCTGGAAAAGTTTCATCTGAATTTTGTTGTCGACGCCTGGCTTTCCCTGCCGGTTGTCGGCGGCAATTCCCTGTCCGTCAGCCCGACAGGGACGTTTCTGGTTTTCGTCTATGTCTGGCTGCCGTTCATGATCCTGCCGATGCAGGCAGCGCTCGAGCGGGTTCCAGGCAACCTTCTGGAAGCTTCCGCCGATCTTGGCGCCTCGCCCGGTCAGACATTCCGCAATGTGCTGCTGCCGCTGGCATTGCCGGGCGTGATTGCCGGTTCGATCTTTACCTTCTCGCTGACGCTCGGCGATTACATCATCCCGCAGATCATCGGCACCTCGCACCTGTTCATCGGCATGGCGGTCTATGCGCATCAGGGGACAGCGGGCAATATTCCGCTGGCGGCAGCGTTTACCGTGGTGCCCGTGGTGATCATGGGGATCTATTTGTGGCTGGCCAAACGCGCGGGAGCCTTCAATGCGCTCTGATCGTCAAACCGGCACGCCGATGGGTCTGAAGATCGCCGCTGGCGTCGGCCTCGCCTTCCTGCATCTGCCGATCCTGCTGATCTTTCTTTATGCGTTTACCACCGAGGAAAAGAGCTACCAGTTCCCTCCCCCCGGGCTGACGCTGAAATGGTTCGCGGTGACCTGGAACCGGCCAGATGTCTGGGAAGCGCTGGGACTGTCGGTGCGGGTCGCGACGATCTCGACCGCCGTGGCGCTGACGCTTGGCACGCTGTGCGCGGCTGCGATCTCGCAGACCAGGTTTTTCGGACGCGAGGCGATTTCGCTGCTGGTCATCCTGCCGATCGCCCTGCCCGGCATCATCACCGGCATTTCGTTGCGCTCGGCCTTCAATCTCGCCGAAATCCCGTTTTCGTTCTGGACCATCGTTCTGGGCCACGCCACCTTCTGCGTCGTTGTGGTCTACAACAACGCGGTGGCGCGCTTCCGGCGGATGCAGGGCTCGCTGATCGAGGCCTCGATGGATCTCGGCGCCGACGGGTTCCAGACCTTTCGTCATGTCATCCTTCCCAATATCGGAACGGCGCTGCTGGCCGGCGGCATGCTGGCTTTCGCGCTGTCGTTTGACGAGGTGATCGTCACCACCTTTACCGCCGGCCAGCAGGCCACGCTGCCGATCTGGATGCTTGAAGAACTGGTCAGGCCGCGCCAGCGCCCGGTCACCAATGTGGTGGCAATGGTCGTCGTGCTGGTCACCTTCCTGCCCATTCTTGCCGCCTACTACCTGACCCGGGACGGAGACCAGATCTCCGGACAGGGCAAATAACTCACGGGAGAAACGCCATGGACACCCAAATGCTGATCGGCAACCGGTTTGAAGCCGGGACCGAAGCCGAAGAGAAGATTTTCAATCCGCGCACCGGCGAGACCATTCTCAATCTTCCCGAAGCCTCCTCAATCCAGATCGAGGCTGCAGTCAATGCAGCAGAGAAAGCGTTTGCCACCTGGTCGCGGACCACGCCTGCAGAGCGCTCCGGGTATCTGCTCAAGATCGCCGACCGGATCGAAGCCGAAGCTGACGGGTTCGCAGCACTCGAGGCGCTCAATTGCGGCAAACCGATCAATGCAGTGAAGAATGACGAGATCCCGGCAATCGTCGATTGCTACCGGTTCTTCGCCGGCGCCGTACGTTGCATGCCCGGCCAGGCGGCTGGCGAATACATGGAGGGCCATACTTCCATGGTGCGCCGTGATCCAATCGGCATCATCGCCTCCATTGCGCCCTGGAACTACCCGTTGATGATGATGGCGTGGAAGCTGGCACCGGCGATCGGCGGCGGCAACACCGTGGTCTTCAAACCCTCCGAACAGACACCGCTGACCTCGTTGAAGTTCGCCAAGATCCTGGCCGACATCCTGCCTGAAGGCGTCGTCAACGTCATTCTGGGCCGCGGCGAAAGCGTCGGCAATGCGCTAATCAACCACCCCAAGATCAGCATGGTCTCGATCACCGGCGATGTCGCCACCGGCAAGAAGGTGCTGCAGGCGGCGGCCAAATCGGTCAAGCGTACGCATCTGGAACTGGGCGGCAAAGCGCCGGTCATCGTGTTCGATGATGCTGATCTGGATGCAGTGGTCGATGGGCTCCGCGCTTTCGGCTACTACAATGCCGGACAGGATTGCACCGCAGCCTGCCGGATTTATGCCGGACCGAAGATCTACGAAAAGCTGGTCGACAGGCTTTCGGCGGCGGTATCGACCATCAAGTATGATCAGGCGGATGACGCGGACAACGAGATCGGCCCGCTGATCTCCAAACGGCAGCGCGACCGGGTGGCAAGCTTTGTTGAGCGCGCCACCGAAATGAAACACATCGAAGTCGCAACAGGTGGCAAGCCGGGTGACGGAAACGGATTTTACTACCAGCCGACACTGATCGCGGGTGCCCTGCAATCGGATGAAATCGTCCGCCGGGAAGTGTTCGGCCCCGTGGTATCCGTGACCCGGTTCTCCGATGCCGAAGAGGCCGTCACCTGGGCCAATGATTCCGAATACGGTCTGGCCTCCTCTGTCTGGACAAAGGATATCTCCAAGGCGATGACCTGTGCTGCGCGGCTGCAATATGGCTGCACCTGGATCAACACCCACTTCATGCTGGTCAACGAGATGCCGCATGGCGGCATCAAGCAGTCAGGTTATGGAAAGGACATGTCGCTTTACGCCCTTGAAGATTACACCGCAGTGCGGCACGTAATGATCGCCCACGGCTAACTGGACTTATATCCAACTCCGGGGCGGACTTGACCGTCCCGGAACGATGCTGCAAAGCCGGTGGAGAGCGGTCGAGATCAGGGCCATCAATAACCGGAGACTGTCATGGCGCATCCGCATTTTGTCATCACAATAGCCTGCGCTGATCAGCCGGGCATTGTTGCAGCAATCACCACCGAACTTGCGGCGATCGGCGCCAATATCGCTGAATCCAGCCAGTTCTGGGATCGTCAGACCAACCGCTTTTTCATGCGGATTGCAATTGAAACACCGGACGGCGTTGATGCGCAGGCCATCAAACGGTGCCTTCAGGCACCGATAGCACGGTTTGAACTGCGGCTCGACATCAATGAAGTGGCCAAGCGCCCGAAGATCATCATCATGGTGTCGAAATTCGACCACGCTCTGCTGCACCTGATTTATCAGATCCGCGTCGGCTGGCTGGACGCCGAGGTGGTGGCAATCGTCTCCAATCACGAGGACAGCCGCAGAACCGCGGAAATCGAAGGCATTCCGTTCCACCACTGGCCTGTAACCAAGGACACCAAGGCGGACCAGGAAGAAAAGCTGCTGGAGCTTGCCACCAAAAGCGGCGCGGATCTGGTGATCCTTGCGCGCTACATGCAGGTTCTGTCGAATGCACTTTCGCGACGGCTGTTCGGCAAGGTGATCAATATTCACCACTCGTTCCTGCCAAGCTTCAAGGGCGCCAAACCCTATCACCAGGCGCATGAGCGCGGCGTCAAGCTGATCGGTGCTACCGCGCACTACGTCACCGCCGATCTCGATGAAGGCCCGATCATCGAACAGGAAACCGAGCGCGTGAGCCATTCCATGACTGCCGATGACTTCGTCGCCGCCGGTCGGGACATCGAGGCACGGGTTCTGGCCCGAGCCGTGAAGATGCATCTGGAATCGCGTGTCATGCTCAACGGCCACAAGACCGTGGTGTTTGGATAGTTTGCCGTGAACTGGGACGATATCAGGGTTTTTCTGGCTGTCGCCCGTGCCGGGCAGATTCTGGCAGCTGCGAAACGGCTGGGAATCAACCACGCCACCGCGGCAAGGCGGATCACATCGCTTGAAACCGCGCTCGGCGCGCAACTGGTGGTCCGCCGCACCAATGGTTGCGGGCTGACCGGGGAAGGCGAAGCCTTTCTGGCCCATGCCGAGCGCATGGAAGCCGAGATGCTGGCGGCGCAGGCCAATCTCGGGCGCACCGACAGCGCGATATCCGGCACGGTGCGGATCGGTGCACCGGACGGTTTCGGGGTTTCCTTCCTGGCGCCGCGGCTTGGCGCCCTGATTGCCAGGCATCCCGATCTGCGGCTTCAACTGGTTCCGGTTCCGCGCAGCTTCTCATTGCCGCAACGCGAGGCCGATATCGCCATCACGGTCGAACGCCCGGCCGAGGGGCGACTGGTGGCGCGCAAGCTGGTTGATTATTCGTTGTCGCTGTATGCATCACGCTCCTATATCGACCAGCACGGCACACCCAAAAACACGGACGATCTCAAGCAGCATCGCCTGATCAGTTACGTGGAAGACCTGATTTTCTCGCCTTCTCTGCAGTTCACCCGCGAAATCCTGCGCAACTGGACGGCGCAGTTCGAGATATCGAGCGCCACCGGGCAAACCGAAGCCGTACGCTCCGGCGCCGGCATTGCTGTTTTGCATGATTACATCGCCGCGCTGGATCCGGATCTGGTCCGGTTGCTGCCCGAAAACCGCATCGCGCGATCCTACTTCATGGTCTATCATGAATCAGCGCGCGACCTGGCGCGGGTGCGTACCGTGGCGGATCACATCTCGACCGTTGCGCAAGAGCACAAGGCCTATTTCTTTCCGTTAGAAAGATAGGACCTCCCCGCCACAAACATGTGCCGCGGGGAGCAGCAATGCCGCCATGCCTGGGTACGAATATAATCGGTCGGATAGGCAGGCATCGTCGCAAAATCGCTGCCAAGACCCCTGATTGCCATGCGGTCCGCCATGCCGCGACGGTCCGGAAACCAGCGTAAAAAGATCGAGACCGGCGAGACATAACCCAGCCCCAAACCGCAGCCTCCGAGCACATCATACCCCAGATACAGCAGCCAGAGCTGGTGGGTCGTGGTGCCGACACCGCCGACCAGCAAACCAGTCCATTGCAGCGACGGATTGAGATGGGGAAGGTGTGCCAGTTTCCAAGCTGTCCGCAGCAAGGGAGATTACTGTGGTGGGACGCAGCAAGCCCGGAAAAACAAAACGCCTGCCGGGCAAGACCCGACAGGCGTTTGTACTTCGTCGCAACATCCGGACCGGTGCTTGGGAGGAGGATCCCGGTGCAGAGCATCACGACTACTGCCATGCCGAATTGGGAGGAGGAGGAGTTCGGCGTGGCGTTGAAACAAATATGGTGCAGTTCATGCTGCATTGCAATAGGAATTTTCAAATTTCTTTATCTGTTGATAAATTTTCTTAAGTTTCTGTTATTTAATGCTTTTTCATACACTTCAGACTCAATAACTTGAACAGCACGTCTGAAATTGCCGCGACGCAACAAAAAACCGGGGCTCAGGGCCCCGGTTTGTGTCTGATCAGGCAGTTTGAATAGCACCCGGGCCCGGTATCGCCCCGGGTGGGCATTTGCCGGCGATAATCATGCCGAGAAGATCGTCCTCAGACACATCGGCGACCTTGGCGGTCCCGACCAACTGGCCGTTCTTCATCACGTTGGCCCGGTCGCATAATGACTTCACCTGGTGAATGTCGTGATCGATCAGAAGAATGCCGATGCCCTCGGATTTCAGCTGATCAATCAGTTCGGCAACCATCCGCGTTTCCTGCACGCCGAGAGCCGCCGTGGGCTCATCCATGATCAGGATCTTGGCGTTGAAATAGACCGCGCGCGCGATTGCAACCGATTGTCTCTGACCACCCGAAAGCCCCGCCACTGGCGTGTGGAAACGCCGGAAATTCGGATTGAGGCGTTTCAGGATTTTTCGGGTCTCAGCCTCCATCAAGGCGTCATCGACAAATCCCAGGGGGGTCACCAGTTCGCGGCCAAGAAACAGGTTGGACGCGGCATCCAGATTGTCGGCCAGCGCAAGATATTGGTAGATCGTCTCGATCTGCAGATTGCGCGCATCGCGCGGATTGTTGATCGCCGCCTTCTTGCCATTGATGAAAATTTCGCCGCCATCGCGCGGCAATGCGCCCGACAGCATTTTCGTCAGAACGGATTTGCCGGCGCCATTGTGACCCAGAACACCGACGACCTCGCCAGGGTACAGATCAATGGTGACATGATCGACGGCCTTGATGCCGCCGAACGATTTCTGCATGTCGCGCATTTCGACGAGAGGTGTGGTCATGTCTTGTCTCCCGTCCGGCGGCGATAAACGATGTCAATAAATACGGCGAGAACCAGCACAGAACCGACGACCATGTTCTGGTAAGGCGCATCGACGCCGACCATTGCCATGCCCGATTGCAGGCTCTGCATGATCAGCGCGCCCAGGATCGCGCCGTAAATGGTGCCCATGCCGCCCGACAGTGCTGTCCCGCCGATCACCGCGGCGGCGATGACGCGCAGTTCGTCGAGCGTACCGATATCATTGGAATGAAAGGTTTGCCGTGACGAGGCGACGATGGCCGAAATGGCGCACAAGACCCCCATGATGGCGAAAATCTTGACGGTGAGCAGACGTGTGTTGATACCGGCCAGTTCCGCCGCTTCGGGATTGCCACCGGTGGCGAAAATATATCGTCCGAGGCGGGTGCGCCGGGCGACAATCGTCATGACGAAGGCAATCAGGATCAGCAGCAACACCGAGATCGGTATTCCGTACCCCTGAACGAGCCCGTCCGGCATCATCTCGCCACGCGCCTCGAAAATCCGCTGCAGTCGAGCTGTCGGAATTTCGTAAGCGTTCAGAACAGCCACGAAACCGACAATCACCGCTGCGATGATCGCACCCATGACGACTTCGGCCCAAACCGGCTTGACCGGAAACTCGTGCAGAACCTTGTTCCGCCGCGACTGGAAAAGCACATAGAATGAGGCCAGAACTGCGAAACCGGCAAAAATCCAGCTCCAGGTCTCGCCCAATGTGCCGTTGATCCCGCCGAAAAGCTGAAAATTCTCGTCAAGCGGGCCGATCGTCTGGCCCTTGGTCAGGTGCCAGGCTACGTTGCGCCAGACCAGAAACCCGCCCAGCGTGACAATGAAAGCGGGAATCGCCAGGTAGCCGATCAGCCAGCCGTGGAAGGCGCCGATCAGCAGGCCGGTCAAGACGCCAACCAAAATCGCGATCGGCATTGTCAGCGGATGGTTGAGACCAAACCCCAACCAGTCCGGCGCCACCACCGTCTGCATCATCGCCATCATCGCCGAGCAGGTCGCCAGCAGCGAACCGACCGATAGATCGATATGGCGGGTCACAATCACGAACACCATCCCGGTCGCCATGATCGCGACCGACGCGGTCTGAATCGTCAGGTTGAAGATGTTGCGGGGCGTCATAAAGCGCCCGTCGGTGAGGACGTTGAAAATCAGACAGATGACGACAAAAGCGCCAATCATGCCGAGCAGGCGGGTATCAAGTTCAAGCGCGGCGAAGAAATTGCGAGGCTTCGCCTGCGTACTCGTTGCGGGGGACGTGTCGGTCATGGCCGTATCCGGGTAATGAGCATCAATACGTCCCCACCCCTGCGGATGGGGACATCATTCAGGCAATCAGCAACTGAGCCTGTGGCTTAGTTACAAGGAGCAGGACCGCCGGAAACGCCCTGGCACAGGTCTTCCTTGCTGATCCAACCGGCATCGACGACAGTGGCGAGATTGTCCTTTGTGATCGGAACCGGAGCAAGGAACATCGCGGTCATCGTAGTGCCGCCCGGAGACGTCCACTCGGCGGAGCCTTCGATGTCGCTCATCGCCGTGCCGCCGGCCAGTTGCACGGCGATTTCGCCGGCGACCTTGCCGAGTTCACGAGCATCCTTCCAGACGCTGACAGTCTGGGTGCCATTGGCGACACGGTTGAGGGCAGCGTGGTCGCCGTCCTGGCCGGACACCGGAATGCCGTCCATGCCCTGTGCCGTGAGCGCGGCAACAACACCGCCGGCGGTGCCGTCATTGGAAGCAACCACGGCATCGACCTTGTTGTCGTTGGCCGTCAGGATCTGTTCCATGTTGCGCTGGGCGTTGGCCGGAAGCCAGCCGTCGGTATAGGCTTCGTCCACGATCTTGATGTCGCCGGAATCAATCGCCGCCTGCAGGGCTTCCTGCTGGCCGCCGCGAAGGAAGTCAGCATTCGGATCGGTGGGCGACCCCTTGATCATGACATAGTTGCCCTTCGGCTGGAGGGCAAAAACAGCGCGTGCCTGCATACGACCGACCTCGACATTGTCGAAGGTCAGGTAGAAGGCGCGGTTGTCTTCGATCAGACGGTCATAGGCGATGACCGGAACGCCTTCGTCAGCGGCAGCGGTCACGGCGGGAATGATCGCCTGGGTATCCTGGGCGAGAATGATCAGCGCGTTGACGCCCTGCGCCATCAGGCTTTCAACATCGGACAGCTGCTTGGCTGCCGACGATTGCGCATCGGTCGACACATAGGTGTCGCCAGCGGCTTCGATGGCCGCCTTGATCGCGGCTTCGTCGGTCTTCCAGCGCTCTTCCTGGAAATTCGACCAGGAAACTCCAATTGTCTTGCCGTCCGCCAATGCGGCGCCGGCCATTGCGGCTGTCATGACGACGCCAGCAACGAGCGTGCTAACTAACTTTCTCATGTAATCCTCCCGGATGGATAACGATCCAAAATATCAAACGTGCCCGGCATTTCAGAGCCAAACACTCCTCCGAAGCTTTTTAATTCAAGCCTCGAAAAAAATCGTGACTCAAAAGCGCTTGCATGTCAACATGAAACGCAATCGAGGTAAGCTGTTGCAATGCAATATTAATTTTGCGTTGCAACCAACTTTAGAGGAGGATTCCCGGGAAAATGTCGATAGTGCTTCGCTCCGACGACATGCGGAGACGCAACCGCTTGCGCATCATTCAAATCGTGCGGCGCGGGGGCGCGATCAGCCGGGGCGAAATCGCCCGGTCCGCATCGCTCAGTCCGGCGACGGTGTCCACGATCTCAAGCGAGCTGATTGCCGAAGGCGTCCTCATTGCGCGCAGTGCAGAAATCAACGGTAACGCGGGGCGCGGGCGCCCGAGCGTCGAGCTGTCGGTCAACCCACAGTTTTGTCATGCAGTGCTGATCGTTCTCAAGATCGGAGCGGTCGATGTCGCCATCATCGACTATGCCGGCACGGTGGTCATCCGCCAGCAATTCCATCTCGACATGGCCAATGTCACCATGGAGATTTTCCGGGATACACTGATCACAGAAATCCGCCAGACCTGGGAGGCCTCCGGGCTCGCCGACGACCAGTTCGGGCGCATCTCCATCGGCCTGCAGGGAACCACCGATATTGCCGGTCTGCAGTTGCTGCGCTCGCCGATGACGCCACTGACCGACATTCCCCTGGCCTACTGGCTGCAGGAGGAATTTGGCGTGCCCGTGCGACTGGCCAATGACTGCGACCTGATCGCACGCGCACTCAATTGGCGCGATCCGGAGCGCTACAGCGAAAATTTTGCCGCCATACTGCTTGCCCACGGCGTTGGCATGGGTCTGTTTCTTCGCGGTCAGATCATCAACGGAACCCGGTCATCGGGAACGGAATTTGGTCATATGCTGCACCAGACGGACGGCGCGTTGTGCCGGTGCGGGTCGCGCGGTTGCATAGAGGCGGATGCCGGCGACTACGCGATCCTGCGCAGATACCTCGGCAAGCCCGCCAACGCGGAACCGGAAAGCCATGTTGACCCATCGGAGATCATCCGCATTGCCGAAGCTGCGCGCAAAGGCGAAACCCTTGCGGGCGAATCTTTCGCGTCCGCCGGCCGCGCGCTGGGATCTGGCCTGGCCGGCCTGTTCGCACTTGTCGATCCGTTCAGGATCGCCTTTGTCGGTCATGGCGCGGCAGCCTTCGATCTGATGGAACCAGCATTGCGCGAGGTTCTCAGGAACTCGAACGCTTCGGCCGCAAGCAACATCCCGATCGATCTCTACGTCGACGAGATGCCACTGGTTCTGGACGGCTGCGGCATCGGCGCGCTCTCCGAAATCGACGCCACGCAGGCGGACCGGGTTTGGGAAACCACGAGGAATTAGCGGCATGACATGGCGCCAGCTTTCCTCCGAAACCGGAATGCGCGAGCTATTTGCGGGTGACCGTATCCGCGTCGAATGCGAAGCAACTTCCGTCGGCAAAACAAGCCTTGCGGGCAAGCAGGAGACCGGTATGGCGACGGCGGCAGGACTGCGTCGATTATGCGCGGGCAGGAGGAACAGCAGCATGAATTCACGCAACCGGATGGCGGGAGTGACCAGCCTCGCCGTTATTCTCGGCCTGCAAATCGGGTGGGCGTCGGCAGTCCTTGCCGACGAGCCCTGGGCGGAACGGACCCGGGCGCTGGGCGCGATCGGGGAAATGCCGACCGGGGTTCTGTCCAAAGCCGAGCTGGACAGCCTGAGAACAACCGGCGAAGCCCTGTTTGGCGCAAATTTCACCCCGCTCGACGGAGTCGGACGGCCGCAGGCGACCCAGGCGATCGATCCGACCCGGCGCAAGCATCCGCGCGAGCAGGTGTTTTTCCGTACCGCGGGCCCTGACGCGGGATCGTGCGGGGCCTGCCACAACCAGCCCGCCCTGGGTGGTGCGGGCGATTTTGTCACGAATGTCTTTGCATCGGAGGGGTTCGAGAGCGCGGATTTCGATTCACTTGATCCCCAATTCTCCAGCGAGCGCGGCACCAATCATCTGTTCGGCGCCGGCCTTGTCGAATTGCTGGCGCGGGAAATGAGCCATGAACTCCAATCGATCCGTGCGGAAGCCCTCGCCCAGGCGCGAGCAGAGGAAGCAGTCGTTCGGCGCAAGCTCGAAACCAAGGGTGTGGAGTTCGGGTTCATTACCGCCGAGCCCGACGGCTCGGTCAATCTTGACGATCTCGATGGCGTCGACACCGATCTTGTCATCCGTCCTTTCAGCCAGAAAGGCGTGATGACCTCGCTCAGGCAGTTCACCATCAACGCCATGAACCAACACCACGGCATGCAATCCGACGAGCGCTTCGGCGCACGCTGGACCGGATCCGCTGATTTTGACGGTGACGGAGTATCCGGGGAAATGTCAGCTGTCGATGTTTCGGCGCTGGTTGCCTGGCAGGCGACGCTGCAAGTTCCCGTACGGAAGGTCCCGGATGTGGATGGCTGGGCCGGGGCGGCCGCGCGCGGCGAAGCAAGCTTCACCGATTTCGGCTGCACTGTCTGCCATCGCCCTGCCCTGCCGCTCCAGAGCCTTTCCTTCGCCGACCCCGGCCCGTTCGATCTGGCCGGCACGCTCAACGACCGGCAAGTCGAGGAGACGGCGATCTATGATGTCGGTTTGATGGACTGGGCGGCGGCGCTGCCCCGCGACGAACAAGGCCGCGTGCTGGTGCCCCTGTTCGGCGACCTGAAACGGCACGTCATGACCGACAACCAGATCGATGCGCTCGGCAACGAGCTTCTGTCCCAACGTTTCGTGGACAGGAACATTTTCCAGACCGCGGAACTGTGGGGGGTCGGTTCAACCGGACCCTATGGTCACCGCAATGATTTCAGCAGCCTCAATGACATCATTCTTGCCCATGGCGGCGACGGGCGTGCTGCTCGTGACGCCTATGCCGCGGCCGCCGATGCGGACAAGTCGGCATTGATCGCGTTTCTCAAAACCCTGGTGATCATCCCATGATTCGTCCGTGTTCACTCCTCGCCATCAGTACCGTCTGGCTGATCGCCTCAAGCCTTCCGGTCACCGCTCAAACCGCCTTTCCCTCCGACGTGCCTATCCTGCACGAGGAAGCGGCGAGTGCCGGCATCGATCACAGCTATACCGGCGGCTGGGAGTTCTTTGTCGGCGGGGGCGTCGCCAGCTTCGACTGCAACGGCGACCGCCGTCCCGATCTGATGATTGCCGGGGGTGCCTCACCGGCCGAGTTCTTTGTCAACGAGAGCCCGACAGGCGGAGCCTTGGCGTTCAAGCCGATTGAGACCGGGCTGGATCCCGACGACCTCACCGGTGTACTCGGTGCCTACCCTGTGGACATCGACAATGACCGGCACATGGATCTGGTGCTGCTCAGGCTTGGCCGCAACCTGGTGCTCAAGGGTGGACCGCACTGCCAGTTCGAAAAGGCCAACCGGAGCTTTTCGATCGACGGCGGACGGGCCTGGTCGACCGGGATGTCCGCAACCTGGGAGAAAGGCAGCCGGTTTCCCACCATCGCGATTGGCAATTATGTCGATCGTTCAGCTCCGGGAACACCATTTGGAACCTGTGAACCCAATCAGTTGCTGCGCTCGCGCCCGGGCGCTTCGCCCGATTATTCGGAGCCGCTGACACTTGATCCCGGCTACTGTGCGCTGTCGGTGCTGTTTACGGACTGGAACCGCTCGGGACGGCCGGATCTGCGGATTACCAACGACCGGCAATATTACCGCGATGGCCAGGAACAGCTCTGGCAGATGTCGGAGGGGCGCCCGCCCCGGCTCTATTCGCAGTCGCAAGGCTGGCAGCGCCTGACCATTTGGGGCATGGGGATTGCCGAAACAGACTTCGATGCAGATGGTCTCCCCGAATATGCCCTGACCTCGATGGGCGATACCAAAATACAAAAGCTTGACGAGGAAAGCGGCGAAGACCGGCCGACCTACCGGGACATCGCCTTCGAGAAAGGCGCCACGGCACAACGGCCCTACACCGGCGGAGACCACAAACCCTCAACCGGCTGGCACAGTCAGTTCGCCGATATCAACAACGACACCCTGACCGACCTGTTCATTGCCAAGGGCAATGTTCAGGCGATGCCTGATTTCGCGAGTTTCGATCCCGACAATCTGTTGCTCGGCGGATTTGACGGAACCTTCCACGAAAAGGGAATGG
The DNA here is from genome assembly GCF_039975035.1 of Hoeflea sp. Lineage (GTDB taxonomy): Bacteria > Pseudomonadota > Alphaproteobacteria > Rhizobiales > Rhizobiaceae > Hoeflea. The sequence continues at coordinate 15,249 of NZ_JBDWHW010000126.1, read as the reverse complement.
AAGCAGGACTCGCGCTTGAGACGCGCGGGCGCGGTGCGGTTGTGGAGGATTTCAACATGGACGGCATGCTCGACCTTCTCGTCGTCAACCGCGAACACCCCGCCAGCCTGTTTCGCAATCTTGGTGCGGAAACCTCTTGGGGACACCGGCCGATGGGCAATTGGGTGAAGGTGGAGCTGGACAATGGCAAGATCAATCCCAACGCGGTCGGCTCGCTGATCTCCGTGCGCACCGGCACCCGCACCCAAACCCGCCGGATCCAGATCGGCGGCGGTCACGCCTCGGGTCACGCCGGCTTTGTCCATGTCGGCCTGGGCGTGTCTGAACGCGCCACCATCCGCGTGCAATGGCCCGACGGCGAGTGGAGCCATCCGTACCGAGTGTTCGCAAACCAGCATGTGCGGATCATCCGCGGCGAAGCCAATGCGCGGTACTGGTACCCTGCCGCGCAGGGAGGATGACGGCAAGGAGGATGACGACCGGCGGCATCATTCGATAAAGCCGTGACGCATGGCGAAGGCCACGGCCTGGGTTCGATTGACCGCTCCGATCTTCTTGGCGACGTTGTTCAGGTAATGATTGACGGTGTGTTCCGACAAATCAAGAATCCGGCCTATTTCGACCGATGTCTTGCCTGCTGCTGTCCAGAGCAGGCACTCCCTTTCACGCTCGGTCAGGGGAGAGGCGGTTTTGACCGGTTCGGCGGAAACACGACGCAGCTTGTGATGTATCAGGTGTCCCAGAAGGGTCATTTCCGCGGTTTCACAAGAACTCATCGGCGGCCGGTCGCCGAGAAAACACACGGCCGCGGGGCCGTGGTCGGGATGGTAGACCGGAATGATAAACCAGTAGTCGAGATCGGGTTGAGCGGGGACCACATCAGAGACCGCAGGAGGACTGTCGGGCTGAGCTGAATCAGTTTCGTGGAGCCGGTATTCGAATGGCGCACCGGTGCCTCGTATCATCGCCGCCAGCGGATGAACCGTCATCGATCCGATAGTTCCGTAAGCCTGGAACAGATCGGTGGGGGCGGAGGTGATGATGACAGCCTCGGAGAACAGTCCGTCGGCCGGGCCTGCCGTATTTGTCACCAGGAAATATTTGAAACCGGATATTCCGGTGATCTCCCGAAGCAACCTGAAAATATCAAACTGCGAAACGCATTGCTCCAGACGCCTGCGCATGGCCTGGATTTCCTGCTCGCGTGATTTCCGCCCGGTCATCGGCACTCCGAATGGGTGAACTCTCCGGTCTGCTTGTTTGCACTGGACCGAACTTCACCCAAAACACTTCTGGCTTCCATTTCACACGACAACTGGTTCACCCGCCCGCCAAAATCTTCCAGCCCACTGGTATCTGGATGCATTTTTTCCAATTCGGACCAGTTCCACGACCAGCGGGGTCTCCGGCCAGTGACGTTCCAGATTATACCAAATTGGGAGAGATGCAAAACCTGGCACCCGGGATACTTTGATGTTGTCCGGCACGGCTTAAAAGTCATAGAGTCAGAAACTGGATGAGGAAAAATCAAAGGGGATATCATGCTTGGAATGATGCAGGACTGGCCGTTGCTTTGCCACAAGGTGATTGACCATGCCGCCACCTATCACGGCAAGCGGGAGGTGGTGTCCCGTTCGGTGGAAGGACCTTTTCACCGGACGAACTACAGCGAAATTCACGGTCGCTCGCTCAAACTGGCGCAACGGCTGAAGCAGGATGGCCTGGTCCTCGGCGACCGCGTTGCAACAATGGCCTGGAATACCTGGCGGCATCTGGAGACCTGGTACGGAATCATGGGTATTGGTGCGATTTACCACACCCTCAACCCCAGGCTGTTTCCCGACCAGATCGCCTGGATCATGAACGATGCCGAAGACAAGATGCTGTTTGTCGATCTCACCTTTGTCAAACTGGCCGAGATGATCGTTCCGAAAGTGCCAAGCATCGAGCGCGTTGTCATCCTGACCGATGACGCGCACATGCCGGAATCCTCGCTCAAGAACGCGGTTTCCTATGAAAGCTATATCGCTGATGCCGACGGCGATTTCGCCTGGGCTGACTTCGACGAGAGAACGGCTGCGGGCATGTGCTACACATCGGGCACCACGGGTGACCCGAAGGGCGTGGTGTATTCCCACCGGTCCAACGTCCTGCATGCCATGACGGCGCTTGGCCCGGACATGCTGAACCTGGCTTCGCGCGACCGGCTGATGCCGGTGGTTCCCCTGTTTCATGCCAATGGCTGGTCGACAGCGTTTTCAGGCCCCATGTCCGGCTGCGCGATGGTGATGCCTGGCCCCGGAATGGATGGCGCATCGGTCTACGAAATCCTGACCAAGGAGAAAGTCACGATCACGGCGGCGGTGCCGACGATATGGCTGATGTTGCTTCAACACATGGAAAAGCATGGCGGCAAATTGCCTGATCTCTCCCGCGTGGTTATCGGCGGCTCGGCCTGCCCACGCGCGATAACACAGGCATTCCAGGACGATTACGGCGTCGAGGTTATCCATGCCTGGGGCATGACGGAAATGAGTCCGCTGGGCACTTTGTGCTCGATCAAGCCGGAGTACAGCCATCTGGAAGGCGAAGAAAAGCTCGACCTGCAAACCAAACAGGGGCATCCGCCGTTTACGGTCGAAATGAAAATCACCAATGACGAAAACGATGCCCTTCCCTGGGACGGCAAGACCTTCGGCCGGCTCAAGGTTCGCGGCCCGGCGGTTTCATCCTCCTATTACAAGGGCCGCGGCGCCGAACAGTTCGACACCGAAGGCTGGTTCGACACCGGTGACGTCGCTCATGTCGACACCTATGGCTACATGCAGATTACCGACCGGGCCAAGGACGTGATCAAGTCGGGTGGCGAATGGATTTCCACCATCGAGATTGAGAATCTGGCTGTCGGACATCCGGACGTGGCCGAAGCCGCGGTGATCGGCGTCGCTCATCCGAAATGGGACGAGCGGCCGCTGCTGGTGATCGTGGTCAAGGAAGGACGATCGCCGAGCAAACAATCGCTGTTCGACTTTCTGGAAGGCAAGATCGCCAAATGGTGGATGCCCGACGATGTGGTGTTCGTTGAGGAAATCCCGCACACCGCCACAGGCAAGATCCAGAAGACCACCTTGCGTGAGCAGTTGAAGGACTATCATCTGCCGACCGTCTGAGCAGAGCCGGAGCTCCCCGGCTGCATCAATCGGGCCCGCAAGCTTTCGCGCGCGGGCCCGTCGTTGGGTATCGATCCTGTCAGCGCAGCCGCAGTCCCGAGCGGGCGTCAAACAGAAATGCCCGGGCCGGGTCAAAGCCGGTTTTCAGCAGATCCCCCTCCCGTGCTTCACGGTTGCCGCGCAGTTCGATGGTGAGCGGCAGTTCTTCCTCGGATCGCGAATAGGCAAAAGACGAGCCGCCGAGATTTTCGATGACATCGACCGGCGTCTCGATCCGGATGGCGCCTGCCGGATCGAAATGCTCCGGCCTGATGCCAAGCGACAGTTCGGCGCCCCTTTGCGGATGCGGACTGGTGATTGTCATCGGCACGACCACGTCACCCATGTCTGTCAACCGCACGGTCAAAGTCTCGCCATCAGAGGCTTCAACCACGGCCGGCAGGAAGTTCATTCGCGGCGATCCGATGAAACCGGCGACAAAGCTGTTGTCGGGATCATCATAGAGATGCAGCGGTGAACCAACCTGCTCCACCCTGCCCGCGCGCAGCACCACGATCTTGTCGGCAAGCGTCATCGCCTCGACCTGATCGTGGGTCACATAGATCATGGTGGCGCCGAGTTCCTTGTGCAGCTTGGCGATTTCCAGCCGCATCTGCACGCGCAGTTCGGCGTCGAGATTGGACAATGGCTCGTCGAACAGGAACACCTTGGGCTGCCGGACAATCGCCCGTCCGATGGCGACCCGCTGACGCTGACCGCCCGAGAGTTGCTTGGGCTTGCGCTTGAGCAGGGGTTCAAGATGCAGGATTGCCGCAGCGCGGGCGACGCGCGCCTTGATGTCGTCCTGCGGATGGCCGGTCATCTTGAGACCGAATCCCATGTTTTCCTCAACCGTCATGTGCGGATAGAGCGCATAGGACTGGAACACCATGGCGACACCACGGTCGGCGGGTTCAATGTTGGTGACATCGGTTCCGCCAATTTCCAGCGTCCCGCCGGTGGCATCCTCCAAACCTGCGACAAGCCGCAAAAGTGTGGATTTCCCACAGCCGGAGGGCCCGACAAACACGGTGAATTCGCCATCGTCCACGGATAGATCAACGCCGTGAATGACATCCACCGCTCCAAAAGACTTCTTGACCTTGCGGAGTTCAAGCCCTGCCATTTTTTCTCCCTTTCCTCCACCCCGCATCTGGCGGGACTGTTTCAGTTGACGCCATTATTTCCGGCGTGCATTCCAATCAGCGATCACGTCACGTCCGTGGGCCGAGCCGAGGCGCCATATCGTCCATGATGGCATCGGCTGCTTGGCGGACCATGCCTGCCCAGGACTGCAATGCCTCCATCGAGACCCGGTAGGCCGGCCCGGTGACCGAGAGTCCGGCAAGAAAACTGCGATCTTGCGAGTAGACCGGGGCCGCCACGCAGCGAATTCCGATCTCGTGCTCCTCACGATCATAGGCGTTGCCGGTACTGCGGATATCGACGAGTTCGCTCCTGAGGTCCTGCGCCGTGATGATCGTGTGTTCGGTAAACCGGCGAAACGTGATCTTTTCGAGTAGTTCATCAAGCGCATCATCGGTCATCGCCGACATCGCGGCCTTGCCGACGCCGGTGCAGAACACCGGTGACGCATTGCCGATCTGGGAGTACATGCGCACGGCCTGCCGGCTCTCGACCTTGTCGAGATAGATCACTTCGGTGCCGCGCAGAACACCCAGATGCACGGTTTCACCGGTCTGCTCGTGCAGCGTCCTGAGATGAGGTTCGGCTATGGTGCGGAACTGGTTTCCGGCCCAAGCCTTGGCGGCAAATTTGAGCAATCGCAAGCCGAGCGAATAGGAGTGATCACGGTTGAGGCTCAAAAGCCCCTCTTCAACCAGATTGCTCAATTGCCGGTGAAGCGTGCCGCGCGGCTGATCGCACCGATCCAGAATTTCGGTAAAGCGCATCGGCACCTCGGCTGAGGCGACAATGTCGAGCACCGTGATCGCCTTGCCCAGGGTTCCGGTATCGGGTTGCGCCCGCGTCCGCGCCGCCGGTTGCGAAGTTTCCGACGCGACAGACTGCGGCTTCGCCGTGTCGCTGTTAGGTGCTTTGTCCACTTTCCCTCCCCCCGGCCACACAGATCCAATGGTGTTTTGCCGCTTGACATTCACTACACCATAGTTTGATAATTCTGAATAGTCAAATTGTGTTCCATATAATGGAATTTTTTGGAGACGATCTGACTTGGCTTGAGGATCCTGGGAGGTGTCCTTCGGCCCGGATGTAAAACCGGCTCTGTCGGTGGCTGCTACTCCGGGCGGGATTCTCGGAAGTTAACCATTGGGAGGATGACCCGAATGAAACTCTTGAAAACTGCGCTGCTTGGCTCAGCCGCGGCTGTGCTAGTTGCCAACTCCGCATTCGCCGAGGCGCGTGTTGTGAAATATTATGCCGACTTCGATCCCGCACCGCTCGCGGCCTTCGAGGCCGTGATCGCCGATTTCGAAGCCGCAAATCCGGACATCGACGTGGTGTTGCAGAATTTCGATCATGAAGGCTACAAGACATCGATCCGCAACTTCCTGTCGGCGGACTCACCCGACCTCGCCAACTGGTACGCCGGCAACCGCATGGCGCCCTTCGTCAATTCGGGCCAGTTCCAGGATATCTCCGACGTCTGGACCGACAACAATCTGGGTGACAGCCTGGCCTCGGCCAAGGGTTCGATGACCATCGACGGCAAGCAGTGGGGTATCCCCTACACTTATTACCAGTGGGGGATTTACTACAACAAGGACGTCTACAAGCAGGTCGGCGTTGACGTTCCCGCAACCTGGGCCGAGTTCATCGACAATTGCGCCAAGTTCAAGGAAGCCGGCATCGACTGCCTGACCACAGGCACCAAGGCGCTGTGGCCCGGAGCCGGCATCTTCGACTACATGAACCTGCGCACCAACGGCTATGATTTCCACATGGATCTCACCGCCGGCAAGGTTGCCTGGACCGATGATCGGGTGAAAAACACCTTCGCCGAATGGGCCAAGCTGGTTGAGCCCGGTTACCTGACCGCCGACCACGCCGCACTCGAGTGGCAGGATGCAGCATCACTCTTGGTGCAAGGCAAGGCCGCCAACTATGTCATGGGCAACTTCGCCGTAGCCGTGTTCAAGGACGGCGGCATGACCAACGACACGCTGGGCTTCATGACCTTCCCGGAAATCACCCCGGGCATCCCTCGGGGCGAGGAAGCGCCGACCGACACGATCCACATTCCGGCCGGCGCCAAGAATGTCGATGATGCCAAGAAGTTCCTGGCCTATGTCGCCACGGCGGATGTGCAGACCAAGCTGAACGAAGCGCTCGGCCAGTTGCCGATCAACAACCAGTCGAAGGTTGGCGACGACCCGTTCCTGCAGGCAGGCTTCGAGATGCTCTCGACGGCAGATGGCGGCATCGCGCAGTTCTTTGACCGGGACGCGCCGGCCGAAATGGCCAAGATGGGCATGGAAGGCTTCCAGGAGTTCATGGTCAAGCCGGGCAATGTCGACAAGATCCTTGAGCGCCTCGAAAAGGCGCGCCAGCGCATCTACAAATAAGCCAAAAGACCGGGCGGCGAATGTGCCGCCCGGCCACAATTTTCATGACCTGAGATGACCGGTAGCACAACGGCAACGTGCGCAAGGCCGGCGGCATACTGGGAGGCAGCCATGACGGGGTCAGCGACGACGGCACTTGCCGGAACCGGAAGCGGCAAACAAGGATTCTGGAGGAAAAACCAGCGCGCAATGGCGCCATGGATATTCCTCGCGCCCGGCATCGCCATGTTCACGCTCTATGTCATCTACCCGATCATCGCATCGATGTGGCTGAGCTTTTATGACTGGGACGGGCTTGGCGCCAAGGTCTGGATCGGCGTTCAGAACTATGTCGAGCTGTTTGATGACGACGCCTTCTACACCTCGCTTCAAAACAACATCATCTGGTTGCTGCTCTATATGCTGGCGGTTCCGGCCGGATTGTTCATCGCGCTGTTTCTCAATCAGACGGTGACCGGAATCCGCATCTACAAATCCCTGTTCTTCTTTCCCTTCGTCATCAGCCAGGTGGTTGTCGGCCTGATATTCTCCTGGTTCTACGCCCCGAATTTCGGTCTGTTCTACAATCTGGTCGAATGGATCACCGGCACCGGCCTCGCCGTGCTGGCCGATGACCGTTATGTCACCTACGGCATCATCGCCGCCGGTCTCTGGCCACAGATCGCCTATTGCATGATCCTGTATCTGACCGGCCTGAACAATGTGTCCCCCGACCAGATCGAGGCGGCGCGGCTTGACGGCGCACGGGGATGGCGGATGCTCTGGCATGTGATCCTGCCGCAACTCCGGCCCGCGACATTCATCGCCGTTGTCGTCACGGTGATCGGCGCGCTCAGATCCTTCGATCTGGTCTCGATCATGACAGACGGCGGTCCTTACGGCTCGAGCCGGGTGCTGTCGTTCTACATGTATGAACAGGCGCTGTCGGAATACGGCTACCGGATGGGCTATGGCGCGGCAATCGCGGTGATCCTGTTCGCGATCATGATGGTGTTCATCTCCGGTTTCATCTGGAAGATGATCCGCGACGAAAGGGGCATGTGATGTTTCCCATTGCCATTGAGAAAACCTCGGCGCCCATGCAGATCCTCTACAAGATCGCGCTGCCGGTGGCGCTCGTGCTCTGGTTGCTGCCGCTGCTGGGCGTCGCCATGACCTCGCTGAAACCGTCGAGCGATCTGGCGGCGGGCAATTATTTCGGGCTGCCGAGCTATCTCGCGTTCTCGAACTATGCCGATGTCTTCCGCAACTCGCCGATCGCCGGTTACATTCTCAACTCCTTCAAGGTAACGATCCCGACCGTGATCGGCGCGGTTGCCATATCCTGCCTGTCCGGATTTGCACTGGCGGTCTACCGCTTTCGTTTCAACCTGCTGATCTTCTTCCTGTTCGTTGCCGGCAATTTCGTGCCGTTCCAGATTCTGATGGTGCCGGTGCGCGACCTCACGGTGTCGACCGGGCTCTACAACACCATCACCGGGCTGGCGCTGTTCCACATCGCCTTCCAGTCGGGGTTCTGCACGCTGTTCATGCGCAACTTCATCAAGGGCCTGCCGTTCGAACTGATCGAATCTGCCCGCGTCGAAGGCGTCTCCGAATTCCGCATCTTCTGGTACATCGTGCTGCCGCTGATGCGGCCCGCCATTGCCGCGCTGTCTGTGCTGATCTTCACCTTCATCTGGAACGATTACTTCTGGGCAACCGTGCTGACCACAAGCGCCGAGACGCAACCGGTCACCGCAGGGCTCTATTCGCTCAACGGTCAATGGATCGCGCAGTGGCAACTGGTTTCGGCCGGATCGATCATCGCCGCGATGCCGCCGGTGCTGATGTTCTTCCTGATGCAGAAGCATTTCATCGCCGGGCTGACGCTTGGCGCCACGAAAGGCTAAAATGACCATTTCCGACATGCCAGACTTCACGGTCACGGATGTGTACCGGCTCGATGGAGGCGACCGTACGGCCGCCTTCGCCAGTTTCAACCACGGCGTACCGTGCCTGGTCCATTTCGGCGCCAGCTTGCCGGAACAGGATGATGTTTCCCAATTGGCGCTCGCAACCATTCCAAATGTTGGCGCCGGGCAGATCGATCCGTTTCAGCCGCTGACGCTGTGTCCGCTGGCAATCACCGGCTGGCAGGGTCATCCCGGCATGATTGTTCAGACTGCTGACGGGCGCGACTATCTCGCCAATCCGACGATGGCCGGCGTCAAGGCCGACGGGGTCGACGGCGTCCGCTTCACGCTTTTTGATCGCGGCAATGCCGATGGCGTCAAGCTGATCATTTCCGCACGGCTCGAACCCGCCACCGGCATCCTGCATCTAGAGCACCGCCTGACGCTGCCCCAGGGCATGAGCAGCAGCTGGCTTGCCGCGCCGGCAGTTCCCGCACCGACCGGGGCCAGCAGCATCATCGATCATTCGGGCCGCTGGTGCGGCGAATTCCGGCGTCAGGAAACCGAGTTCCGCACCGGCGCACATGTCCGCGAAAGCCGCGAAGGCCGCACCGGTCACGCCCATTTCCCCGGCGTCACACTGGCCTCAGCCGCGACCGGAGAACACGCAGGCACCTGTCTGGCCGCAACGCTTGCCTGGAGCGGCGGACACCGGATGCTGGCCGAGGAGCTGCCTGACGGCCGGCGGCAAGTGCAATTCGGCATACTTGACGATGGACTGGCGCAGGGCGAGATCATCTCGCCTGAGCTGATGCTGGCGTGGTCGGATCAGGGATTGAATGACCTCTCGCACGCGTTCCACCGCCATCTGCGCGCCATCCAGGCGCCGGTCAGCCTGAAGCGCTGTCGGCAACCGCATCCGGTGCATTACAATTGCTGGGAAGCCGTCTATTTCCGCCACGACCTTGCTGAACTCAAGGCCATCGCCTCGCGGGCCGCCGGTCTCGGCGCCGAACGGTTCGTGCTTGACGACGGCTGGTTCCGCGGCCGCAACGACGACACCTCCAGCCTCGGCGACTGGGAGATCGACACGGCGAAATTTCCCGATGGCCTGGCTCCGCTGATCGACCATGTCCATGCCGAAGGCATGCGCTTCGGCCTGTGGTTCGAACCGGAGATGGTCAATCGCAACAGCGACCTGTTCCGCGCCCATCCCGACTATATGTTCGGTCCCGACGACCAGCCCAGCGGCCGGCAGCAGCATGTGCTGGACATGGCTCGTGAAGATGTGCGGGAGCATCTGTTTGCGCAGATCAGCACCATCCTGTCGGCCCATGCCATCGACTATGTCAAATGGGATCACAACCGGCCGCTGACCGGCGGCAATCCGGACCAGGCGCGCGGGTTCATGGCACTGCTCGCAAGGCTTGTCGACGCTCATCCCGATGTCGCCTTCGAAAGCTGCTCCTCGGGCGGCGGCCGCATCGATTTCGCGGTGCTGACCCTTGCCAGCCGGGTCTGGTTGTCTGATTCCAACGACGCACTGGAACGGCTGCGAATGCAGCACGAGGCCAGCCGCTGGATTGCCCCGGAAGCCCAGGGGTCGCATGTCGGCCCGCGCCATTGCCATACATCCGGACGAGTGCTGTCGATGTCTTTCCGGGCCTGGGTGGCGGCACAGCGTCACATGGGCTTCGAGATGGACCCGCGCGAACTCACCCAGGAGGAAGCAGAAACACTGAGCCGCGTCACCGGATGGTGGAAACTGAATCGCGATTTCCTGTTTTCGGGTTCGCATTACAGGCTGGAATCCGATGATTGCGAAATCCTTGCGGAAATGACGGTGGGAGCTGGCGCAAACCGGTTCATCCTGTTTGCCGGACAGGCCGGGGCTTCAGCGCAAATCTTCCCGCGCCCCCTGCGCGCGGCGGGACTCGACCCTCAAGCCATTTACGAGTTGAAGCTGGTCAATCCTGAAGATATCAGCCGACGAGCCAACCGGCGGATCGTCAATGCCTTGCCCGATGGCGGAAGCGTGCGTTTGTCGGGCGCGTTCCTGATGACCCATGGCCTGCGCTTGCCCAATTCACAGCCAGCGTCCATGACTGTGATTGAAGGAAACCGAACAGGTACGGGAGTCAGAAATGCCTGAACAGACTGCAGTTTTTCCAGACCTGAAAGACGCCTCGGTGCTCATTACCGGTGGCGGATCGGGCATTGGCGCGGCACTGACCGAGGGCTTTGCGCGGCAGGGCGCCCGCGTCGCCTTCATCGATATTGCCGTCGAGGCCAGCCGGACGCTGGTGGACCGGCTTGCCGGAGAAGTCGACCATGCGCCTTTGTTCATCGAAGCCGATCTCACCGATCTGAGCCAGTTGCGCAACGCCTGCGCAAAGGCCGATGAAGCCCATGGCGCGATCACCGTACTGGTCTCCAATGCAGCGCTCGATGACCGTCACGATCTCCTCGACATGAGCGAGGATTATTGGGATGCAAACCAGGCGATAAACCTGCGCCCTGCTGCCTTTGTGGCGCAGGCGGTGGCGCCCGGCATGATCGAGGCCGGAAAAGGCGCCATCATCAATTTCACGTCAACATCCTACATGCTCAACATCGGCGCAATGCCGGCCTACACCGCGGCCAAGGCAGGCATCGTCGGCCTCACCAAGGGGCTTGCCGGGCGACTCGGCCCCGATGGAATTCGCGTCAACGCGATTGCCCCGGGCTGGGTGATGACAGAGCGCCAGAAGAAACTGTGGGTCACCGAAGAGGGACTTGCGGAGATGCTCGACCGGCAATGCCTCAAGCGGACAATCGAACCCGAAGACATGGTTGGTCCCTGCCTGTTCCTGGCTTCGAATGCGTCCGCCATGATCACCGCGCAAGTGCTGATTGCCGATGGAGGCATGATGTGAGTACGACGCCCGCCATCATCGCGGTCGACTGGGGCACGTCGAGTTTCCGGCTGTGGCTGATGTCAAATGACGGCACCGTGCTTTCCGAACACCGCAGCGATGAGGGCATGAACGAAGTCGCGGAACGTGGTTTCGAGACAGTTCTGGAAAGCCATCTGAGCGCATTGTCGATCCCCGAAACGCTGCCGGTGGTCATCTGCGGCATGGCGGGATCCCGGCAAGGATGGGTGGAAGCCGGCTATATCGATACCCCCGCCGATGTGACGACCATTAGCCGGCACGCCACAATCGTGCCGGATGTTGCGCGCCAGATCATCATCATACCCGGCCTGGCGGTGCGCTCGATGAGCGAACCCGATGTAATGCGCGGCGAGGAAACGCAATTGCTCGGTGCGCATCTGGAAATGCCCGGCGGCGAGCGCTACTGCATGCCCGGCACGCACTCGAAATGGGTGAGCATGGATGGCGCCATGGTGACCGGCTTTGAAACCTTCATGACCGGCGAATTGTTCGCCACAATCAGCGCCAGGACAATTCTGGTCCATTCCACCGGCGGCGAAGGCCCGGTGGACGCCAACGATCCTGCCTTCCTGACTGGTGTGCGCGACGGATGGACCCGGCCAGAAAAAACCACACATCATCTGTTTTCGATTCGCGCCGCGCAATTGCTGCATGATCGCGGTCCGGATGAAAACCGGGCGCGACTTTCCGGATTGCTGATCGGCGCGGAATTCGCGGGCGCCGGCATCAAGGGCGAGGAGCAAATCGCGCTGGTGGCCAGCGGCGCCCTGCACCGGCTTTACCAGGCGGCGCTGTCGGAATGCGGCGTCCAGGTTCGCGACATTGATGCCGATGTGGCGGTACGAAGCGGCCTGGTGGAAGCCTGGCATCGATTTTCAAACAGGAGTGGGGATCTCAAGCGCGCATGATACGGATCAAATTTCCTTCAATGAAGCGCAGCCTGGTGGCGATCCTGCGCGGCATCAAACCTGAAGAAACCGCCGATATAGTCGACGGACTGATCGCCGCCGGGTTCACGGCAATCGAGATCCCGCTCAATTCGCCCGACCCGTTCCGCTCCATCGAGATCGCGGTCAAGCGTGCGCCGAAAAACGTGATAATCGGCGCGGGCACGGTCTTGACTGTTGAAGATGTCGACCGGCTCAACAGTGTCGGCGGGCGACTGATGGTCAGCCCCAATGCCGAACCGGGCGTCATCAGCCAGGCTGCCTCTCATGGAATGGTGACGATGCCGGGCGTCTTCACGCCGACCGAAGCGCTTTCGGCCTGCGCGGCAGGCGCTTCGGCGCTCAAGTTCTTTCCGGCCAGTGTGCTTGGGCCGTCAGGGATCAACGCTATCCGCGCGATCCTGCCCAAAGATGTTCCTGTTGGCGCGGTCGGCGGGGTTTCAAACGATGATTTCGCCGCCTATGCCCGCGTCGGAGTGAGGACCTTCGGGCTCGGCTCCAGTCTCTACAAGGCCGGAATGGAGCCGGGTGAAGTTGCAGCCCGCGCGGAGGCGGCAATCAAGGCTTATGATGCACTTGGGGAGGACCAGCCATGACCGCCCAACACGAAGTATTTTCAGGATCGACCCTGAAAACGCCGGTCAGCATGCTTGGCGAGGGACCGACCTATGATCCGCAGACGGAGACGGCGTGGTGGTTCGATATTGTCGGCCGGAAGCTGTTCGAATACGCGCTGGAAGCCGAAACTTTCAAAATCCACGATCTGCCGGAGATGGGCAGCGTGCTGGCGCGGATCGATGACGAGCGTCAGATCGTCGCCACCGAGACCGGGCTGCATCTGCGCCAGCGTGCAAGCGGCAAGCTCGATCTGATCACGCCGATCGAGGCCGACAATCCGCTGACCCGCTCCAATGACGGACGGGTTCACCCGTGCGGCGCCTTGTGGATCGGCACCATGGGAAAAAATGCCGAAGCGAAGGCCGGCGCGATCTATCATGTGGCGCGCGGGGTGGTGAGCAGGCTTTACCCGGACATCACCATACCCAATTCAATCTGTTTTTCCCCTGACGGCACGGTCGCCTATTTCGCCGACACCGATGCGGCACAACTGATGCGAGTGGAGATCGATCCGGCCACCGCGCTGCCAGTTGGCGAACCGGCTGTGTTTTATGAGCATCGCGGCAAAGGCGGGCTTGATGGCTCGATTTGCGACGCCGAGGGGACCATCTGGAACGCCCGCTGGGGCGCCGGATGCATCGATGCCTATTCGCCAGAGGGCAAGCGCATCATCTCGCTCGAGGTGCCTGCCAGCCAGACAACTTGCCCGGCCTTCGTCGGCGAGACCGCCAACCGGCTGCTGGTGACCTCGGCACGGGAAAACCTGTCGGCGGAACAGCTTGACCAGGATCCGAACGCCGGCTCGACATTCCTGCTTGGCCATCCGGTCAAGGGACGGTTCGAGCCGGACTACAGCCTGTGAATTTATCTGGAAGAGTGCGACGATGAAACGGACACTCGGTGTTTGCTACTATCCCGAACATTGGCCCGAAGCCCAATGGGCGCAGGATGCTTTGCGCATGGCAAAGCTCGGTCTGACCCATGTCCGCATCGGCGAATTTGCCTGGTCGCGGCTTGAACCCAAACGCGGGACCTATGATTTCGACTGGCTCCGCCGCGCTATCGACACGCTGCATGCCGCAGGACTGAAAGTGGTGCTGGGAACGCCGACGGCGACGCCGCCGAAATGGCTGGTGGACGAAATGCCGGATATGTTGCCGGTCGGCGCCGACGGTTCGGTGCGAAAATTCGGCTCGCGACGGCATTATGACTTCTCCCATGAAGGCTATCTCGAGGAATGCCAACGTATCACCCTGGCGCTGGCCCGCGGCTTTGGCGAGCATCCGGGGGTTTGCGCCTGGCAGACCGACAATGAGTATGACTGCCACAACACCACGCTGTCCTATTCAGCCGCCGCCCGCAGCGGATTCCAGGCCTGGCTGCACCGCAAATACCAGTCGCCCGAAGCGCTCAACCGTGCCTGGGGCAATGTGTTCTGGTCGATGGAAGTCTCCGAATTCAGCGAAATCGAATTGCCGAACCTGACCGTGACCGAGCCAAACCCGTCACACTTACTGGATTTTCGCCGCTTCAGCTCGGACCAGGTGGTCGCGTTCAATCGTCTTCAGGTTGAGATCCTGCGCCAGCACTCGGATGCACCGCTTGTACACAACTACATGGCGCGAATCACCGATTTCGACCATTACCGGGTCGGAGCGGATCTGGACATCGCCAGTTGGGATAGCTATCCGTTGGGCTTTCTTGAAGATCGTTCGGATGCGTGTGATGACTGGAAACGCCGCTTTGCCCGACAGGGGGACCCTGATTTCCAGGCTTTTCATCATGATCTCTACCGAGCTGTTGGCCGGGAGCGCTGGTGGGTGATGGAGCAGCAGCCGGGTCCGGTGAACTGGGCACCGTACAATCCGGCGCCGCTTCCGGGCATGGTGCGGCTATGGAGCTGGGAGGCCTTTGCTCATGGCGCCGAAGCGGTCTGCTATTTTCGCTGGCGCCAGGCGCCCTTTGCTCAGGAGCAGATGCACGCCGGCCTGCTGCGACCGGACAGCGTCGAGGCACTGGGACTGACCGAAGCCAAGGACGTGGCGACCGAAATTGAAGCGCTGCCCGAGGTCGGCACTGCCCAGGCCCGGGTGGCGCTG
>NZ_JBDWHW010000125.1:0-2985 GCF_039975035.1 Hoeflea sp. | reverse complement strand
TGGCAACTGTGAAACCACGACTGGCTGTCGGCTATCACTCTGTTTTGTCACCTGAAAACACTGCCGCAATCATGGATGGTGTTCGCGAAACCTACGACGGTCCTTTGCTGCTGTCCCGCGACCTTTCAGTCATCAATGTGACCAAGGACAAAATTGTGTCCCGCATGGCGACTGTCGATGACTATGTCCTGCCACCCGATGTGACCGAGGCCTATCTCAAGGCGCCGCGTTCTGACGAAAAGTCGCCGTCTGATACGGTCAACGCTGGCAAATGGAAGGGCTACACCCCTCCCCCTATGCCCGAGTAATTGCTGCACCATAAAACTGTCTTCACGACGCTCCAGACAGCGTCGTGAAGAATCGGAACCGCAGCTCCAGATCCTCAGGCGTAACGACTTCGCCCATGATCGTGTGACGGTTTGACCGGGAACTATGAAATGCAACAAAGACCTCGGTTCGAAGATCCAGTTCCGCGCCGGAAAAACCGATTTCCCGGAACAGCCCTCGAACGTATTCAAAGCGCTTCCTAAACACAGCGTCCACCTGATCCGTAATCAGGGGCTCCTGCGCTGCCCATGCACGCACCGCGACATCGTATCGGGCCAGATCGCGCTCGGCGACGATGTGTATGAGCGCACGAAGACGATCCACAGCAGGTTGGCTGTCCAGTGTCTTGGTTTCGGTCATGACGACAGAGGTGAATTCTTCGGCCCAATATAGGATGAGCCTCTGGATGAAGTCGTTTCGGTTTTCAAAATGTCCGTAAAAACTTCCCTTGGTGACACCAAGTTCTGAACACAAACCATCAATTGTGATCTTGGATGAGCCTTTTCGGGAGAGCACATCCATTGCAACAGAAAGCCAGTCTCTCTGTCTGAATCTTTGTTTCTTATTGGTATTTTCTGTCATTGGCGACTTCTGAACTCTGGCTTCATTTCACTAGATAGGTTTACAAACATACCAAAAGGTATATTTGTTTTAATGCACGTGATCGACAATGGGAGTTGAATTATGTTCGACGCAAGGTTCCTGCGGAGAATCAAGAGTGTTTTTCCACTAACAGCGGCAACAATTGGTGCCATTATGTTAGGCACATCCTTCTTGGCAGTCGATGCGCTTGCAGCGGGTGGGAAAGTTGACGGACCAAACGTCATCGCTCCGGATCGCTACGTTTATTATCCGGGCACTGAAGTTCTGGAAGAAGGCGAGGTCCGGGTCGTTGCCTGCGGTACAGGAATGCCGGATGCACGCAGGGCACAAGCTTCTGCCTGTTTCCTGTTCGAATTCGGTAATGGCGAAAAAATCATATTCGACCTTGGAACCGGCTCCATGCGGAACATAAACGCATTGATGATCCCGGCCGAGTTTCTGACCAAGGTTTTCATCTCGCATCTGCATACCGACCATTGGGGTGACCTGGCTTCTCTCTGGGCCGGTGGCTGGACGGCAGGCCGTCCGGTTCCCCTAGAAGTTTGGGGGCCAAGTGGGCGCACCGAAGACATGGGAACGGCCTACGCGGTAGAGCATTTTCTGAAAGCTTATAACTGGGATTTCCAGACACGAGCCTTTCAGATTACGCCGATCGCAGGTGGCATTGAGGTTCACGAATTCGATTACAAAGGCGAAAACGAAGTCGTTTATGATGAAAACGGTATCGTCATTCGTTCAATCCCGGCAATTCACACCGGCGACGGACCGGTGAGTTACATCATCGAATACGCTGGACTTAAACTTGTGTTCGGTGGCGATTCAGCACCAAACAAGTGGTTCATTGAGCACGCCAAAGGCGCCGATTTTGTGATCCATGAGTCTTTCTCAAGCCCGGAATTCTTCGTCAAAGACTATAATCAGCCTGCCCAGCTGGCTTGGCGGGCCTGTTGTGAATTCCATACGTCCGGACCTTCGTTCGGGAAGCTCATGAGCGAAATCAAACCGGATCACGCTGTGGGTTATCACGCCATGGAGGAATCCCACGAAGAACTGATCCTCAGCATCAGAACGACCTATGATGGGCCGCTGTCCATGGCCAAGGACATGATGGTGTGGAATATCACCAAGGACGGTGTTACCGAAAGAATGGCAGCGTCGACAGATAGGGCGAGCGGTGTTCCAGGACCTACCAAACAACCTGGTCCAGATCCGGATTGGCCGAACCCGTTCAGCGAGTTCATCCTGAGCGGAGAGTATGGACCGGCATTCAACGCTCAAAACGAGATGCTCGATGAGCATATGAAAAAGTATGAACTTGAGGATCAGGATTGGCGGCCGCGCAAATCCTGGTACGAACCAAACCAATGAGCCTATGAAAAGGTCTGTACGACAAATCGCCTGAGGGTTTGGTCTGGAAAGTCCTTTCAAGACGTTATAGCGTGGCGCAAACTACCCGCACTCATTTGACGGTTGTAATCAATGGATCCACTGAGTATTTTTGCGCTCGTCATATTGCTGGTTCTGCTCGGCGCAGGTGTTTGGCTATGGATTTTTCTGGCTCTCCAACCGGGAAAAATTGCTCATTCCCGTGGTCATCCCCGCGCCGAAGCCGTAACAATTTGCGGCTATTGGGGCGCGTTGACCATGGGGCTATTGATGCCGCTGGCGTTTATCTGGGCATACACAGACGGTGCAGCGCCTGTCTCTTCTGAAAATGAGGAGACTGCATCGTGATTATCTTTCTAACTCTCTGTTATTGCGGCATTCTGTTTGCGCTTGTGAAAGCAGGCATTATCAAACTCAACACCTTCTGGAAAATCTCGCCCGTTCTTTGGCTGGTACTGCTCTTGGTGGTGCTGTTTATTCCGATGCAATGGGGCGCACCATCAGGCCCTGTAAGATCATACAACAAGGTCATCGAAATTGTCCCTAATGTGAATGGGACAGTGATCGAGGTCCCGGCGCTGCCGCTTGTGCTATTGGCGAAGGGCGATGTCCTGTTCCAGATTGACCCCGAGCCATTTGAGGCCGCGGTTGATCGCGCCAAAGCCTCCC
>NZ_JBDWHW010000124.1:0-8093 GCF_039975035.1 Hoeflea sp. | reverse complement strand
CCGAGGTCGGCTGCCAGGGCGAGGTCGGTTCTGCCGCGGCGATGTCGGCGGCGGGCCTTGCTGCGGTCATGGGGGGAACCCCGGAGCAGATTGAAAACGCAGCTGAAATTGCGCTTGAGCATCATCTCGGCATGACCTGTGATCCTGTCGGCGGTCTGGTGCAGGTGCCTTGTATCGAGCGCAATGCGCTGGGCGCGGTCAAGGCGGTCACTGCGGCCTCCTTGGCGATGAAGGGTGACGGAACCCACTTTGTGCCGCTCGACGCCTGTATCGAAACCATGCGGCAAACCGGCCTCGATATGAATGAGCGTTACAAGGAAACCTCCACCGGAGGCCTTGCTGTCAACGTGGTTGAGTGCTGAAATCCCGGGCTGAAGCCAGCATGCAGTAACCGGAAGCAGGAATTATGAAATCGGGCGACGACAAGATCGAAATCGAAAACTTTACATCTCCGGGCAAGGTCTACCGCGTCGACCGGACAAAATTTGAAGCCATGCGAGAGGCGTTGCTGGCGGTCCTGCCATCAGGAAAGCCGGGTATTGCCGTCGCGCAGGCCAAGGCCCTGTTGCTTCCCATGCTTCCGCAGGATCTGTTTCCAGGCGGAGAAAAAGCCGGTTGGTGGCTCAAGGCCGCCCAACTTGATCTCGAGGCGAAAGGCGTGGTCCAGCGCGAAACGACCAAGCCGCTACGGCTGTTCAAACCCTGATGCCTGGGCCGGAATTGTGCCAATCAACTCGGCATGCCGGCTTCCGGTCAGGAGAGTTATGGTCTGCGGGCCGGGTTTGGACGCGATGAGGATGATGCGAATCCTGGCGTGGCACCCTTACTGCTGTCGGTCGGCACCTGTGGACGATATGGGCTTTCGCCGGTCTGCGGGTTGACCCGGGACCAGCCGCACCCGATGTAATATCCATGGCACTTCATCTTCTCAAATTATGCGTCGGCGCCGAAAGCGTTGAAGACCAGCAGGACTGGGTCGAGCGCCGTCTGGCGGCGATGAAAGCCGCAGGGCAGACGCCCGAACAGTTTCACACCACCCGCATGGTCCCCAAACGCGCTGCCGAACTGCTCGACGGCGGGTCGCTGTATTGGGTGATCAAGGGCAATATCCAGGCACGCCAGCGATTTCTCGATATCCGCCCGTTTACCGATGGCGACGGGATTTCCCGTTGTCATCTGGTGCTTGAGCCGGTTTTGCACGAGACTTCGTGGGCGCCGCGCCGTCCGTTCCAGGGCTGGCGCTATCTTGATCCGTATGATGCGCCGCCGGATTTGGGCGCCGGTGGCACCGAGGCTGGCGATCTTCCGGCTGAACTTCGCCGGGAACTCGCAGGCCTGGGACTTCTGTGAAGCAAGCAGCGGACTGCGCGACCCTTGTGTTCGTCGCGCAAAACGCCACATTGGTTGACGGCGCCGCAAAAGTGGCGATCAGATCAATCCGAAGGTAAAACAGCTCAACGATGGCGAAAGACAAGACCGGATCAGACAAGGCGGTATCAAAGCGCAGCGTCACTGCGGGCCCTGTGAGCGCGCCCGCGTCTTCGGGGTCCGAAATTGCCGCATTTCTGTCCGCCGCCAAATCCCTTGTTCCTGGTTCTGCAGGCTCGGGGCGCCTGGCTTTTGCGCTCGACGCCACAATGAGCCGTCAGCCAACATGGGACAGCGCTTGCAAATTGCAGGCGGAAATGTTTGACGCCGTCGGCAAGTCCGCGCAACTCTCCGTGCAACTGGTCTATTTCCGCGGGCTTGGCGAATGCCGCGCTTCGCGCTGGGTCAACGACACGCGCCAGCTTGCCGACCTGATGACCCGTATCGATTGCCGCGGTGGCCAGACCCAGATCGGCCGCGTGCTGCGCCATGTCGCAGGTGAGGCAAAATCCCGCCCGGTCAGCGCCCTGGTCTATATCGGCGACGCCATGGAAGAAAATATCGACGAGCTTGCCATGCTTGCCGGTGAACTGGCGCTGCGCAAAGTGCCGTGTTTCATGTTTCATGAAGGCCATGACCCCGCCGCCGCCATGGGTTTTCGTGAAATCGCCCGGGTCACCGGTGGCGCCTATGTCCGCTTCGACCAGAACGCCGCCGCCGAACTGGCGGCCTTGTTGCGCGCAGTTGCCGCTTACGCCACCGGCGGGCGTCCCGCACTGGAAAAGTCCGGCGGGTCGGCGGCGCGGCTGCTGCTTGAGCAGATGGGCCCGTCCAGATCAGGCGGCAAGGATCGTTCCGGAAACAATGGAGCCAGAAACTCATGAGTCCGATCGCCGTGTTTTTTGGCGGATTCCTGATCCTGGCAGCGGTGCTCGCCGGGGTCTTGAGCGTCAAGCCGTCCGCGCTTGCCAACACGCTGCGCTATGGTCTTCCGGTGACATTGGCAGGGCTGGGTATCGTCATGACCCTGTTTGGCCGCGTCAGTCTTGGCGTGCCGCTGCTGGGTTTCGCCGCGATGCTGTTCAGTCGCGCCCGTAGTGCCTCCCGCGCCACGCGCCAGCCCGGAGGCCAGTCCTACGTTCGCTCCGCAGCGCTTGAAATGGAGCTCGATCTTGATAGCGGTGCCATGAACGGACTTGTTCTCGCCGGCAGTTTTGAAGGCAGGGAACTCGATGCGCTGGAGGAGGCCGAGCTCGTCCAGCTGCATTCCGAATTGTCACGCGATGCCGAAAGTCTCGGGTTACTGGAGGCGTATCTTGACCGCCGCATACCCGACTGGCGTGGCGGCTTTGACGCGGATGAAGGCCCGGGGCTGGGAACTGCGCCAGGCCCGGGCGCCATGACACAGCAGGAGGCCTACGAGATCCTTGGTCTTGCTGCGGGGGCGAGTGAAACCGAGATCCGCGAGGCGCATCGCCGCCTCATGAAGCGGATGCATCCCGATACGGGCGGTTCGACGTTTCTTGCTGGCCGCATCAACGAAGCCAAAACTGTTCTCTTGAGTCGACATGACTGATTTCCCCGAATACGCAATACAAAAACGTGGATGTCTCCGGAATTGGGATTTCCGGCCGCAACGCCAAACAGGCGATGCGGATCAGTTGGCGGTTGCCCAGCAGGCGAACCCTTTCTTCTCCAGCACCTTGCAGGCGCTTGCAGCGGAAGACTGACCGTCAAATCCGCCGAAGCGGGCGCGGTACAGTTGTTCATTGTTCTTGGCGTAGGCCATGGTGAAGGGCTGAACGTCCCTGAGCGCCTTGCCACCCTTGTCCTGAGCGCGGGCCAGCAGCTTCAGCGCCGCGTCGCGATCAGGCATTGCGCCGATCTGGATCATCCAGCCGCTCATCGCTGCAGTCGAGGCGGTCGTCACCGGGTCGATCGAACCAATGGACGCAGTCTCCACCGGCATGGGCGGGATATAGGCCGGGGCGGGCACGGGGATCGCAACTTTCTGGGCCTGCAGCGATTTCGCCAGAGCCTCGCGGCCGACAACCGGCGCCGGCGAGGGGGCGGCATAGGCCAGTGCGATACGCCCGCCTGTTCCATGGCGTTGCTCGGGAATCGGTCCGACCTTGGGCAATTCGAGTTCGGCTATGGCGGTCGCTGCCACGGCGCCCCTGGCGATCAGATTGCCCTTGCCGCGGGGCGAAGCCTTGAGAAGATAGCGCGAGATGAGGTCCTTCATTTGTGCGTTTCGGCTGGCGCCGGTGCGTCCACCCATGACGACCGCGACGATCGACCGGTCGCGATCTTCCACCGAGGCGACCAGATTGAACCCGGATGCGCGGGTGTACCCGGTCTTGATGCCGTCGACGCCGCGCACCACACCTAAAAGCCTGTTGTGGTTGGCCATGTTGCTGCCGCCGAATTTGAACGACCGTGTGGAGAAATACTTGTACTGGCGCGGAAAGTGTTCACGAAGCGCGATTCCCAGCGTCGCCATGTCGCGGGCCGTGGTGACCTGCTTGGAGTTGGGAAGACCGTGCGCATTGCGGAAGGTGGTGCGCGACATGCCCAGAGCCCGTGCCTTGGCGGTCATCATGGCCGCGAACTTGGCTTCGGAGCCGCCCAGATGTTCGGCGATGGCCGTGGAGGCGTCATTGGCCGACTTGGTCACCAGCGCGTAGATCACCTGTTCAACCGTGATCGACTTGCCTACGCCGACACCGAGCTTGGTTGGTGGCTCCTTGGCGGCATTGGCGGAGAACTTGATCCGCGTGCCCAGCTTGATGGTGCCGCGGTTGAGTGCCTCAAACGTCAAGTACAAGGTCATCATCTTGGTGAGCGAGGCAGGATAGCGCAGCTCATCGGCATCATTGGCGTAGAGTGTCTTTCCTGTCTTGGCGTCGATGACGATACCCGAATATTTCGGATTTGCATTCGCCGGCGCGCTTCCCAGCGCCAGGGAAATGCCGATCAGGGCAATCAGGCGAAACGCGGTTGACGGAATGGAGGCAAGACAGGAAACAAAACTGGATTTACGCTGGTACACGGCAACTCACTCATGAACAGGCGGAAGAAAGGGTTTCTGACTGACGCCCTCCTTGATCAGCCATTAGGTTGAATCCTATCCACACGTCGTTACCAATCCGTTTATGATGAACCATTCCTTTCCACGGGTAAGCGAGATTCCGTCCGGTTTTGGGTTCAACCCGTTCCAATACGGCCCAATCGGATAAATATGGTGGCTCTCAAGGTTTGGTGCGCTGCACAATACTCTTGACAATCTTGTGCAGTGCACCTAAATACAATGGACCAACTTCTCCAAAGACAGGAATTTCCGACATGATGAACTTTGACAGCACTTCTCAGATGAGCAAAGAAGCCATGGACAGCATGCTGACCACGGTTTCGTCGATGACCAAGGGTTTCCAGCAGATCGCTGCTGAAGCAACCGAATACTCCAAGAAGTCCTATGAAGACGGCACAGCCGCCGCTGAAAAGCTGGTTTCGGCCAAGAGCCTCGACAAGGCCATCGAAATCCAGACCGAATACGCGAAGTCGGCTTACGAAACTTTTGTTGCCCAGGCCACCAAGATGGGCGAGCTTTACACCGACCTCGCCAAGGAAGCCTACAAGCCTTTCGAAGCCGCTGCCGCCAAGGTCTCGGCCTGAAAATAAATCGCCGCAATTTCTGCGCGGCGAATGTCCGACATGATAGCAGCCCGGTCGCATATTTATGTGGCCGGGTTTTTCGTGTTCTTGACTATGGCGCGAAATCTCTATCTTCCCTCGACAAGGGGGCTTAAAATCGCCGCAGGAAAGATTAAGTTAAGAACAATGTCTGGTGCTTCGATATGCGTTGCGCCGGTTGGAAATGACAGGAAATGGCCAGAGTGAACGACAGCGCGAACCGGACACGCTTACAGGCGGACAAGAAAACCGGAGACGGAGGGGCAGACAGGGGCACGTCCGTCATCACCCGGACCAAACCGAAGGTAAAGAAGCCGAGCTTGTACCGGGTGCTTTTGCTGAATGACGACTATACTCCGATGGAGTTTGTGATTCATGTGCTTGAACGTTTTTTCCAGAAGGACCGGGAACAGGCCACGCGTATCATGCTTCATGTCCACAATCACGGGGTCGGCGAGTGCGGCGTATTTACCTACGAGGTGGCTGAAACCAAAGTGACCCAGGTCATGGATTTCGCCCGAGAAAATCACCATCCGCTGCAATGCGTGATGGAAAAGAAATGAGGACCTGAACAGTGCCTAGCTTTTCACACAGTCTCGAAAAGGCGATCCATCAGGCGTTGACCTATGCCAACGAGCGGCATCATGAATATGCCACGCTTGAGCATCTGTTGCTGGCCTTGATCGAGGATCCCGACGCCGCTGCGGTCATGGGCGCCTGCAACGTCGATCTTGAACAATTGCGCCGCACGGTCAGCGATTATGTCGACAAGGAACTCGGCAACCTGATCACCGGCTATGACGAGGATTCCAAGCCCACATCGGGCTTTCAGCGCGTCATCCAGCGTGCGGTGATTCATGTCCAGTCGTCGGGCCGCGAGGAAGTCACCGGCGCCAATGTGCTCGTGGCGATGTTCGCCGAGCGCGAAAGCCACGCCGCCTATTTCCTTCAGGAGCAGGAAATGACCCGCTATGACGCGGTCAATTTCATCTCCCACGGCATAGCCAAACGCCCCGGTGCCGAAGAGGCCCGGCCGGTCCGCGGCTCAGAGGAGCCCGAGCCGGATTCCGTCAAGCCCGATTCCGTCGGCGAGGAGGGGGCCAAGAAAAAGGGCCAGGATGCGCTCAGCGCCTATTGTGTCAATCTCAACGAGAAGGCCAAGACCGGCAAGATCGATCCGTTGATTGGCCGCATGGAAGAGGTCAACCGCACCATCCAGATCCTGTGCCGCAGATCCAAGAACAACCCGCTCTATGTCGGTGATCCCGGCGTCGGCAAGACCGCGATTGCCGAAGGTCTGGCCAAGCGCATTGTCGAGGGCGATGTGCCTGACGTGCTGGCCGATGCGGTGATCTATTCGCTCGACATGGGCTCGCTGCTGGCCGGCACCCGCTATCGCGGTGATTTCGAGGAGCGCCTCAAGCAGGTGGTCAAGGAACTCGAGGATCTGCCCGGTGCCGTGCTGTTCATCGACGAGATCCACACCGTCATCGGTGCTGGCGCCACATCAGGCGGGGCAATGGACGCCTCCAACCTGCTCAAGCCGGCCTTGTCTTCCGGCGCGATACGGTGCATCGGATCGACCACCTACAAGGAATACCGCCAGTTCTTCGAGAAGGACCGGGCCCTTGTGCGCCGCTTTCAGAAGATCGACGTTGCCGAGCCGACAATTCCGGATGCGATCGAGATCCTCAAGGGCCTCAAACCCTATTTCGAAGCCTATCACAAGGTCGGCTACACCGATGAGGCCATCAAGGCCGCCGTTGAACTCTCTGCGCGTTACATTACCGACCGGAAATTGCCTGACAAGGCGATCGACGTGATCGATGAATCCGGTGCGGCGCAAATGCTGCTTCCTGAAAAGAGCCGCAAGAAATTGCTCACCGACATCGAGATCGAGAATACCATCGCCACCATGGCCCGGATTCCGGCCAAGACAGTGTCCAAGGACGATACCGCCGTTCTCGCCAATCTCGACAAGGAACTGCGTTCGGTTGTCTATGGCCAGGACACGGCGATTGATGCCCTGACTGCGGCGATCCGTCTGGCGCGCGCGGGCTTGCGTGAACCCGACAAGCCGATCGGCTCCTATCTGTTCTCCGGCCCCACCGGCGTCGGCAAGACCGAAGTCGCCAAGCAGCTTGCCGCGTCGCTGGGCGTCGAACTGTTGCGCTTCGACATGTCCGAATACATGGAGCGTCACACTGTTTCGCGGCTGATCGGTGCGCCTCCGGGCTATGTCGGCTTCGACCAGGGCGGTCTGCTGACCGACGGCGTCGACCAGCATCCTTACTGCGTGCTGCTGCTTGACGAGATCGAAAAGGCCCATCCGGATCTGTTCAACATCCTGTTGCAGGTGATGGACCACGGCTCGCTTACCGATCACAACGGCAAGAAGATCGACTTCCGCAATGTGATCCTGATCATGACCACCAATGCCGGCGCATCCGACATGGCCAAGGCGGCCATCGGCTTTGGTTCCACCAAGCGCGAAGGCGACGACATGGAGGCGATCAACCGGCTGTTCACGCCGGAGTTCCGCAACCGTCTTGATGCGATCATCCCGTTTGGCAGCCTGCCGACGACTGTCATCCACATGGTGGTGCAGAAATTCGTCATGCAGCTTGAGGCACAACTGGCCGAGCGCAATGTCACCTTTGATCTCGGAGAAGACGCGATCGCCTGGCTTGCCGAAAAGGGCTATGACGAACGCATGGGCGCGCGGCCGCTGGGCCGGGTCATCCAGGAGAACATCAAGAAGGAGCTTGCCAATGAGCTGCTGTTCGGCAAGCTCAAGCAGGGCGGCACGGTCAAGGTCACCGTGGGTGACAAGGACAACGGCACCAGGGGGCTGATCCTCGAGGCGATTCCAGCGGAAGTGCCGGTCAAGCCGAAGAAGGAAAAGGCTCCCGCCAGGAAGCGTGCGCCGGCCAAGGCCAAGGCCAAGACCGCAACCGCCAGAACGACCACGCGCAAGCCGCCGGCCGGCAAGGGCCCGGCCAAAGCCAAGAAGCCTGAACCGGATACCTCCG